>DASQFK010000001.1:0-6854 GCA_035633175.1 Methylotenera sp.
TGCTCAGGGTTCACCAATGTTTGCCAGCGTGCAACTTCAACCCCGTTGTCAAACCGTACCAGGGCTATTTCTGTAATACGGTCTTTAAAAGGTGTTGCACCTGTTGTTTCAAGATCTAGATAGGTGATGGATGGTAACAAAAAAAGTGGCTTATTTAATTGAGTAGTAGAGTAAGAACTTAAGCTAACCTGTTGTTGATTGCCGTAATAAATGGACCCAGCTTTGGCGGGTTTGGTTCGATATCTACACGAACACCAAATTTGTTAAGCGCTACCGTACATACAGGTCCAATAGAGGCAACCAAGCTTCTACTTAGCGCAGCTTGAAGGGTATCTTTACGTTCAAGTTGTTCGGCGACAGTAAATAAATTGTAAACCTGAGATGCGCTGGTAAAACATACGACATCAATCGTATTTGCATCTAACGCATCCATCATATCAACCATGGGCTGAGTATTCTCAGGCAAACTCCAGCGATAGGTTGTAACTTCTGTCACCTTTGCGCCTCTTTGTTCCAGCGCTGCTTGCAACTCAAAGTTAGTATCGCCATAACGCTGCACCACCACACGTTTGCCAGTAATTGAAGTTTTATCCAGCTCCGCAAGTACTTCGGCTGTAGTGTAAGGTTCAATTGCACTGTAGTCGATACGCACTTTGCGGGAACGCAATACTGCTGTAGGTTTAGGACCACGTACGACCACTACAGCAGATGCAAGAATATCCAACAGTTTATCTGTGATGCCTAATGAGTCTGTAGTTGCAAATAAAGCTTTAACACCTACGCCCGTTTGAAAAATGAAAATTTCTGGTAACTCGCTCTCCCAATCAGCAACCAACTGTGCGATCAGTACTGGATCAATGTCTGGAATTTCAGCCAACGCAGGTGCAGAAAAAGGTGTGCCGCCATATTTTCTGACGAGATCAGCAAGTTGTTCGCCAGCACGATTTTCTAAAATCGCTATCGTTTTATCTTTCAATTTTTTAGTTTCCTTGCACAAGCTTAATTAAGTTTGCGCCATTCTATTCGTGTTAACCGATATTTTCAGTATAACAAATCCCCAATCTATCAAAAAAACATTTATGATTTTGCTCATTACTTAATATTGAAACTGCCGTTGATGACTAAACTCAAATTAATTATTAGCCAATGGCTAGCCAGCGTCACGCGTAAATTGCGTAATAATTTTTATTTATATTTAAGTACCCTGCTTACAGTGATGGTTTTGCTTGATGCTAACGTATTTCACGTGGGTGAAAATATGCGCGACCGGGCGTTTGACTTGATGGTTAAAAACCGCATCGTCGTTTCCAAGCCTGATCCAGAAATTGTGATTGTAGATATCAATGAAGCCTCACTTAGCGCGATGGCTAAGGAGTATGGACGATGGCCATGGCCGCGCCAAGTATTTGGTGAATTTATAGAGAATATCGAGGCACAGCAACCTAAAGCCATCGTATTCGATATTTTATTTAGCGATGCCGATGTTTATAACCCAGACAGCGACACTTACTTTAACGATGTGATTGCAGGCACTGAGAATACTTTTTTCCCTATATTAAGGCTCTCAGAAGCAAGTGACTACTTAAGTAAAATCACGCCAGATATGATTCCTGGCATTGTACGGGCATCGCAAGATACCCGTGCGCCCATTACGCCTATGGCTACACAACCAATCGCCGTAGTTTTACCGCATTTTGATGCAGCACTGAATACCAAGCATTTAGGTACACATAATATCTACCCAGATAAAGATGGCATTGTGCGTGAATACAGGCTGTGGCAGGATGAAAATGGCTGGCGCGTACCAGCGTTGCCATTAGTAGTGGGTAACTTTCTGCAAAAAAATCCAAATGCCGGGTTGCCTCAAAATATGCTCCTTAACTGGCGCGGCAAGCCTTTTACTTACCAATTTGCTACATTTAGCGATGTTTATACCGACATGGCAAGTAAAGTAAAAAAACGACCAGCAAACGAATTTGCCAATAAAATTGTCATCATTGGCTCTACCGCACCTTCGCTATTTGATCTCAAAGCCACGGCTATGGCTAAAGCACACCCCGGTGTAGAGATTTTGGCCACCGCAATTGATAACGTAAAACATAATGACTACCTAAAAGTATGGCGCGGTAAAACCCCTTACATTTTACTGAGTTTGCTTTTAATCTGGCTGACGGCTTTTGCGTTTTACCGGAATGTAGACCGCGATAAAGTAAATACCGTTTTCAGTAGCAGCCAGATAGGTTTACTGGTACTTTCATATCTGGTGATTAATTTTACCCACGTGTATCTGGATATCACTGGTCCCATTACCTGGGCTGTAATGTATTTTAGTGTGGCAAAAATCTATGCTTTGGCAAACGATCGCGCTTTGCAGCGTTTGCTCGCTAACGATATAGAATCTGGTAAAAAAGGTACGGCAGTATTATTCATGCCTATAGTGATTGAAAGTAAAGAAGTATTAAGTGAGGGCATACTCAAAAAATTACAGCATCAAATTGAGTTCCATTGCCTGACACCCGTTAAAGTAGAGTATTTAAAAGGTACGCAAAGCGGCGTTTGGGGCTTATTCAGTGATATGTTGATGGTGAGTTGGGCCTATCATCATGACGATGAAATTGAAGCTGAAAAAGTACATCAGGATGCTACGCAATTAGGTTTACAATTAAAAACACTGTTAATGAACATTGGTATACCCAACGATATAGCTGTGCGTTACATACAGCATACTGGTGTATTGAATGCGGAAAAACCACTTGCTAGCCAATGGCGCGGCTTATTTGCAAAAGCAATTTTAAAGCTTGATGCATTGGACTAATACGCTAAATTAGTGTCTATAAAATCAGACATTGTTGAAATAGAAAGTTAGGAGAGAATCACAATATGAAAAAATTGACCTATATGCTTATAGCAGCAAGCTTACCAGCGCTACTCATGGCGAGCCTCAGCATTGCTGCTGAAACAGGTAGCGCGCTTAAAAATGACAGCATGCGCTATGAACCATATTCAGATGCGAAAATAACCGGTAGCTTTATCCGCGGTGAGAGTCTGCAAATTCTGAAAAAACAAGGTGCTTGGTTACAAGTAAAAACTAAAAAAGGTACTGGTTGGGTGCGTTTACTTTCAATTAAACGAGGCGTTTCTACCAGTTCAGGCAACCAAGTTAGCGGAGTATTAGCTGCTGCTAGTGGCCGCGCAGGCACTGGCCAAGTGGTTTCTACGACGGGTATACGTGGTTTAAGTGTGCAAGAACTGAAAGCAGCAAAATTCAATGAAACTGAAGTAAAGACATTGGAAGGCTATACATTAAGTTCAGAACAAGGGAAGAAATTTGCCAACACCGGTAAATTAAAAACGATTGCATTTGCCAATTTGAAAGCACCGCAGGGAGCTGCAAAATGAACATTTCAACTAAAACCTTAACAACACCAGATTTAAGAACTCGTTCGCATAAAAATTTATTGCTTTCTACCCTACTCGTCAGCTTGCTAGGCAGCGTTAGTTTACATAGTGCTGCTTTTGATTTTGAAGGTGCCGTAAAAGGCGCAGTCAAAGATGCAGTAAAAAAACAAATTGACCCACAAGCTGAACCTAGTGCAACTCCTGCAACTGATAATACAGTGCCTACAGCTGCTGCCCAAACGACTGCTGAACCAGCCTTTAATTGGAAAAACCCCAGTAAAGAGGAGGAAATTGCTTTAGGTCGTGAAATTACGGGAAATTTGCTAGGCGCTGCGCCATTAGTTAAAGATGCCGCCCTGCAAAAATATGTGAACTCCGTTGGCCGCTGGGTAGCCTCTCAATCTGAACGTCCGGATTTACCTTGGCGTTTTGGTGTGATTGAAAGTGACGACTTAAATGCTTTTGCTGCGCCAGGTGGTTACGTGATGATGACAAAAGGGTTATACCGTAAATTAACAAATGAAGCGCAACTAGCGGGCGTACTTGGCCATGAGATTGGCCACATTGTTAAAAAACATCAACTTAAAGTATTACAAAAACAGCAGTTACTGAATATCGGAGCCGGCCTTTTAAGTGACAAGTATGCCAAAGATAATAAGCTGGTGAGCAAAGCGATTGGTAGCGGCGCTGAAATTAGCGCACGCAGTCTAGACAAAAGCGCAGAATATGAGGCGGATAGATTGGGCTTAAGCTACGCCACGCGCGCAGGCTATGAACCGTTTGGTTTAGCTGATGTACTACAGACATTAGGTCAAACTAACAAAAATGATGGCAGCGTTGCCTTGCTATTCAAAACGCATCCGCTACCTGAAGAAAGGTTAGCGACATTAGGTGATGCAGTTGGCGGCAGACTCGATAATATTAAAAATGGTAAAACGCTAGAAAATAGGTTTTATGTGCTGAAAAACTAACTAAAAATAGTTTATTCATGTAAAAAATGTTGAAACTAAAAAGCGCGCCGATTTAATATCAGGCGTGCTTTTTAGTTTTGATTTAGCATAGGTTAAAACTTAATGTTAAATCATGTTAATTAAACAAGATTCCGCTCACGTAATTCAGCTTTAACGTAAGCGTAATAGATAGGTGCAGCCACAATACCTGCTAGACCAAATGCGGCTTCCATCGCTAACATAGCAATTAATAACTCCCATGCATTCGCCCGAATTTGGTTACCTACAATGCGTGCATTTAGAAAATATTCAAACTTGTGGATGAGTATTAAATACACCAATGAGCCTATCGCCACAGTCAGGGATTGACTCAAACTCACCACTACAATGACCGTATTAGAAATTAAATTCCCAATCACTGGAATTAAGCCAACGACAAAAGTAATCGCTATCATGGTTTTTACCAACGGAAGATGAACCCCCATTAACGGCAGGACTAGCGCTAAATAAATTGCAGTAAAAAATGCATTAATGCTGGCAATACGTAACTGTGCAAATACTACCCGCTGAAAGGCATCACTAAACAAACTACCGCGACATGCCAGCGCACGTGCGAAAGGTTTAAAATTATCCATCACTACCGCATCACGCATCGCGATCATGCCGCCTATTATCATGCCCAATAGGATATGCGCGGTTACCCGGCCAGCCTCTTTACCCACCACTTGCAATTGACCTGCGTGCCCACGCAGCCAAACTGTCGCCTGCTCTTTAAAGGTAATTGCATCTGCTGGCAAATGCTCCAGTAGCCAGTGAGGTAGTATTTTGCGTGAGTCTTCAATAATTTGCGCCATTTTTGCCAAAAGTACGGTTAGGCTGCCTGCATCTGACCTAAAAAATGCAACTAAACCAGCGCCAGCTAACGCCAATAGGCTGACTACTATTGCCACTAAAATACCCACTGCCCAAAGTTTCGCGTAATTACTGGGTCGTTTACTTGGAAATCTTCGTGCAATCAAAGGCGTAAGGAGGTGGACTAATTCATAAACCAGCAATCCTGCCAACAAGGCCGGTAACAGGTTAAATTGCAGTACAAAAAATAACGTAAACGCGATTAAAACCCATGCAAATTTTTCATGTAAAGTAGCTGCGGGCGCTTGTGGATATTGGTTCATATAGGAGTTAGGATCAGTGATGAATGAGATTTATTTTAATTACATCATGCTAAGATTTATGATCAAAAATTAATTAAGTAAAAAAATTAAGCGCTGTGTGATTTAAAGCGGCCCATAAAACTTGCTACTTCATCTACAGGTAAACATACCGTTAAATCTATTTGCTCATTAAAAGCTTTAGTCACAATACTACCATTGCACTTCGCTAAAGACTTGGTTAATAAGTCCATTTGTTTATATTCAATGGTTAAGTGAATGGTCTGCATCTCTACAAAAGACTGTGTTTTAGCAGCATCTAAGGCCATTTTTGCAGTACCGCCGTAAGCGCGCGCCAAACCGCCAGTGCCTAAATTGATGCCTCCATAATAGCGAATCACTGCCACGCCTACATTAATTAAATCTCGACCTTCAATCAACTTTAACACCGGCAAACCTGCCGTGCCAGAGGGTTCACCAGCATCTGAAAATCTTTGAACTATACCTTGTTTAGTTTTAATACGAAACGCATAGGCAAGATGATGTGCATTCGGATATTTAGCAGCAAACGCCCTAAATGCGGAGCCAAGCTCGGGTTCGCTTGTGCACTGCACAGCCATGGAAATAAAGCGTGATTTAGTGATGGTTTGCTCGGCAAATCCAGCTTGAGCAATAGTGATCAATTATCAAATCCTAACGGTTAACTTAAATTATTTACAACAGATGAAACACAGGTAATAAAGCCGCGCAATCAATTTAATCCAGTGATTTGTCCTGCGGAATTAATATCAATATGCTCGCTCGCAGGATGTAACGGTAACCCCGGCATCGTCATGATATCGCCGCAAATTGCCACTATAAAGCCTGCACCGCGCGACAATCTCAATTCACGCACTTGCAATACATGTTCTGTTGGTGCGCCACGCAAACTAGGGTCGGATGAGAACGAATATTGTGTTTTCGCTATGCAGACCGGGTAATGGTTATAGTTTTTTTCCAATTCACGCAGTGTCATTTGTGCAGAAGCTGACAACTTAACCTGAAATGCACCATATATTTTTTGCGCAACCGCTTCTATTTTTTGCAATAATGGCATTTCATCTGGATACAGAAACTTGAAAGAATTAACGGCAGATGTTGTCGTACTTTCTAAGACGTTCAATACCTCCAATGCCAAGTCTTTAGCCCCTGCACCACCTTGTGCCCAATGTTTACAAACTATCGCTTTAGTCCCCATCTTGGCAACTTCTGCTTGTAATAATGCAATCTCGGCATCTGTGTCAGTTAAAAAATGATTCACTGCCACAACCACTTGCAAGCCAAAGTGTTGGCTTAGATTTTGCACATGTTTTTG
>DASQFK010000002.1:0-7846 GCA_035633175.1 Methylotenera sp.
ATGTCATTACCTGCTTCCGTTGCGTGACCTTCTTCTACGAGTGCTTTTGAAGCGCGGATCGTCATCATTACGTAGATAAAATAAATCATCACCATGCAGAAACCAATCCCATAACGTATCATTACCTGGTCATGCGGAATATACATGGCAATAGCGGCAAAGCCGAAAGCCACGATGAAAAAGTTAAGGTCACGTATTAAGCCGGTGCGTTCCGGTCTTAAATTGCCCTTTGTCCCTCTACTTTTCCAAACCGAGATTGCCATTAAAGAAATAGAAAGTGTGGCTAACATCAATGGCGCACCTAAAATAGCACCTACGCCAATTTCATGATTGGTCTCCATATTTTGCGTACCTGCAAGCAATGCCAGTAAAGGTACTGATGTTTCTGGTAGTGCTGTGCCTACTGCTGCAAATAATGAACCTGTGACGCCTTCTGAAATTTTAAGCTTTTCGCCCAGGTGCTCTAGTGCATTGGTAAACACTTCTGCTGCGATTAAAATCAGAATCAACATGAGAAACAGTTGTAAAAATACCATTTAGGCTTTTCCTTAAATTTTATAAACTAACCGGGTAAATTAAACTTTAAACAATACACATCATTAAATTAATAAAATAATTTAAGTATTATTGATCAGTGCCATGATTTTATCGGATTACTAGAATATTTATCTACAATTTCGCATAAAATTAGCTGATATGAAAACTTATGTGATTAATGATGCAGGTTTTGTAGAAAATGTACGGTTGGTACCGTCTCCCAATTTTGACGACCGTCCTGCATTAAGGAGTCAATCTGCTTTTATAAATCCAACTCTCGAAAATACTTTAGCTCATGATATTAGCCTGATTGTCATTCATAACATCAGCCTGCCGCCCAGCCAGTACGGGGGGTCCGGCATCATTGAATTATTTACCAATCAACTTAATCCAGATGAGCATCCTTACTACGCAGAAATTCACACGCGTAAAGTTTCATCACATTTTTTGATTCGGCGGGATGGTGAACTCATACAATTTGTATCATGCTTAAAACGTGCATGGCATGCGGGTGTATCCATTTGGCAGTCGCGTGAGCGCTGCAATGATTTTTCAATAGGAATAGAACTTGAAGGATCGGATTTCGAACCATTTGAAGCAGCACAATACCAAACGCTTAAAAGTTTGATCGCAGGTATTAGCAATCGATATTCAATAAAAAATATTGCTGGGCATTCTGACATTGCACCAGATAGAAAAACTGATCCTGGGCCCTATTTTGACTGGTCGCAGATTAATATAACAAAAACTATCTCTTAATAATTTTTACCAGATATTCTAGTGTTAAGTCTGCCACTTTAGGCTGCCACAAACTGGAGTTTTCTGGAAAATTTTTAAATTCACCTGTACGTGAATAACCAAGACGCTCATAGAAAGCAATGAGCTCACTTCGTAGCGTAATCACAGACATATGAAAGCCTACCACCCGCCACTCCCTGAGCATCATGGCTTCTGCGGCTTGAATCATCGTTGCACCGTGGCCTTTATTTTGCAAGTTAGGTTTAACGGCAATCATGCCAAGATGGGCAATATTTCTCCCGTAAGCATCTTGCTTCTCGCAGCAAACGCTGGCGATAATTTGGTCTCGCAGCACACCTACTAAAATAAAGGCATCATCACGCTGAATAATGCGGGCAACTGCTTGCGTGGTAGTGCGTAAGCCATCCAGAATATCGGCTTCAGTTGTCCAGCCTGCGCGGCTACTTTCGCCGCGATAGGCTGAATTAATCAGGTCAGCGATGGCTTGGGCGTCGCTCAGTTCAGCTTTGTGGAAATGCAGCATATTTATTTACTTACTTTGATTTAATTAAAACGTCTAGCTTTTATTCACTAATTTTTGTACGACTAAACTGCCTACCATGTCGCCTTCTACATTCACTGTAGTGCGTAACGTATCTAGCAACCTATCAATGGGTAACAAAATCGCAATCGCTTCTACTGGTAACCCCACACTTTGCAGCACCATCACCATCGTCACCATGCCTGCACTTGGAATACCAGGTGCGCCGATAGCGGCTATCATGGCAGTGACGAAAACGATTAGTTGTTGGGTTAAATTAAGGTCTACACCCACCAAGTTGGCAATAAATAAAGCGGCGGCGGCTTCATATAAAGCCGTACCATCCATGTTTACCGTTGCCCCCAGCGGTACTACAAAGCCTGCGATTTCTGGCTTTACATGTAAATGCTGCGTGGTGCATCGCAAGGTGATGGGTAGAGTGGCAGAGCTTGAGCTAGTCGCAAATGCAGTGACTAGTGCCTCGCGAGCGCCGCGCCAAAACCATAATGGCGTTTTACCGGTGATGAGATATAAAAGTAGCGGCAAGATGACCACACCGTGCAGTAAAGTGGTGCTGATGACGACTGCGATAAATTTAGCGAGTGTGCCTAGCATTGCGGCGTCTTGGCTTGCGACTAGCTTAATCAATAACGCGGCAATACCAAACGGCGCTAAGACCATCACCCACCCGACGATGCGCATGGTCAGCTCTAGCAACTCTTGCAATAGATTAAGAATATTTTTATAACGGTCGCCACCCACTACCAGTGCGACACCCAAAATAAGTGCAAAGATCACCACTGCTAGCACATCCCCTTTTGCCAAGGCGGCAAAGGGATTCATAAATAAGCCATGTAAAAACTGGGCAAAAAATTCTGGCAACGGTAACTGCTGAGCCTCAAAATTTTGCATGGCATCTGTAAACATTGCAATTTTCAAGCCACTACCCGGCTTGAAATAATTGCTGGCTACCATACCAAGCGTAATTGCAATGGCCATGGTAAACATAAAAAACACCAGCGTCGTTTTCCAAACGCGATGCATTTGGCTGTGCTGCCGTAAGTTGGCGATGCCTACCGCGATGGAACAAAACACCAGCGGGATTAAAATCATTTTGAGCAAATCAATAAATAGCGTGCCGACTAAGCCAGAGGCATATAAGCCGCCTTGCACCACATGATTTTCTGACCCTAAGGCATGAAAATACAGCCCAACCGCAACCCCAATAATCGCACCTGCTAAGATTTGAATATTGAGGCTAGGCAGTTTCATGAGTAATTACTCTTTGATTGCTTTAGGTTTAACTGTTTTTGCTTTAACTACTTTTTCAACTTTTTCTTTTACCGGCTTTTCTTTAATAACCTTTTCTTTTACTACTTTGGCAGCTTTGGGTTTTGCTTTCAGTGGCGCATCGATGGTGGCCTCGTTTACGGCTACCGGGTTTTTCGGCGCAGCTATTTTTTTGGTTTTAGCTTTAGGTTCTGTTTCATTTTCTATTGATACACCCTCATCTGCAATTAGGTCAGTTATTACAACAGGCTCACTGCCTACTGCCACTTTTTCAAATACTGCAGCAAAAAATCCATCGGTTTGATGTAAGTGCGGCAATAATTTTAAGTATTTACCTGTATCTAAATTGATTTGCTGTTGGCTCATAATCTCCGCAGCATTGAGCAATTTAAAATCTGCATGATTTGCTAAGAAGCTTTCTGCGATATTTTCATTCTCGTCTTGCAAGAGACTACAGGTCGCGTAAATCAAACGGCCGCCGGTTTTAGTTAACCTCGCTGCGCGGGCTAGAATCGCAGTTTGTTTCACATTTAGCTGTGCTAAATCTTCAGGCGTTTGGCGCCATTTAAGGTCAGGATTGCGGCGTAGCGTACCTAAGCCAGTACACGGCGCATCCACTAGCACACGGTCAAATTTGCCATTTAAACGTTTGAGTTTAGGATCGTTTTCGCTGCTTATCACTTGGGCGTTGAGGTTACTCAAGCCGGAACGTTTCAAACGTTTGCCTAAATTAAATAAGCGTTTTTCTGATACATCAAACGCATATAAACGGCCCGTATTGCGCATTAACGCGCCTATTGCCAAAGTTTTTCCGCCTGCGCCTGCACAAAAGTCAGCAATCATCATGCCGCGTTTAGGCGCTACCAAATGGGCGAGTAGCTGACTGCCTTCATCCTGTACTTCAATATTACCTTCCGTGAACAACACATGGCGACTGATATTCAAACGCAATGGCATGCGCAGACCAATCGGTGAATACGGTGTTTTTGTAATATTGGCTTCACCCGAGGTGTTTTCAGCCACCATTTTTGCCATTATTTCATCGCGTGAGCCCTTAATGGTATTTACACGAATATCTAGCGTAGCTGATTCATGCATGCTACGCGCGATAGTTAACGCTTCAGCTTCGCCATATTGTGCTACCAGCTTATCCCATAGCCAATCGCGCACATCCGCCTGCACTGCCAATGGCATGTTTTCTGTTGATTTTGCTTTAATCGTATGCGCCCACTCAATTTGCTGCTCGCTCAACATAGGTTCAAGCTTTTGGATGCTCATGCCCTGGACACGCAGCATCCAGGCTAAAATCAGCTTACGTGCATCGTCTGGATCATTTTCTTCATTCGCCGTCACCGCGCTTAAATAGCGTAATCTGCGCAATACGCCATAGACACTTTCTGCCACAAAGGCACGCTCTTTGGTACCTAGGTCGCGATTGTTGCGAAAAAAATCGCTTAGTTTCGCATCTGCTGGACTATTAAAATCAAGTAGGTTAGATAACACTACTGCGGCTTGCCGTATTAAATTTGGCGTCATTTGATTCTCTTTATATGATGGATGGCGCCTCTAAAATGGACGCTCTCTACTACTGAGTTAATGCTTCTAGTTCACTGGCTTTTCTGTTTTGAGGCTAGTCACTAGCATCTCATACACTTTGCCATCTTTTTCCGTTTTGCGTATTTTAACAGGTACGTACTGATAATCTAAGGCTAACCATAATTCAGTTTTTTCGTCGCCGCTGCTATCTGTACGCGCAATATGAATCGTGCTTAATTTACCCATTTTAGTGTCGATGGTTTCCTCAGCTTCAAAAACATAATCATAGGTGCCTAATTTCTTACCATTCGTAATGTTTAGCTGCATATTCTGCAAAGGCGGCACAAACATAAACTGATACATAAAACTTAAGAGGTCTTGCGTGCCTTCAACAAGCGCCACAGTTTGGTCACCTTTAACTGTATGCATGGTGAGTTTTTTTTGTTCCCAATCAAAATCTGCGGTATAAGTTTTATTTTTTTTATCCCCAAACTGATATACGTAGCGTTTTGGCTGCAAGCCTAGATTGCTCAAAAAACCTTCGCTGGTTTGCAATAAATCTGGGATGACCAATGCGGCTAAACCACTAGCCTGCATCAAACTTTTTAACTGATATTGCTCTCCATTGGCCAGTAACTCATACACCATGGTAGCTTTGCCTGCCGGGGTGCTGTTAACATTCGCTGATATCTCTGTACTTACATCAAAAATTGCTTCAACATATTTATAAGCCTGAGGATTAATTACCCCTATCGTCTCTTCCTGATTTTCCGCAGCTAATTCATCAGTGACGACCTCATCTACATTTTTAGTTTCAATTGCATCACTAGGCGCAGCTAATTCGTCTGGCGGGGTTGATTCAACGACTACTGCATCTGATTCTTCTACTACTTCAGGTACAGGATTAATCACAACAGGTTCTACAGGGGTGGGAGTAAGCGTCTTTTTAACAGGTGCTGGATTCGATTTTTTAATGACTTTTTCAGGTATTGGCTCAGTTATGATTGGGGGAGGTAAAACCAATCTGGCCTCAATCAATTGCGGATGCTTGTCGGTATCAGCTAAATCAAACTGAAATTTACCCATTAAAAATAAATGCAGCATTACTGAAAAAATCAACGCGATGACCAAGCGTTGATTACTAGGGGTTTGGAATGTACGCTGCAATAAACGTTTCCAGCCGCTCAAAATATTGCTAATCCACATGAAGCTCTGTAAGTGTTTGCTCTAGTTTCTGCCCATTGTCATCAATCAACAGAATACGCACAGGCACATAATGATGCTCTGTGCTCAGCCAAAGTTCTTTTGTTTCAGTTGTATTTTGCTCAAGCGGCATTAGATGCAAAGTTTTATATTGAGTGCCAGCACTTTCTATAGGCACTTGCTCGGCATTAATTTTGTAAGGATATTTGTTAAGCTTTTTGCCTGTAGTGAGGTTCACTGTAATTGCATCTTTGAGTGGCTTAGGCAAAAACATAAACTGGTAAGCATAGCTTGCCAAGTCTTGTGTGCCCTCACTCAGAGCCGCCTCCTTAACCTTGCCTTTCACCAGCATATGCAAAATGTTTTTTTGCCAGTCAAAATCTGCTACTAATGCCTTTTTAGGATTATCCCCTTGCTGCAATTCAAAATGGCTAGGTTTCAAACCATTTGCCGTGACTTCGCCCGTACTGGTTAATTTACGCTCACCGAACAAAGCATATACGCCAATTCCTTTAGTAATGCTCTCAATTTTATACGTGTTGCCATTCACAACGAATTGCTCTTTTACGCTAGCAAATGGCTGACCATTTTTAGTAACTTCGTAATTAGTTTGGATACGCTTAGGCAGTGCTTCTTGCGCGGCCAAAATAGTAGACATCATCAAACAAAACACAAAACTTAATACTTTGGTATAACTCAACATAGCAACTCCTTAATAGACACGCAGCTATGGTTAACGCATGAAGTGGGTTTTAGATACAGACAGCAGAATTTTTATAACGGCTGTTTGCAGATCAGTATTGTTAAAACAAACTAAATGACAATTGTTGGTGCTTCACCAGCCTGCTGCGTGCGAACAGTGCCAATTACAAAGACTGTTTCGCCTGCATCTTGCAGTAATTTTTGTGCCGCCGCAGCATGCTCTTTTGCAATAATCACCGCCATGCCAATACCGCAATTAAAGGTTTTATACATTTCACTATCCATCACATTACCTTGTGCTTGCAGCCAGGTAAATAATGGCGGCATAGTCCAGCTGTCGGCTTTAATCTCAGCGGTTAAGCCTTCTGGCAGCACACGTGGAATGTTCTCCGTAATACCGCCACCGGTAATATGCGCCATGCCTTTAACCGGTAATGTCGCAATTAACTGCAGTAATGGCTTCACATAAATACGCGTCGGTGCCATAACTACATCTTTAAATTTTTTACCATGAAAGTCTGACTCAAAATCAATGCCAGACTTTGCAATCAATTTGCGAATGAGTGAATAACCATTTGAATGTGCGCCGCTAGAAGCCAAACCCAGCACCACATCGCCGGCCGCAATGGTAGTGCCATTAATAATCGCCTCTTTATCGACACAGCCCACTGCAAAGCCAGCTAAATCATATTCACCCGCTGGATACATGCCAGGCATTTCAGCCGTTTCACCGCCTACTAATGCACAGCCGGATTGTTCGCAACCCTGCGCAATACCTTTAATAACTTGTGCTGCCGTGCCTACTTCTAACTTGCCGCAAGCAAAGTAATCCAAGAAAAATAGCGGTTCTGCACCTTGCACCAAGATATCATTGACGCTCATGGCGACTAAATCAATACCGACTGTGTCGTGCTTATTCAGTTCAAAGGCTAATTTAAGCTTAGTACCAACGCCATCAGTGCCGGACACCAGCACTGGATTTTTGAATTTTTTCGGCATTTCAAATAAAGAGCCGAAACCGCCAATGCCCGCTAACACTTCAGGGCGCATAGTGCGTTTTGCAAACGGTTTAATCTGCTCTACTAGCGCATCGCCAGCTTCCATATCTACGCCCGCATCACGGTAGCTAATTGATGAGTTATTAGAAGAAGGTATAGTCAAAACGGCTCTCGCTTAATAGTAAATTTCAGGTTTAATGAATGGTTTTAAGAAGTTAATCAATATATTAAGTATAATTTTAACCTATATGACGACTGAACCCAAAAAATCAGCACCAAAAAATATTTTTACTAACAATCG
>DASQFK010000003.1:0-8039 GCA_035633175.1 Methylotenera sp.
TACAACTTGCGTCAGCACTGGTTGGGTCGCAGGCAAATTCTAAACCTGCATCTGTCGCAGCTTCCATAGCACGGCGTGTGACTACACCTGCACCACATTCAATAGTGGCTACTTGGCGCGCAACACCAGGCAGCGTGCTCATTTTAACGCCGGTATGTTGATCTAACTTCTCGGTGTTAATCACAGCAGACATTGGCGTAAGGGGAATCGCACCACCCGTATAACCAGTACCGCCGCCTCGTGGAATAACAGTGAGCCCTAACTCAATACATGCTCGCACCAGTGCAGCAATTTCTTTTTCAGTGTCTGGATTTAACACCACAAACGGATATTCAACACGCCAGTCGGTAGCATCGGTCACGTGTGACACGCGTGCTAAACCATCGAACTGTACGTTGTCTTTACGCGTGATCTTTGTAAGCTTAGCCAGCGCTTTTTTACGTAGGTTCCACGTTTGCTTAAAGTCGTTTTCAAATTTGGTAACTGCCTGACGGCCAGCAACCACCAATTTCAACACTTTTGCATTCGCTGAACTATCATTGGTAGTTCTTCGTTCGTCAATCGCCGCAATACGATGATGCAGGGCATCAATCAAGGCTTTGCGACGCTTAGGATTTTCTAGTAAGTCATCCTGCAGATAAGGATTGCGCGTGACCACCCATAAATCACCCAACACTTCAAACAACATACGTGCTGAGCGACCAGTTTTACGCTCACCTCGTAATTCGTTTAAAATATCCCAAATTTCTTCGCCAAGAAACCGAATGACGATTTCACGGTCTGAAAACGAAGTGTAGTTGTAAGGAATTTCGCGCAAGCGCGTTGCAGGTTTTGGTTCTGCATACAGAATATTGCTATGTAGAGGTGCGTTCATTTACTTTTTTTGATAAATAGCTTGGCTATTAAAAATGTGATTATATCATGTTGAAGACCAGCTAATAAGCGTAACACTTTCATGGTTATTAGCAAACATTTCATCCTAATTTGCTGCAAAAACTTCGTTAATAACTGACGACAACATTCACAACTAAAAAATATAGACTAATCACATTAAAACGATAAACTACTCATATGAATTCTTTATTAAAAAAATCCTTATTACCCATTATTATTATTGCCTTACTCGTTTTTTTGGGACTGCAACTAAACAATAAATCTGCCGCGCCTAATGTGACTTTTACTACCATTGAAGGCAAAAAAATTGCCATGGCAGATTTAAAAGGTAAAGTAGTATTGGTCAATTTTTGGGCAACGGATTGCCCAGGTTGCATTAAGGAAATGCCGTACTTAATTGAAACTTACCAGCAATACAAGCAAAAAGGTTTTGAAATTGTGGCGGTGGCAATGCCTTACGATCCGCCAGCACAGGTACTTAACTATACTAAGCAAAAGGCTTTGCCTTTCCCTGTGATGCATGACGGCCTTTCTGAAATGACCGATAAATTTGGCGGTGTGAATTTAACACCAACAACCTTTATTTATGATAAACAAGGCAATCGCCTGCAGCGCACAATTGGTGAATTAGATTTTGTAAAATTAAATCAATTATTAATCACTGAATTGGCCAAATAATGTTGTGGATAAAAGCGCTGCATATTATTTTTGTTACCAGCTGGTTTGCAGGATTATTTTATTTACCTAGATTATTTGTGAATCATGCGATGGTGATGGATGCCGCAACTTCAGAACATTTAAAACTGATGGAGCTCAAACTCTATCGTTTTATGCTGCCACTCGGGATATTGGCGATCACATTTGGATTATGGCTTTGGTTAATTTACGGTATTACGGGCGGCTGGCTACATGCAAAATTAGCTTTAGTAGCCGTATTAATAGCGTATCATTTTTACTGCGGCAAAATAGTAAACGACTTTAAGGCCGATAAAAATCGACGTAGCCATGTTTGGTATCGCTGGTTCAATGAGTTACCTGTCATCGCCTTAACTTTGATTGTGATACTTGTAGTAGTAAAACCATTTTAAATAAAACTTTAAGATACGCTTAAATAATGGATATCTTTAATTCACCTTGGTTGCTGAATATGCTGGCTAAATCCAGCAAAACGCCGCAAGGCCGTATATTAAGCTTATTTGATATTCTGGGCGATTGGCTCAACGCGCCCAACATTGATTTAGAGCTTACGCAAGAAGCAATTCCTAACCAAGCACTTATTGTTTTTTGTACGGCACAGGCTAAAGCCTTTGGTGCGGCAAACCCAGCAATTCTTGCTGAGCATATTGTGTTAATTGCACGCAATGCTGCACAACAAGAAATTGCACATCCCGGTAGTAACAGTCTTGTACACGCTAAAAAAGCAGCGCATGCGCTTATTTTGGCGCAATCACAAAGAGAATGGCCAAATTCAAAACCGGCGATCTTCAGTATTGCAGCAAGTTTTATTTTATTAATTGGCGCTTCAGTTTTATGGCTGCCGACACTTATCGATAACTATTATCCACAAACGCTATTAGCTAAAAATAATAATATTAAACTTGATGTAGCAAAGCCTAATGCAGCCCTAACAGGTAACAACTTGACTGCACAAGACGCTGTAGTGATGTATGCTAAATATGAGCAAATGCGCAATGGCACCTGCCAGTTTCCTGAAGCGATTCAAATCCCAGACAAACATAAAGCCATTTATTTAGAAAATGTAGTCGCGGGTAAATTGCCGACAGATTTAAATGACCTAACAATTGCTAATTTTTATTTAGAAAAAGTGCGTTGTAACTTTACACCAATGTTAATGGCGCGCTCTAAATAACTAAATCTAGAAATATTAATTGTGATTTAAATCCAACCAATATATTCAATACTTAATCACTAAGTATTTTTCTCAGACCGCCATCGTATACACCGTCAATTAGACTTAAGATTATTTGGCATCGGCCTGTTCCTTAGCATTAAAGCTACTTCCCATACAGATAAATCGACTAATAATTTATTCATCTTACTCTTAAAAATATACTATAAAGTATATATAGTTATTACAGCTACGTTGTTACGCAATAATCAACAATATTGTTTATATACAGTTAGTAACATTATAAAATTAATAATGCTTATTTTAGCTTAACTTATATATACAGGTCTGTATATGGATTTTTTGATTTTTTTAGTATAAAATAAGAAACAGGCATTAATTCGGAGACTGTCATGTCTACATTAAAAAGCAAAATATTAGTGGTAGCGACTGACCTTTTTCAAACCCGTGGCATTAACTCGACTGGTGTTGATACTATTGTGGCCGTAGCCGGTACCACGAAAATGACGCTATATAAATATTTCCGCAGTAAAGAAGATTTAATTCTTGAAGTATTGACTACCGGACATCAGGATTTTCAAACTTGGTTAAGCGATAAACTTAATTCCAACACTAAAAAGCCGAGTGAAAAACTACAAAAACTTTTTGAATTTATTGAAGAATGGGTGACATCACCTAATTTTCGCGGCATGGGCTTTATTAAAGCATCAGCAGAATTTCCAAATGAAGAAAGCCCAGTACATCAGCTTTCTTCAGAGCAATCTCGTCAATTCAGGCAATACATCAGTAGTCTCGCAACTGAAGCTAATATTCAGGACGCCGATGGTTTAGCTTTGCAACTTTCATTGCTATTTGAAGGTGCTGTACAAGCTGAACAAATGAAACGTGGTTCTGGCGCAATCAAATATGCCAAAAAAGCAGCAAAAATATTAATCGATGGCGCTTCAACTCATTAACATTGTATTGATACAAATGAGTATTTAAGGCGCTAGCGCTTGCCTGCAATAGGCAATCAATAAGATAATAGACGTTTTAAATCGTCTGTTATATTCATGCATACTCTTATTTGCGGTTCACTCGCCTTCGACACCATCATGGTGTTTCAAGATCAATTCAAAAATCATATTCTGCCCGATAAGATTCATGCGTTAAGCGTGGCGTTTTATGTGCCAGAAATGCGTCGTGAATTTGGCGGCACTGCGGGTAATATCGCTTATAACCTGCAATTACTTGAAGGCAGTCCTCTTATCATGGCAACGGTAGGCGAAGATTTTTCTACTTATGCGCAATGGTTAAGTCGTCATAAGATCGATACTTCCCACGTTAAAACGATTGCAAATACTTTTAGTGCGCAAGCTTTTATTACTACGGATACCGAAGGCAATCAGATCACCGCCTTTCATCCCGGCGCAATGACAGAGTCGCATCAAAATAGTGTTAAGGATACTCACAATGTAACGCTAGCAGTGATTGCACCAGATGGCCGCGATGGCATGTTTCAACATGCGCGCGAATGTTTTGAAGCGGGTATTCCATTTATGTTTGACCCTGGCCAAGGCTTGCCCATGTTTAATGGTGAGGAGCTTTTACAGTTTATCGAGATGGCCGATTATCTAGCGGTAAATGATTACGAGTCACAAATTATTCAAGATAAAACCGGTTTAACACTGGAGCAATTAGCCTCTAAAGTGAAAGCGCTCATCGTTACACTGGGAGGCTCAGGCTCCCAGATTTACGCAGATGGTCAACTTTTTGACATCCCGTGCGTTAAGGCAGATGAAATTGTTGACCCAACAGGCTGCGGTGATGCATATCGTGCGGGTTTACTATATGGCATAGCCCGAGGCTGGGATTGGCCAACCTGTGGAAGATTAGCCTCTACTATGGGCGCAATTAAAATTGCGAGCCGCGGTGGACAAAACCACAAACCCACGCGTGCAGACATTGAAGCCGTTTATACACAAGCTTTAGTCAATGTAACTTTAGCCGAAGTAAACGGTCATAGTGGGTAAGTCTCTTAAGTTAAGAAAAAATTATTTTTGACCAATACCTTTCTAATAAGTCAGAGGAACCCAAGATGAAAACCACAAAATTATTAGTAGCTGCCATACTGACTATTTTCCTAGCCGCTTGTGCCAGCTCAAATTCTGGTAAGGTTTATAGCCGTGATGAAGCGCGTAAAGTACAAACCGTTAAAACGGGTGTGGTAGAAAGCGTACGCCCTGTCAAACTTGAAGGTACAAAATCTCCCATTGGTACAATAGCAGGCGGTGCTGTTGGGGGCATTGCTGGTAGCTCTATTGGTGGTGGCAGAGGTAGTGCAATAGCGGCTGTAATCGGTGCTGTTGTCGGTGGTCTTGCAGGTTCTGCAGCAGAAGAAGGCATTACCCGTAAAGATGGTCTAGAAATTACCGTTAAGCTTGATGGCGGTGGTTTAGTGGCGGTTGTGCAGGAAGCAGATGATACATTTAAGGCTGGCGAAAAAGTGCGTATCGTCGAAAATGGTGATACAAGCCGCGTATCTCATTAAGTCAGCTCATATAAATACCCATATAATTAAACACTTATAGCTTATTAAGTATTTAAAGTCGCTCTTTATTCAATCCACATTTCATTGATGTTACTTTTTAACATCAATGAAATGCAATTATCAAATGAGTCAATCAATGACTTGTCAATAAATAGTCATATTTCCGTCATTAATTTTTAATCTTAGCGTATTAAATTCTCTTTAACTTAAAAGGAGACATTTAATGGCAGATAAAGAGTTAACCATCATTAAGAATGCAAATGAACGTAGCCTAAAGCATGCTGATTCACAAATTACGTTGCAAAGACGCCTTCATGTGAGTGTTGCACGTACACCGGCTGAAGTTGAAGAAGCTCAACACCTGCGTTACAAAGTATTTGCAGAAGAAATGGGCGCTCAAGTTTCAGGAAATAGCGGGCTAGATATTGATGGTTTTGATCAATTTTGTGATCATTTATTAGTCCGTGATGGCGATACTCAACAAGTCATTGGTACATATCGAATTTTAAGTCCTGAAAAAGCCAATGAAGCAGGCGGTTACTACGCAGCAGGCGAATTTGATTTAAGTCGATTAGCTCATTTATTTGACCGCACCGTAGAAGTTGGTCGTGCTTGCGTACACCAAAATTACCGCAATGGTGGCACTATTACGATGTTATGGGCTGGGCTTGCTAAATACATGCAAATTCATAATTATGAGTACATGATAGGCTGCGGAAGCGTGAGCATGTCTGATGGTGGACATACTGCAGCAAGTTTATACAAAAAACTACAAGATGATTATTTAGCGCCACTAGAATACAGGGTGTTCCCGCACAATCCATTGCTTGTCCATTCACTACGTTCTGATATGCAAGTGGTTTGCCCGCCCCTAATTAAAGGTTATTTGCGCCTTGGCGCATATATTTGTGGCGAACCAGCATGGGACCCCTATTTCAACACGGCGGATATGCTGGTAATGTTACCTTTATCTAGAATCAACCCAAGATATGCTGCACATTTCCTTAAATAAGAACTTACTTAAGTTAATATGGGTGAAATACAGCGTACCGGCCTATCACTTTGCAATCATTAATCAATAACAACCTCTTAACTAACAGAATCACGCAATATTATAGAATTGGCCGCATATTAATCCATACCGTAGCTGGGTTATTCATAGCGTCTATCTTACTGCCGCTTGCAAATAAGCCTGGTAAGCGGCGCCTTATTAAATGGTGGTGCAAATATTTGCTGGCGGCTTTTAATATACGGGTAATCAGTTTAGGCCATGTTCCGCCAACAAATATGCCAATTAACAATACGATGTTAGTGGCGAATCATATTTCCTGGGCTGACATACACGCGCTCAATAGTGTGGTGCCACTGCGCTTCATCGCTAAATCAGAAATTAAAACTTGGCCGATTTTTGGGTATTTGGCCACAAAAGCCAATGCGCTGTTTATTGATCGCACAAGGCGTCATGATGCAGCGCTTATTGTAAAAGCTACGGCACAAAGTCTAGAAGACGGAGATAACCTATGTTTATTTCCTGAAGGTACCACTACTGACGGTAGCGCAATGAAACCTTTTAAAAGCAGCTTGATTCAAGCTGCAATTCATGCAAAGGCAGTCATATATCCAGTAGCCATCCGTTATCCACGCCCAGATGGCAGCATTAATACTGAAGTTGCTTATGCAGGCGAAACAACACTTAAGGAATCGATGCAGCAAGTGTTATCCCAAAAATATCCTGTGGTTGAACTGCACTTTTTGGCACCAATTTATACCGCAAAGTTAGCGGATAAGGATCGCCAGGTATTAACATTACATATACAAGAATTGATCAGTAGAGAATTAGGGTTTACCAAGTAGAGTATGGCCCTTATCTATACACTCGTATTTAGTTTAGTTGTTTAGGATTATCAAGCGGATGGGACTGTACTTGTGTAATGACATTAGTCTCGAGATTCATCGCAGTAAGCTGACCACCCCACAGGCAACCGGTATCTAAGGCGTAGACATTAGGTCTATAGTGTAGACCTAATGCAGACCAATGACCGAAAATCACCTGATTATGTTGCGTTGCCCTATTCGGCACATCAAACCACGGCACTAATCCATCCGGTATCCCATGCAGCTCACCCTTAAATGCAAATTCCATTTCGCCCTGCAAAGTGCATACTCTTAAACGGGTCATGGCGTTTGTAATTATGCGTAATCTGTCTATCCCAGCGAGTGTGTCATCCCAGCTAATGGGTAAATTACCGTACATATTCGCTAAAAAATATAAAAAATCTTCACCTTGTAGGGCTGCCTCAACTTCTGAAGCATAACCCAATGCTTGTTCCGCGTCCCATTGTGGAAGTAAGCCAGCATGGACCATCAAGTAATCGCCCTCTTGATAGATCAGGTGCTGATGGCGCAACCAATACAGCAAAACATCTTTATCTTCTGCGGCTAAAAGGGCATCCAAAGTATCGCTTTTATGAGGTTTAACAAAGCCATGTGCAACCACCAAAGCATGCAGATCATGGTTGCCTAGTACTACTTTTAAACTCTGCTGATGCGCATAACACCAACGCAATACCTCTAATGACCCACTGCCGCGATTAATTAAGTCTCCCACTAACCAAAGCTGATCAGACTCCGGATTAAACTCAATACGTGCCAATAATGCTTGAAAAGCATGATAACAACCCTGTATATCCCCTATGGCGTATGTAGTCATTTAGCTGTCATCAATTAATACTTAGTTTCATATTA
>DASQFK010000004.1:0-9397 GCA_035633175.1 Methylotenera sp.
TGCTGGTAAATCTGGCATTACACAAATCACTAAATTTGATACAAGTGCCTTTGCTTCCACCATTGCTGGTGAAGTAAAAGATTTTAATGTTGAAGATTACCTCAGCGCAAAAGACGCCAGGCGTATGGATACTTTTATCCAGTACGGCTTGGTTGCAGCAATGGAAGCGGTTAAAGACTCTGGTATTGTCGCAACAGAAGAGAATGCGGAACGTATAGGTGTTTCAATTGGTTCTGGTATTGGCGGTATGCAATATATTGAAGATACTGACATATTGTATCAAGCGTCAGGTCCACGCAAAATATCGCCATTTTTCATTCCAGGCACGATTATCAATATGATTTCGGGTAATTTATCCATCATGTTTGGTTTTAAAGGCCCTAACGTTGCAATCGTAACTGCTTGTACTACAGGAACACACTCGATTGGTGATGCATCGCGTATGATTGAGTATGGCGATGCTGATGTGATGGTAGCTGGCGGATCTGAAGCGGCAATTACGCGGTTGAGCGTGGGCGGTTTTGCTGCTTCACGCGCACTTTCAACCCGCAACGACGACCCAGCAACAGCAAGTCGTCCGTGGGATAAAGACCGTGATGGCTTTGTGATAGGCGAGGGTGCTGGTGTGATGGTGCTTGAAGAATACGAGCATGCTAAAAAACGTGGTGCAAAAATATACGCTGAATTGACCGGTTACGGCATGAGTGCAGATGCCTACCATATGACAGCACCAAATATGGACGGCCCACGCCGTTCTATGCGTAATGCAATGCAAAACGCTGGTATCAATCCTGATGCTGTTGAATTCATTAATGCACACGGCACTTCTACTCCACTAGGCGATGCTAATGAAACCAATGCGATTAAAGCGGCTTTTGGTGACCATGCAAAAAAATTAGTTGTAAACTCAACTAAGTCTATGACCGGGCATTTATTGGGCGGTGCTGGCGGTTTAGAGTCGGTATTCACTGTATTGTCGATATACAATCAAATTTCTCCGCCAACCATAAATATATTCAATCAAGATCCGGAGTGTGATCTGGATTATTGCGCTAATACCGCACGCGATATGAAAATTGAATATGCCTTGAAAAATAACTTTGGCTTTGGTGGTACTAACGGTAGCCTAGTGTTTAAAAAAATATAAACATTAAAAATATCTAAATTCTCAAGTCAAATATATCAAAGCCTGCGAATATCACCATCGCAGGCTTTTTTATTGAACAATAATATTCAAGTGATCGTGCAATCATTGGTAGTTTAAACATTATTGCTATGGTTTAATTATGCCTTATGGCGATCGAACACAACTACCTTGTTAACGGCAATTTCAATCAAGCGATTTCACCATTTGACCGTGGTTTTGCTTATGGTGATGGTGTTTTTCGCACAATGCGGATAAAAAAGGGTATTCCAGATAGTTGGCCACAGCACTATCAAAAATTAGTGGCGGATTGCGCGGTCATTGGTATTGTTTGCCCAAGTGCTGACCTGTTGATGAGTGATTTCCAGCAGTTATTTACGCCAGACGAAACAGCTGTTGCAAAAATAATTATCACCCGGGGTGAAGGCGAGCGTGGCTATGCGCCACCTGCTATCACAACGCCAATGCGGATCGTTGTAAAATCCGCCGTGCGACAATATGCTGAGTCTAACTATACGAAAGGTGTGCGTCTGCATCTGTGCGAAATTCGCTTGGCTGCACAACCTAAACTGGCGGGCATTAAACATCTAAATCGACTTGAAAATGTAATAGCGCGTATGGAATGGCGCGATGAGAAGATATTCGATGGCCTTTTACTGGACAATCAAGCTAACGTTATTGAATGCACCATGAGTAATATCTTTGCGCGTTTTGATAATCACCTAATCACACCAGACTTAAGCCAGTGTGGCGTTTCAGGAATTACTAGGCAACGTATTATAGGTTTAGATAAAGTATTAAAATTGAGTATTGAAGTAGCGGCTTTGTCTTTCGATCAATTATTGCAAGCCGATGAAGTCATTATTTGTAATAGCCTATATGGTGCATTTCAAGTGCATCAAATTGCCGACAAAACATGGTTACCACAAACACTTGCCACAAATATAAGAAGCCTGCTTAAACATGATTAAAAGCATAAGAAAATGGATGACCCTGAGTTTAATTATTATTTTTTCACTAGGTATGTGGCTAGTGTACTACGCTATCATGCCGCTCAAACTTCAACCAAAAAGCCAAGAAATTGTCATTCAACCAAAAAGTGGCCTAAAAAGCATCGCCAACCAATTAGTAGCACAAGGTGTTTTGCGTGAGCCATGGCGCTTTATAATCATTGCTAAAGTACTTAAAAAAGAGCAGTTTTTGCAAGCTGGTAGTTATACGCTTAACAAAAACATCAGTCCTTATAATTTATTGCTCTCACTCAACCATGGTAAAACCACACAAGGCAGTGTTACGTTTATTGAAGGCCATACATTTGCCCAAATGCGCGAAAAATTAAGTAAAAATGATGCTGTTAAACAAACAGTTACAGAGCTATCTGAACGTGAAATATTAGAGTTAATGGGGTCAAAGCATCAAGTAGCAGAAGGTCTGTTTTTCCCCGATACATTTTATTTTGACCGTAATACAAACGATACGGTTTTATTGAAACGCAGCTACGATGCAATGCAGTTAAAATTGGCTAAAGCTTGGCAAGGGCGCGACGCAAATCTGCCTTATAAAGATAGCTATCAAGCTTTGATTATGGCATCTATTGTTGAAAAAGAAACTGGTAAGGCGAGTGAACGCCCTATGATTGCAGGTGTTTTCGTTAATCGTTTACGTAACGGCATGCGCCTGCAAACTGACCCTACGGTGATTTATGGGATGGGGGCACAATATAGAGGCAATATTCGAAAAAAAGATTTATTGTTTGATACCCCCTACAATAGCTATACGCGAGATGGGTTGCCACCTAGCCCAATTGCAATGCCGGGATTAGCGGCAATTGAGGCGGCGCTCCATCCAGCCAAAACAAAAGCGCTTTATTTTGTAGGGAAAGGCGATGGTAGCCATACATTTTCTAATAATTTAATTGATCACAATCGAGCAGTCGTTCGTTATCAATTAAATTAGTTTAAAAATCAAAATCAAAAAGTAAATAATGCCAGGTAAATTTATCACATTAGAAGGTATGGATGGTGCAGGGAAAAGTACACATATTCCAAACATCATTGCTACATTGCAAGCGCACGGACACGAAGTAGTCTCAACACGTGAGCCAGGCGGAACAGCATTAGGTGAGCGTTTGCGTGAGTTATTGCTGCACGAACCTATGCATGCAGAAACAGAAACTTTGCTCATGTTTGCAGCACGCCGCGAACATATCGCTAGCATTATCACTCCAGCCTTAAACAGAGGGGCTTATGTGCTGTCCGACCGCTTTACAGATGCAACCTATGCTTATCAATGCGGCGCAAAAGGTGTATTAGCCTCTAAAATTCAATCACTTGAAGCATGGGTGCAAGAAGCTTTGCAGCCGGACATTACATTATTGTTTGATGTGCCAGTTGAGGTAAGTATGCAGAGGCTTGCATCTGCGAGGATGCCCGACAAATTTGAACGCGAAAATGCTGAGTTCTTCACAAAGATTCGCGAAGCTTATTTGCAGCGCGCCAAACAAAATCCCTCTAGATTTAGAATTATTAATGCTAACTTACCACTAGAAAAAGTTAAACAATCAGTTGAAGATATTATTTCAACACTTTGATATTAATAATAAATGTCTACTTTAGCTAAAATATACCCATGGCAAACGCAAGCATGGCAGCATCTCAATCAAGATAGCCAGCGTTTACCGCACGCGCTATTACTTCACGGGCGTGCAGGTATCGGCAAATATGATTTTGCACGGCATTTTAGCCAGGGACTATTGTGTGTTAATAAAAGTGAGTTAGGTTTCGCATGTGGCATATGCTCAAGTTGTAACTGGTTTAATGAAGATAGCCACCCGGATTTTCGGCTACTTAGTCCAGAGCAAGAGACTGACAGTGATGACGAAAGCATCACTACAAAAAAAACCAAAAAGAAAACACAAATATCTGTAGCGCAAATTCGTGAGCTTAGTAGCTTTTTAAGCCTTAGTAGTCATCGTAGCAATGGTTTGCGAATCGTGCTGATTCACCCAGCAGAAGCGCTCAATCTAAGCTCTGCCAATGCATTACTTAAGATGCTGGAAGAACCCGCAGAAGGTGTTGTTTTTATTTTAGTAGCACATCAATTGCAACGTTTATTGCCAACGATTATCAGTCGATGTCAAAAAACAAATATGCCAGTGCCAGACGAAGCACAAGCGCTGGCTTGGTTAAGCGAGCAGGGCGTGCAAAATGCAAAACAGCAATTAGCTTATTCAGATAGTTCACCAATTAAAGTATTGGGCGAACAATTGCAATTTAACCAGCTTACAGAAGTATGGCGATTGCTGGCGTTAGGTAACAAGTTAGAACCGCATATTGCCGCACCTACTTTAATTTCTGGTTCAGTAGAATCTGGCATTATTGCACTGCAAAAATGGATTTATGATATTGTCGGTATGCGATTAACGCATCAAATACGCTATCACGTAGCCTATACCAGTGCTTTGCAAGCGCTGGCCGAAAAGGTAAACTTAAGTAAGTTGTTTGAGTTGCAAAAAAATATGAACGCGTTGCGTAAACTTGCATCACATCCTTTAAATCATGAGTTACAAATGGAAAGCCTATTACTTGAATATACAAGAATTTTTACCAGTAAATGATCATCATATATTTCAATTGATAGAGAACAGTCATGGCGCAAGAAACATTAGAAATTAGTACTCCCAATTCACCTAAACCTGGTGTGTTATCACTGGCAATTAAAGAAAAAGCATCGCTTTATGCGGCTTATATGTCGTTCATTAAGGGTGGTGGTTTGTTCATTCCAACGAACAAATCATTCAAAATTGGTGAAGAAGTATTCATGCTATTAAGTTTAATCGATGATCCGATGAAATTAAAAGTAGTAGGGCATGTGGTGTGGGTTACCCCAACTGCTCAGGCCAATAAACCTCAGGGTATAGGTGTGCAATTTAGCGAAAAAGACGGTGGGCTTGAGGCACGCAATAAGATTGAAGGTCTACTCGGTACTGCGCTTAAATCTACACGACCCACGCATACAATGTAGTTAATTTCAAATAATTTAACGCATGCAATCTAATGACTAATTTCATGGTGTTCTCAAGCGCTGTAATTTTTCTGTAATTTATTTATGAACCCATATGCTTGTTGACTCTCACTGCCACCTTAACTTCCCTGAACTAGTTGCGAATATGCCCGCCATTAGGCAGGCAATGCAAGATAATGAAGTAGGGCATGCGTTATGCGTTTCAGTTACGCTACCTGACTTTCCACAAGTGCTCGCTCTGGCAGAAGCTCACGATAATTTTTATGCATCTGTAGGCGTACATCCAGATTACGAAAATATTGAAGAACCTACTGTGGATGGGCTACTAACGTTGGCTAATCATCCTAAAGTTGTAGCTATAGGTGAAACAGGCTTAGATTATTTTAGGCTCACTGGTGATCTGGAATGGCAGCGCACACGCTTTCGCACACACATACGCGCCGCTATTCAGTGCGGAAAGCCACTTATTATTCATACCCGTAGCTCAGCTGAAGATACGCTACGTATTATGCGTGAGGAAAACGCGCAAAAAGTAGGCGGTGTCATGCATTGCTTTACAGAAAACCTGGACGTAGCTTTACAGGCGATAGCGCTTGGTTTTTATATTTCATTTTCGGGAATCGTCACCTTCAAAAATGCACTCACGATTAAAGAAGTTGCAAAAGAAGTCCCTTTAAACAGAATATTGGTTGAAACCGACTCCCCATATCTGGCGCCAATGCCGTATCGTGGAAAAACCAATCAACCAAGCTATGTAAAACATGTGGCAGAAGAAGTTGCAAGATTGCGCGGAATCACACTGCAAGAAGTTTCTACAGCCACCACTGAGAACTTTTTTCGTTTATTTAAGCATGCAGCGGCTTAGAGTTTAATGTAGATTTATTTATATGAAACAGTCTGTTATATGCAATTGATCATGTTAGGTGTAGGCTCCAGTTCTGGCACACCCACGGTAGGCTGTCAGTGCGACACTTGTACATCCAGTGACCAACGCAATAACAGAACACGCTGCTCTAGCGTCATTAAGCTCAATAACGGCAAAGTAATATTGATAGACACTGGTCCTGATTTACGCCAGCAGGCGCTTAGAGAAGGGCTGACACAAGTAGATGCGGTATTGTATACGCACACGCATGCAGACCATTTACATGGCATTGATGATTTACGTGGATTTTGCCAAGTTCAACGTAGTCAAATTCCGCTCTATGGCAGCATTGATACGATGGCGCATATTAAAGAAAAATTTGGTTACGTGTTACGTGAGCCAAGTAATTTTTGGGATTTACCCGTACTGAAAGCCAATGCTATTAATGCACCTTTTTCTTTGTTTGGTGAAACCATTATTCCCATTCCACTTAAACATGGCAATAGTGAGATTTATGGCTATCGAATAGGTGATTTTGCTTATATGACGGATGTGTCAGCAATTCCTGAGTCGTCGCTATCGTTATTGCATGGCCTTAAAGTATTGCTCTTAGACTGTTTGCGTCACCAACCTCATCCTACACACATTAATCTTGAACAAAGTCTGCACTATGCAAGTCTCATCAAAGCTGAATCAACTTACATGATTCATATGACTCATGAATTGGAATACGCTGCATTAAGTAAACTATTGCCAGAGAACGTATATGTTGGTTATGACGGTTTAAAAATAAATCTTAATTGAGTCAGCGGAACTACAAGTAGGAACGTTTCACTAAATGGGTAATAAGTGAGACAATTATGAGATATTTAGGAGATTCAAAATAATGCGATTCATGACAAAAAAATTATGCCTTGGCTTATCAATGGCAATGTTATTAATTACCTCGTTAAGCACCGTTAATGCTGCACCTGCAAACACCTATACTGAAGATCAGTTTTTAAATACATTCAGTGGAAAATCAAAAAAACTAATTACTGATAAGTTGGGCGCGCCATTCAGAAAAGAACTGTCAGTTAAACCGTCAGGGGCATCTACCATGATGGCAACAGCTGGAGCAGATGAGAAAAAATCAAAGCCAGTGAAAGTTGAAATGTGGTATTACAAAAATATCGTTAGATACGATCCAAAACGTACTTACAAAGAAACTGAAATTACATTCGTGAATGACAGAGCCATGAACATTGCATTCTTTAACAATAAGTAATGTAAATAACGAATAAGTAATCAATGTAATTTAAATAAAAAAGCCGATATTCTTCGGCTTTTTTATTACAGATTTTTCGTAATTTATTCAATTTCATACTCACAATTATTAAGAATGCTTACCAAGTATAGCCGTTGCTTGCTTGTCGCGCCACGCTCGCTAATTAGCTTAATGAGCTCTCCAAATCTGTTGCAGTTACAAACACTCTCCACTGTCGTCCAAGTGGTCCACTAGCAAAGTAACACTTTTTTAGAATTAATCAGCCTTAAAAGTCGTGCCGGTTTGGTCTTCATAGGGTTTACTATGAACACTCGAAACTCGAAAATTGGTCGATCTAGCGCAAGCTTATGTCGGCCATTGCATTATGTGTGGCAGCGTACAGAGTACCCCTGCTCATCAGCGCATCATGCAACTTCAATGAGCAGGAGGCTACCAAATGAAGAACTGGACGATACGCCAACGGATTCTAGGTAGTTTTACTGTCATTCTCGCCCTGATGGTCGTCATGGGGGGAGTCGCTTACACGCGGCTTGCAAGTATCGAGCAGAAAACGCTAGAGTTAGAGAATGACTCCCTCCCTGGGATGTATTACAGCACCCAGCTCATGAGTGCCTGGATTAAGGATTACGCACTGACCGAGGAGCATATCCTGCACGAGGACATGGTGACGATTCAACAAGTAGAATCGCGGCTCGGTGCCAACCGAACCAAGCTGGAAAGCCTGATCAGTAATTATGAAAAGACCATTTCCCAAGCGGAAGACCGGGCGCTGTTCGAAGCATTCAAGAAGCTGCGTGGTGCGTATAAGCCGGTTCAGCAAGAAGTCCTGAAGTTTAGCTCGGCCAACAAGGACAAGGAGGCTCGCGCGCTGCTGAACGGCAGCCTTGAGCCGGAGTTCGAGAAGATCAGCTCCGCTCTTCAGCTGGTCACGGACTATCACCAGACCAATGTCGAGGGCGCGACCCAGCATATATTTGCCGCAATCAGTGCGGCCAATACCGGCATTCTGGCAAGTTTCGGCATTGCGCTGTTGCTTGCATTTGTCTGCGGCTTTTACTTGCTGCGGTCGATTACCCAGCCACTGGGACTGCTAAGCGCCGAGTTGGGAAAATCCGGCGTGCAGGTCAGTGCTTCTGTCAACGAGATGGCAGCAACGGCCAAGGAGCAGCAAGCCACTGCCAGCGAGATTGCGGCGACCACGACCGAGGTCGGCGCTACCTCCAAGGAAATATCTGCCACCTCCAAGGAATTGGTCAAGACCATGAACGAAGTCTCTGCGGTCGCGGAGGAATCGGCTACGCTGGCGGGTAGCGGGCAGGTGGGTCTCACGCACATGGAAGAGACCATGCATCAGGTCATGGAGGCAGCTGGCTCCATCAATGCTAAGCTGGCCGTGCTTAATGAAAAAGCCAGCAACATCAACCAGGTGGTGACCACCATTACCAAGGTGGCCGACCAGACTAACCTGCTCTCACTTAACGCCGCCATCGAGGCAGAGAAAGCCGGTGAGTATGGCCGCGGCTTTGCTGTGGTAGCTACCGAAATTCGCCGATTGGCTGACCAGACTGCGGTAGCAACTTACGACATCGAGCAGATGGTCAAGGAAATCCAGTCTGCCGTGTCCGCGGGCGTCATGGGCATGGACAAGTTCTCGGAGGAAGTGCGCCGCGGCATGCAGGAAGTGCAGCAGGTAGGCGGCCAGTTATCGCAGATCATCCAGCAGGTACAGGCCATGGCGCCGCGGTTTGAATCAGTCAACGAAGGCATGCAGGCGCAGGCGACCGGGGCTGAACAGATCACGCAGGCACTGGGCCAGTTGAGCGAAGCAGTGCAGCAGACCGTTGAATCGCTGCGCCAGTCAGGGCAGGCGATCGATGGGCTGAATCAGGTGGTTAGCGGCCTGTCCGGCGGCGTTTCGCGTCTGAAGTTGCTGGTATGAACGTCCAGCATTGTGGGCGCGCATTGGTGCAATAAGCCATCTCAGGCGCGATCAAAAAATGCTCTTCCTTCTATTTCAACTGGGCAGTGACCGTTACGCACTGAATGCCAGCCAAGTCGCTGAGGTGCTACCTCTGGTCAGCCTCAAACAGATTCCGCA
>DASQFK010000005.1:0-11285 GCA_035633175.1 Methylotenera sp.
AGTTAATAACGCATTCGCATGATTATTTTGCTGACTGATATTTTTGTCTAACTGAACAGTTAATTGCTGTAATTGCAATTGCATACGCTCGCGCGCATCGGTGGTATTCTTGACCTGGTTTTCAAGATTTGAGACTTCCGCATTCGCCTCGTAATAACTAGCTTGCGCTTTATTCACAGCCTCAGTTGCAACAAAATTTTGTTGCCGTGCGGTTTCTAATGCACTTTCACTATGACGCAAGCTTGCCATTTGCGCTTCAAGCTCATTCACGAGTTTATCAACTACACGCTGCGCACTTTCCCATCGAGCGCTGGCGTCACGTTTTTTTAATAACCAAACTTGTCCTTTGGTCATATTCAACGCGGCTTGCAGTTGATGATATTGCCCGGCCACTACCGCTTGGGATTGCAAGCGGGCTATCTGTTTATCCAACTCACGTAAAATATCTTCTACGCGCGTTAAATTTTCGCGGGTATCACGCAAACGTAATTCTGTTTCACGGCGACGTTCTTTGTATTTACTGATGCCAGCCGCTTCTTCTAAAAAGATACGTAACTCTTCGGGCTTGGCTTCTACAATACGGCTAATAGTATTTTGACCGATAATGGCATAAGCTCGGCCACCCAAACCTGTACCTAAAAATAAATCGGCAACATCGCGGCGACGCACAACTGAGTTATTGATGTAGTAAGTTGAACCTTTATCACGCTCAATGACCCGTTTAACCGAGATTTCCGCGTATTGCGACCATTCACCAGCCGCGCCGCCTAAGCTGTTATCAAACACCAGCTCCACGCTAGCACGTGATATGGGTTTACGATTACCTGAACCATTGAAAATGACCGCATCCATGCTGTCGCCACGCATTTCTTTAGCGGATGATTCACCCAGCACCCAGCGCACTGATTCCATGACATTGGATTTACCGCAACCATTAGGACCCACCACCCCCACGCGTTGACCGTGGATATGCAACGTTGTTGGATCAACAAACGATTTAAAACCAGCAAGCTTTAGATGAGTAAGACGCAAATAGATATTCTATAAAGTTAAGATTTTTGGTTATTTTTGTATTATTAATAAAACTTAATTAGTATTTTATATTGAGCGTTTTATAATGATTCCATTATTTTATATGAATGCCACTATGTCTAACAAACCTTTACATGAAAACGTCACCCTATTAGGTGATTCAGATGCGAAACCTTCTAAAACACTTGAAACGTTTCCAAACCCTAATCCAAACCGTGATTTTCATATTCACATGGAGATTCCAGAGTTTACCTGTTTATGTCCAAAAACCGGTCAACCGGATTTTGCTGTCATTTATTTAGACTATATTCCAGATCAGCAATGTGTAGAACTGAAAAGTTTAAAGCTATACATAGTGTCATTCCGTAATGAAGGCTGTTTCCATGAAGCAGTAACTAATCGAATTTTGGATGATCTAGTCACTGCAACACAGCCCAAATTCATGCGTGTGACGGCTAAATTTTACGTGCGTGGCGGTATATTCACCAATGTAGTGGCTGAGCATCGGCAAGCGGGATGGCAGCCTTTACCGCCTGTTGATTTATTAAAATTTGAAAGCCAATCAAATACCCGCGGCTAGTATTTTCACTTATTACTTATTATTACCGCTTAATTTAAACATTCCGCAAATTTTAGAGAAAATATGGTGAAAGTGATTGACAATCCCCTAGCCCATCTTTATTATGGCGCCTCGCTGACATGTGATGTAAATTTCAGCGAAACGCAGTAGGTACGGGGGTATAGCTCAGCTGGGAGAGCGCTTGCATGGCATGCAAGAGGTCAGCGGTTCGATCCCGCTTATCTCCACCAAAAGTTGTTTTTTTGTAAGCTTTTGATAGGTTTTACGAGCTTTCTGTAGTAAAATTCTGCACTTGTCATACGGTATAGAAATTCTTAGGTCCCCATCGTCTAGAGGCCTAGGACACCTCCCTTTCACGGAGGCGACCGGGGTTCGAATCCCCGTGGGGACGCCAAGCCAATCTTCTGGTTGGTTAGCAATAAAATTCACGTAATTCAATAATTCTGCTTTAACTCTACTATTGGTTCATTTAAGACCAAGTATTCAGTTTGAGTAAATGCTTTACGAAGTTATTTTCTTAACAAGAAAACTTTCACTACCCTACCCATACGTATACTAATTAAGCCTCACTTAAACTTTTTATATGAGCACTAACGCTAGCAGCTAATGCATGTAGGGCATAGCCGCCTTCCAGCGCTGATACGATGCGTCTTTTAGCATGCCTGTGGGCAATGTCTTTAAGTTTTTCGGTTATCCATAAATAATCGCTCTCTATTAAAGCCAGCCCTCCCATGTCATCTTCACGATGCGCATCGAATCCAGCTGAAATAAACAATAATTGTGGTTTAAAACGTTCTAGGGCGGGTAGCCAATGCTTAGTTACAGCGGCACGAAATTCTGTTCCTGCTGTGCCTGCGGCAAGGGGTACATTGATAATGTGATCATTGCCGCTATCAGCACCACGATGAGGGTAATAAGGATGCCGAAAAGTTGAGCACAACATTACACGTGGATTATCATGGAAAATATCTTCTGTGCCATCACCATGATGCACATCGAAATCAGCGATTGCTACTCGCTGCAATCCATGATGATCAATGGCGTGAGCCGCAGCTACGGCTACATTGTTAAATATACAAAAACCTGCTGCACTTGCCCGGCTTGCATGGTGCCCTGGCGGACGAACATTACAAAACGCATTTTTCGCCTTGCCAGACATTACTAGGTCAACGCCCATAATGACCGCGCCTGCCGCATGCAAAGCTGCATTTAATGAATGTGGATTCATCAAAGTATCTCCATCCAATACAATTAAGCCGGATTTGGGAGATCGACTAAAGATTGATTCGATATACGCCATGGCATGAACACGTGCCAACTCTTTTTTACTTGCTTGAGGTGCCTCATGGTGAGTGAGCTTGTCAAACAAGCCGGAGGCAATAAGCTGATTTTTAATGGCAAGAATCCGTGCTGGGGATTCCGGGTGATCTGGCCCCATATGATGCTTAAGGAATTCTGGATGCGTGATGTAAGCAGTAGTCATGGCTGGGTACAGATGGTTGGTTTACATGATAGCTAGATTACTATATTTGCGTATGTCCACTACTAGCATTTAGGAAAAAACTTCGTTACAAAAAACCGTTAACTTTTCCAATACAGCCTGGACTGCTATATTCGCAGCAACAATCCCTCCCAATGGGTCATCACTGGTTGCAATTGCAGTTTCATCAAACTCCCGCCACGCTATCACTTTTTTTGTCAGGTTATCCACTAGGTAAACGCGCAGTGTAAATCGCACTTTACTTGGTTGGCTGGTGAACTCTTGTTGCAATCTAATAATCTCGCTGTCTAATCTCACATCTCCTATTACATGGTTAGGATATTGCACAACAGCACTGAACGCATGACTATCTTCGATTGCATTCACAAGGAGCGGCGCCAGCATGCGCGCTGGTGTATCAATCCATTCACTATGTGCAAAATACTCGAGCTTGTGTGCTTGACGCACGTAAATGATATGTTGACTATCGTATCCTGCTGCGGCACGCGGCGTATTAATTATCATTGCGCGCTTAACCATCGGTGCTGGCTGAAGCTTTTGCTCGTTAGGTCGGGACTCTCTGCCATCCAAGGAATAATAGGAGGATTGTGGAGGCGATGCTGGAAGTAGCGCAGAACAGCCGCCAATCATGGTGACAGCAAAGCCAATCATACAAGATTGGCATAGATTCCGCAGCTTCACTCTATTCATTTTGACTCTCCTGGCCCATCTGGCGCAGTGCTGCGACCACGCAAAAGGCTTGCGGGATCACGCTCAGTTTGCTCACTTAAACGTCGTAATGATCCAGCCATCAAATTCAACTCGCCAATCAAGCGCTGTAATTCTGGAAGCGTTTCATTGGTAAAGCGACTAACGTCACCGCCTACACTATCAAATGTTTTATTGGCACTATTTACAGCTAGGCTCGCTTCACTACTTGTCTTTTCAATCGCTTTAGCGCTACGGTCAATCTGTTCGATAAGAGGACCAATCTGCTCTGTTGCACGCGCACTGTTATCAAACGTACGTGCAGCACTCACAATACCAGCATCAATAGTGGTTTTGCGCTCGGCTATGGTATGAGATACCGTTGCAATATCTGCCAATATACTTTGTAACGCCTGTTGATTCTCCTTACCTAGCAGGGAGTCTATATTGCTAGTGGTATGGTCTAGCTTTTCCAATACAGTTGTCAGCATAGTTTCTAAACGCGTGCTAAACGAAGGCTTGGTACGAATTACTGGATATTCTTCATCGCCTTTAGCTTTAAGTGGCAACGCATCCATTGTACTTCCACCCAGTTCTACATAAGCGATTCCAGTTAATCCCTGTGTTTTCAACACTGCGACCGTATCTTCTTTTATTGGCGTACCACGTTCAATAGCAAACAATAACCGTACACGTTCTGGATTATTAGGGTCTAGCTCAATAGCTTGTACCTTACCGACATTAACCCCATTGTATTTAACAGGCGCATTCAAGTTTAGTCCGGCCACCGATTCATCTTCAATGGCTAAATATAGATCAAATTTTTTCTGAAAAGCACCTCCTGAAGCAAGCCAAAGCACTCCTGCAATCAAGGCTGTGCTTAACAGCAGTACGAATATCCCGACTACAGCATAATTCACTTTGGTGTCGATGATCGTTCTCCCATTTCATTATTAGCAGGTTTCACAATAGGCTGTTTTTTCGGTTTCTTTGCAGCTCTACCTCGCGGCCCATCAAAAAACTGACGTATCTCTGGATTTTCACTGGCTGAAAGTTCTGCCATCGATCCAATACTTTGTACTTTTCCATTGGCTAATACAGCTACACGATCAGCCACTTGCCACAGTAAATCAAGATCGTGCGTAATCATCACAATCGTCAACCCAAACAAATCACGCAGCTTAAGCACCAGTTCATCTACACCGGCTGCGCTGGTAGGATCAAGACCAGCGGTGGGCTCATCTAAAAAAAGCAGTTCCGGATCCAACGCAATCGCGCGAGCCAGTGATGCCCGTTTCATCATCCCACCGCTAAGTTCCGGTGGATATTGTGCGCCAACTTCTGGCTTCAAGCCAACCATAGCCAACTTAGACGCTGCAATTTCATTAATCAATGCATCAGGCAATTTGGTATGTTCACGCAACGGTAATCCGATATTTTCAAGCACAGTCAAAGAGTCAAATAAACCACCTAACTGAAACATCACACCCCATCGCTCACGTAATGCATGCGCATCATCTTCTGAAATATTTTTTAAGTTGACTCCAAACAATTTGATTTGCCCAGCATTCGGCTGATGCAATAAAATCATTTCACGCAACAAGGTAGATTTGCCAGAACCGCTACCCCCTATCAATGCAAATATTTCGGCACGTCGTACTTCAAGATTGATTTCAGTGTGAACGACTTTGTCGCCAAAGTGTGTAGCTACCTTGCTAAACTCTATGACCACTTCATGCTGTTGGGATTCATTCTGCATGCTAGAGACCAAGTGCACTAAAGGCAATAGAGAAAAGTGCATCTGCAACAACGACTAAAAAAATAGATTGCACAACACTACGGGTAGTTTGTTGCCCTACACTGTTAGCACCGCCTTTTGTAAGAAAACCTTGAAAGCAACCCACTATCACAATAATCGCCGCAAATACTGGTGCCTTGCCAAGCCCAACTAAAAGGGTTGTGGGGGTCACTGCATATACGAATCGATCTATAAACTCGCTGTACCCTATTCCAAGTTGCGTTTTTGCCATTATTGCACCACCTAGTACGCCAAGCATGTCTGCAAACAGCGTGAGTAATGGCAATGAAATGACTAATGCGATAAATTTCGGCAAAACCAACATTTCTTGCGGAGAAATACCAAGCGTGCGCATCGCATCAATCTCTTCAGTCACCACCATCGTTCCAATTTGTGCAGCATACGCTGAGCCGGAACGACCGGCAATAATGATGGCGGTAATCAATGGTGCAAATTCACGCAACATAGACAACCCAATAAGGTCGACTACGAAGATGTTGGCACCATATTGTTTTAATTGATCAGCACCCTGATAAGCGACCACCACACCGAGTAAAAATGCCAATAATCCGACAATTGGTAATGCATCGAATCCAGAAGATTGAATATTACTTAATATGGATCGCCAACGAAAACGCGAAGGATGTGTAATACAACCCATAAGTGCAACTGCACTTTCACCGACAAAAGCTAAAAATGCACTTACTTGTTTTGAAGTCTCGACTATTGTGCGTCCAAATCTTTCAAAAAAAGTGGGAGAAGCTTCAGTTAAAACTTTGGGTTGACTATTCTCATTAGCAATTTGTTCTGCGATTACATTTAACAACTCAGAAAATTTAGGATTCAAGCCTTGTAATGTAATGACAATACTTTCATTGTGGAATCTAGTTAATAGCTTATTCAATATCCAAGCGCCGCTTGTATCTAAAGCCTCAATATTTGAGCAATCAGCAGTGATTTTAGCTTTGCTAGACACCTTAATTTCGTCAAGTTGAGGAATGACTCTTTGCAGCATTAAAGCAGTCCAGGAACCAGACAAGGTAAGATTTTGAGAAGTCGGTTGTGTCAGCGCTGCAAATCTCATAGAAGGTTGATCCATATTCTTACCAACATAATAAAAAAATTAATGAATGTCTGTTCGCAATCGCACATATCTGCAGCCGCCTCATCCTACTTAAATTTTGTTTAATTACTTACTTTAATTACAAAACAAAAAGATAATGATTCACTGTAGGTAGGAAAACATTTATCAGTTATATTAAATTAATTTTTGAATAGTATATAAAAGAAAACCAAATCATTTCTTATCATAAAGATATTGCTATTGAGATGAGTAAAAAGGGACTAATTCGATTTAAATGTAAAAAGGAAATGCACAGTGTCTGATCGCCGAAATCCTTAACAGAATCGTTTTTTAGCTAGATTAAAGCCTGTAGTTTACGAGCGGCTTTTACCTGATTTGGAATTAATTGCACTACCTAGAGACTATGATAGTTATCAAAAATCCGGGAAAATAGATTTTGCCTATTTTCCTATCAGTAGCATTGTTGCAGTAGTTAAATTACGATGGATGGCGCAAGGCCTGAGGTTGCAACCATCGGAAACGATGGATTGGTAAGCACTGAAGTTTTTATGGGCGGTTATTCAAGCACTATACTTTAAGTTAGCCTATTTATTAGGCGGCAATTCAAACGCATGAATAGAAAGATAAATCTCTCGTAAAAAGCACACTAAACCTAATATCAAACTCAACATGGCTAAAACAAACAATGGAGAAACCAGATGAGAGGGATCTAGGTTAATCTCAGAACCCACAAATAAAACACCAATGACAAGAGAAACCAGTAATGCCGATATTGTGCATAAAGTAATTGACCAATGCACCCAAGTTGCACGACGTGACAGAATGCGCAACTCACGTGAGACTTGAGGTGGATGAATGTCGTGTCTTTCAGTAAGCACCCGAAATCTATCTACTATTCGACCCAAACGACCCGCTAATACAGCCAAGATAGCCCCTATGCCTGTTAATAAAAACACTGGGGCTACCGCTAATTGAATCACATGAGAAACCGAGGTGACATTTTCAACGATATTTTGCATTTCCATTTCCAATAGTATTTTTCAAATGATTATACTTGGATATTATTCCCATTAAGAGTAAATCCGTGTGTGTGCTTACAAGTAGCAACATTGATTCATATGAAATTACTTCATGCCCTCTTAATATCTAGAAAAATTACAGATGATTTAAAGTTTAATTATTGATAAAAATCAATACCTATTAATAGGTTGACTATGATTAGGCGCAACACGTATTATCCAACGCTATGAAAACTCCTAAAAGACTTGAATCCCTCATCGAAGATGGTTTAATTGATGATGTGATGCGCCAATTAATGAGTGGCAAAGAAGCTACGGTCTATGTTGTTCGTTGTGGTGATGAGGTGCGCTGCGCCAAAGTTTATAAAGAGGCTAATAAGCGTAGTTTTCGCCAAAGTGTGGATTACACAGAAAATCGCAAAGTAAAGAATAGTCGCCAATCTCGTGCAATGGCAAAAGGCTCAAAATATGGCAGGCAAGCACAAGAAGAAGCTTGGCAAAGTGCCGAGGTCGATGCTTTATACCGCCTTGCTGATGCCGGCGTACGAGTGCCTAAGCCATATAATTTTTACGAAGGTGTACTACTCATGGAGTTAGTAACGGACGCCCATGGTAACGCCGCCCCTAGGCTAAATGATGTTGAATTTAGCGCCGAAGATGCACGTGTTCATCACCGCACCTTACTTAAGGAAGTAGTACGTATGCTTTGCGCGGGTATCGTGCATGGTGATCTGTCTGAATTTAACATTTTAATGAGTAGTGACGGTCCCGTGATTATCGACTTACCGCAAGCGGTAGATGCTGCAGGCAATAATCATGCAAGCAGTATGCTAGAGCGGGATGTGGCTAATCTAAGTGCTTATTTTGGACGTTTTGCGCCTGAACTGCTCACAACGCAATACGGCAAGGAAATTTGGTCATTATTTGCTCATGGCGATTTACATGTGGACACTGAACTTACCGGTCATTTCAGGCAAAGTACAAAGCCAGTCGATTTGAAAAGTGTGATTAGAGTGATTGACGATGTTCGTGCTGAAGAAGTTAAACGAAAACTGCGTCAGACTGAGGCAAAGAACCTAACAGATTGATTTGACCAGGAAGTTTCTAAGTTAATGGATGTGCACAGGTAATAAGCTTTATGCTGCAAGTTATAATTACTAAATGAATAAATATAAGTATCAGCAATTTAGAGCAAAAAAAATGGCCCCATGAAGGGCCATTTTTTTGGATGCTGAGTTACTAAGCTTTCTGGATGTTAGAAGCTTGTTTACCTTTAGGTCCATCTGTTACGTCAAAACTTACGCGCTCATTTTCTTTCAAGCTTTTGTAACCGCTATCAACGATTGCTGAAAAATGTGCGAATAAATCATCACCACCTGCATCAGGAGTAATGAAACCAAAACCTTTAGAGTCATTAAACCATTTAACTAAACCTGTAGCCATATCTTATTCCATACTTTAAAAAGGGAGGCACCCTAAATGAATGGGATTTTTAAATATTAGTCTTTAGAACTGAACAAATTAAACATCCAAACGCCTAAGTTACTTTTTACGGGTAATCAAATGCTATGTCAAGTACTATTTCAACAAACTGTTACGAAATAATACTTGCATCTCCTGAATTGTTGTTTTTTAGCACTAACATTCTGCTGCCAATTGAAGGTTTATTGCTAAATCAAGCTTAAGAAGCTATAATATGCTTGTTATGCAATTATTATTTTGTGCAACCTAATTCTATATTTTATTGAATTATTTAAAATAATAATTTTTATTAGTGCTTCAAACTCCATGAGATTGTCGCTTGGTAATAATCTCAACATAAATTATTGGAGAATGTACATTGGCAAAAGAAGAGTTAATTGAAATGAGTGGCGTGGTAATGGAAATATTACCAGATTCTCGCTATCGCGTGACGTTAGATAACGGCCATAAGCTTATTGCTTATACCGGTGGAAAAATGAAGAAAAATCACATCCGAATTCTTGCTGGCGATAAAGTAACATTAGAGTTATCTCCTTATGATATTAATAATGGTCGCATAACTTTTAGACACATTGAATCTAATAGCGCTACCTATACACCTAGAAAACGCACTTATTAAACAATCGTACTGAGTTGTTAAGTAAAGATTCAAAAATCAAACCGCTAAATGCGGTTTTTTAGTTTTCAGCGTTTATAATTCTTATATCTTTAAATTTGAAGGGCTTGGAATAAGCTCTCCACAATCTTTCCTCAGGAACATTAACATGGCAGGTGCTAGTCTTTTAACGCTTATTGATGACATTGCTACAATTTTGGATGACGTTTCTGTCATGACCAAAGTAGCAGCTAAAAAAACGGCCGGTGTACTCGGTGATGATTTAGCGTTAAACGCGCAGCAAGTTTCTGGTGTAAACGCCGATAGAGAGTTACCTGTCGTTTGGGCGGTAGCAAAAGGCTCCGCACTTAATAAACTAATCTTAGTGCCTACTGCGCTTGTAATTAGCGCATTTGCCCCTTGGGCAGTTACACCACTACTGATGCTTGGTGGTTTATTTTTATGCTTCGAAGGGGTTGAAAAGCTATTTCATCAGTTTTTTCATAAGGCTAAAGTTGATCATAACGAGCCTAAAAAACACATAGGTCAGGATGAAAGCCTCAACCTAGAAACTTCAGAAAAAGAAAAAATTGCTGGCGCGGTGCGCACTGACTTTGTCTTATCTGCAGAAATTATTGTCATCACCCTCGGCACCGTGGCAACAGAAGTGTTTAGCAAGCAAATAGCTGTGCTAGTAGCTATTGCCATTATTATGACTATCGGTGTATATGGCCTAGTTGCTGGCATTGTAAAGCTTGATGATGGCGGTCTACATTTAGCTTCAAGCTCGGGTAAGAGTATATGGGCAGCGTTAAAACGTAAATTAGGTTTTGCTATTTTGGCTTTTGCCCCATACATGATGAAAGCCCTATCTGTAGTAGGAACGGCTGCAATGTTTTTAGTTGGGGGCGCGATCCTTACTCACGGTATTGATAGCGTGCATCATTGGATAGAAAATTTTGCTAGCAGCCTAAACAATAGCTTTTTACATGCTATTGTTCCTGCATTACTCAATGGTATATTTGGCATTATTGCTGGTGCAGTTGCATTGATGATCGTTAGCATTGCCAAGCTTTTATTGAGCAAATTAAAAATTTCCCAGAAAAAAGTAGTTTAGCGATACTTCATATAAACTAAAATAGACCGAAATCACATATTTTTTAAACCTACTTAATATTTAGAAAAAATAAGAACCCATTTACACTGGTTCTTATTTTTTCTTGCATTGTTTCTATATTTATGGAAATATAGAAATATGAACACTAAAAACGCCGTCATACTTCTTGCATCGCTTGCTCAAGAAGCAAGGTTGGAAATATTTAGACTGCTGGTACAGGCTGGTCCTAATGGTCTCGCGGCTGGGGATATTGCAAGCAGATTAAATATACCTAGCAGCACCCTATCCTTTCATCTTAAAGAACTCACGCATGCAGGGCTACTTAAGGCAGCACAAGCAGGTCGATTTATTTATTACTCAGCCGCCTTTAATATCATGGGTGACTTGCTA
>DASQFK010000006.1:0-16536 GCA_035633175.1 Methylotenera sp.
GTACGTTTGCATTCTGGTATCGGTTATCAATCACCGATGGCGCTGGAAGCTGCAGGTTAAATGAGTGTCCACTTTTTACGGGCAAGATCACGCCTAACGGCGCCCCTTAATTCAAACGTTAGGGCTATGAACTTACCTGAGCTTAGACAGTATCTGACGCCGTCATGGCCAGCCGAAATATACATTGGCGACGGATTCCCAACCGGAGTTGATGGATTCCGGTTCCCCAATCTTAATGAAATTCAACGAAAAGTTGATGCAAATATCAATTATGAGTCTGACAATTGGGGTGCAGTAGGTCACTGGGCAATATTTCAAGCACTACATAAACTATCTAAAAAAGCATTATCGGAGGGTGTTGTTATTATCAAAATATCTGACATTCCTGACGAGCTTCTTGATTATTACGTACATCAAAATATTTCAGGTGAAGGCTGGGAAATTGAACGTGAGTCTTACAAAAATAGCCCTAACCCATCATTCAAGCGGGACGCCTAACGGCGCCCCTTAATTCAAACGTTAGCAAACATGTATAAATGTACTTTATTATTGGCTGTTATGCTCTTCACAAGTCGGCTTGCGATTGCAGACACTTTCTCTCCAGGGGTTGCAACCCGTTGTTCACCCGATACTGGACTATTTGAAATTACTGCTGTTATTTATGCAAATGAAGGCGATGCAGGAGATGTTCCTCTCAAAAATGGATTTTCATTACTAGAAGAAGGGCAACAACAATTAAGTTGTAATCTGAGTACTTCTATAACTGCAAAAGCGACCATTCGAGTCTATGGTGCAGATAATGGTATGTGTATGGGGGCAGGTCAAATTATTATTGATAATCTAGTTATTGGGAAAACCTCAATAATTAAAGATGTAAATTTTAATTGGCATTGTCCTACCGACCCAATACTCACTGATATCAACGTTCAATATAAGAGTGGTAAAGTCATTCTAAAACAATGTATGGCTGAAACATGGGAATGGGGACAGGGCTTCACAAATGTTAATTGTAAATCGAGGGTGGTTCGCTAACCCATCATTCAAGCGGGACGCCTAACGGCGCCCCTTAATTCAAACGTTAGGTGTTATTGAGAAAATCATGAAAATAAAGGGGTGGATTCAATTACTTACATCAATAGTTTTCTTTTTAGCCTCGTGGTGGTGTTTACTATGGATGTTCGCTTCTGCAGATTTAGCTTTTCTTGACTGTGATGGTAAATACTCCTTATTTCATGAACGCTTTAGGTGTCGACAACCAAACATAGCTTTTCTTTTATGGGTTGGTTTTGGCGCTGTGTGCGTTTCATTACTTTACTTTGGTGTAAAAAATTTAAAGAAAGTGAAAAGCAATGAGAAAAACACCTAACCCATCATTCAAGCGGGACGCCTAACGGCGCCCCTTAATTCAAACGTTGGGCATAAAGGAATTAGAGAATGAAATTAAATAGATTTAACCAAAAGCAGCGCATTTTCACCTTCCTTGCTATAACCACTATGGTTTTCTTCCTTGCAAGTTGTGCGAGTCAACCTTCACCTGAGGCGTACGACCCGCCTGGGTTCTTTTCGGGTTTAATTCATGGTTTTCTTATAGTATTCAGCTTTATTGGTAGTCTTTTTACAGACGTGCGTATTTACTCATTCCCCAACTCTGGCGGCTGGTATGATTTTGGTTATTTAATAGGGGCTAGTATGTTTTTAGGTGGTAGTGGCGCAAGTGCTAATTAACACATGCCCAACCCATCGTTCAAGCGGGAAGCGCTAAAGCGCGCCCCTTAACTCAAACGTTAGGCCTAGCTAAAACCAGTGTGGCTACCAAGCCCGTGGTTATTGCCTCGCAGGGCATCTGTTTGTGGTCTTTTGTGGCGTTGCAGGTTGGTGTGGTTTGTTGCGCCGCAGGTCAGTTTAGTTTGTGTGGTTGGTGGTTTTAAGCTTTGTTGGGCTAGGCACGTTAAAGTCAGTTAAGTTGGTGTTGCCGCTGTAGGTTTTAGCTTTAGTAGTTTTAAGGTAAAGTTTCAGTCAATTAACGGTTTGGGGTCTGTTGTCATGGCAACATTTGTTCAAATTCACGGTAGGTTGTTGTCTCATCAGCCTAACCCATCATTCAAGCGGGACGCCTAACGGCGCCCCTTAATTCAAACGTTAGCCCTTCAGAGAAAATAATGGTTACCTGCTATCTGCGCTACATCATTGATCCTTTCAAACTCAAAGAGTTTGAAAGTTACGGAAAAGTCTGGATTCCACTCGTTGAGAAATTTGGAGGCAAACACCATGGTTATTTTCTACCATCGGAGGGTGCAAATAACGTTGCATTAGCAATGTTCACTTTTCCAAGTTTGGCACTGTACGAAGAATACAGAACCAAATCACTCCAAGACCCAGAATGTCTAGCTGCGTTCAAATACGCAGAAGACACGCGTTGCATCATCAGCTATGAGCGTAGCTTTTTTAGGCCTGTTTTCCAGTGAAAATGGCTAACCCATCATTCAAGCGGGACGCCTAACGGCGCCCCTTAATTCAAACGTTAGCCATTATGAAATTTGTCATCGTTTGCATACTTCTCACTCTCAACAGTTTGGCACTGGCTGAAACTGGCCTTACTCTCACTGGCCGCTATGAGTACAGAACTGACTCTGAAAGTTTGGAAATGCTTGGTGGGCTCGTGTGCTTTTATCCAAACACAGAGTCGGCCAAACTTTTACCTCGCCCTCAAACCGACCAGCGCCTGTCTTGGTTTTGCTTCAAGAATGAAGTACAGTCTAAAAAGCTTTTTGGTATCCCAACAAAAAGCACTAAAACCAATTGCGGCCTAACTGGCACAGCTACGGTTCAAGTGAATGAATATGAGGCATATCTGGGTGAGGGTGACAGCTTTGACACTGCAGCACTGCAGTTGGTTAAGGGCAATTCAAATACAGAGGTTATCTCATGCAATTAACATTGCTGGCTAACCCATCAGTCAAGTGGGACGCTGGACTTGCCCTAAAAAAGTAGACACATCACTCTAACGTTAGGCATCTTTAATGGAGGCGCAATGAAAGACCAACTCGACCCGAGCCACATAATGCAGACGGCAACTGCTTTTTGGCCATCCAAGGTACTGCTTACTGCCGTCGAACTGAATCTGTTTACCACGCTCGGAAACGGGTCGATGACAGCGCAGCAACTTGGCGATGCGCTCGGGCTTCATCCACGCGGGACCTACGACTTCTTTGACGCACTGGTGGCATTGAAATTTCTTGAGCGTGAAGGCGATGGTGCGCAAGGGCGCTACAAGAACACCTCCGAGACTGGTGCTTTCCTGAACAAAGCGAGTCCAGCCTACATTGGCGGACTGGTTGAGATGCTGAATTCACGCTTGTTTGGGTTCTGGAACAATCTAGGCACCGCGCTGAAAACCGGAAAACCGCAAAACGAGATCAAGAGCGGTGGCAAATCCATGTTCGCGGAACTGTACGCAGACGAGGCCAGGCTGGACCAGTTCATGGCCGCAATGAGTGGTTTCCAGGCGGCGAACTTCAAACAGTTGGCGGAAAAGTTCGAGTTCCAGAAGTACAAGACGGTATGCGATGTTGGCGGGGCGCTGGCCTTGCTGTCGCGAGTCGTCGGCGAGCGTCACAAGCACCTCTCCTTCAAAACCTTCGACTTGCCGCCGGTAGCGCCTCTCGCACGGAAGCAAATCGACGCGGCGGGCATGGGTGATCGCATTACGGTCGTATCCGGTGACTTCTTCAAGGACGAACTTCCCCATGCAGACGTGGTTACGATGGGAAACATCCTGCACGACTGGAATCTCGAGAATAAAAAGATGCTCATCAAAAAAGCCTACGACGCGCTTCCGAAGGGCGGCGCGTTCATCGCTGTTGAGAATGTAATTGACGACGCGCGTCGGGAGAACGCTTTCGGCCTGATGATGTCGCTCAATATGCTGATCGAGTTTGGCGACGCCTTCGATTACACAGGCGCAGATTTCCGTTCGTGGTGCAGCGAGGTGGGCTTCAAGCGCTTCGAATTCATAAGCTTGACCGGCCCAACAAGCGCGGCCATTGCTTACAAGTAACCATTGCCCATGACTGGCAATGAGTTGTCTAACCACGCGCTCCAAGGGACGCCGCTTGCGCGGCGCCCTGAGCTTGAGCGTTAGGCCAGCTAAAAAATGATCGACGATTTGGTTGAATTTGCTATCGCTGCATCCGCAGACATAGCCATTGATAAAGCTTCTAAACGGCGCCGTTGGGTTCGTATTTTGCGGGCATTGGGTGGGTTGCTACTTTTTGCCATCATCATGGCTCTAATTTACGTTACATTTAAGTACTCATGATGTTTTTCATGGTTTACTATTGCAAGTTTGGCTTAACCCATCTATCAAGCGGGACGCCTAGCGGCGCCCCTTATGTCAAACGTTCGACAACAACCCTGGGAGGTTATGAGTCATGGAAACGATAAGCCGAGAGAACATGGACAAGCTGATCAACGATCATTTCATGTACGAGGCGACCGACGACATCGAGGGTGTGCTACGAACCTTCACAGACGACGTCGAGCACCAGGTAGTCGGTGGACCGGATGGCCCTCTGCGGGGAAAGGCTGTGCTTCGCCGCTTCTACGAGCGCCTATTCTCGGATCTGAGGGGAGAGGGCGTTGAGCCTGTGATGCGTCTTTACGGGGACGATTTCCTCATCGACGAAACTATCTGGATCGGCCAAGTGGTCGATGGACGTCCCTTCAACCTGGAAGGCAGAAGTGGCAAGGCGCGCATCCGGCTCCTGCACGTTTTCAAGCTGCGGGACGGGCGCATCGCAAAGGAGAACGTCTGGTTCGACTTCGATGAGATAAAGCGTCAGCTCGCCTGAACGGCCCAGCGCTCAGTTTGGTTACACGGACGGTGTTCCGCCGCCGCTGAACCGGAGCGCTATGCTTCAATAGAGGTATTTCATGAAACCACGAATTACAGTGATTACGCTGGCGGTTGACGACTTAGAACGCTCACTTATTTTTTATCGTGATGGTCTCGGTTTGCCTACCGAAGGTATCTTCGGCAAAGAATTTGAACATGGGGCAGTCGCATTTTTTGATTTACAAGGTGGATTAAAACTAGCGATTTGGCCTCGTAAGAGTCTTTCTCATGATTCAGGTATTCCACTAAGTACTCCGTGTTCAACCGAATTCACTTTAGGGCATAACGTTTCCTCAAAGACGGAAGTGGATGAAGTGATGGAGCGGGCAAAAAATGCTGGCGCAGTGATTGTAAAGCCAGCTCAAGAAACATTTTGGGGTGGATACGCGGGCTATTTTCAAGATCCTGATCAGCATCTTTGGGAAATTGTATGGAATCCGCAATTATTGCCGCAGGACTAAAATTACCTAACAGCGCTGTAGCATTGCACAAAAAGTTGTTACTTTCTTCTGAACACCATATCCCAAACGCCGTGTCCGAGCTTTAGGCCGCGATTTTCAAACTTTGTCAGCGGTCTGTAGCTAGGTTTTTCCGCATAATTTTCTGAGGTGTTTTGCAATTGTGATTCTGCATTCAACACTTCCAATACCCACTCGGCATATTCTTGCCAGTCAGTTGCTACATGTAAATAGCCACCGGCTTTAAGTTTGCTGCACAATAGTTTTACAAACTCAGCTTGAATCAGCCGACGTTTGTGGTGACGTTTTTTGTGCCAGGGATCAGGAAAGAAAATATGTACGCCATCCAGACTTGCATCTGGCAGCATGTTTTGCAGCACTTCTACTACATCGTGTTGAATGATGCGAATGTTAGTGAGTGCGCCCTCTTCAATCAGCTTAAGCAAGGCACCCACACCAGGAGTATGGACTTCTGCAGCTAAGAAATCACAATGAGGTAAAGTCTGTGCGATTTTTGCTGTGGTTTCGCCCATGCCAAAGCCAATCTCCAATATTTTTGGCGAATCCTCGCGGTTAAACGCTTGGTTCAAATCGAGTGGTTTTGCTTCATAGCTGATACCGAATTTCGGCCAAGCAGTCTCTAAGGCACGTTCCTGGCCTTTAGTGACTCGGCCTTGCCTTAATACAAAACTGCGAATACGACGGTGTTTTAAGTCTTCACTTTTCAAATCTTCATTTTTGGTCAGATCTTCATTTTTGGTGAAATCTTCGTCTTTGATAGCTTCTAGCGGTGTGTCTAGTGGAGTTTTAGTAACTTGTGTCATAACGGTTATTATACTTTAATGAGGGAAATTTGAACGGCTGAACGCTATAAGGTATGGGATTTATCGCCGCTCACAAAGCCTATCAAAGGTGCCTCCATATTTTTGCTAAAGCCGATTACCTTGAATAAATCACCCATTTCAGCGGGTGATAACAGTTTTTGTGCGGCCGCTGCAAGTGGTGCATATAAAGCCATATCGTGTGGCGACACCTGACTCATCACCTCCAAAATACCGCAATTCATTAGAAACTGCGCTTGACTACAAAAGCCGCTTAACGTTAAACCATGATTAACGCCCGCATAGGCAATGCTAGTAAAATCTACATGGGCAGTAATGTCTTGCAAACCAATATTGATAAACGGCTCAGTATGCGCATAATGTTGATAATGGCACATGAGCGTACCCTGATTGCGTTGCGGATGATAATACTCACGTGCAGCAAAGCCATAATCAACCATTAGTATTGCGCCAGACTTCAGCATGTTTGCCAGGCTGGCTATCAACCCGTTGGCTGCAGGGCAAAATTCAGTGATATACCCGTCTGGCAAATTGAGCTTGGTTACATCATCCATTAAACTTTGCTCAATCAGTACTTTGTCTTGCCAAGCAAACCCTTTATCTTCCACTACTACACCGCACTCATATATTCCTTTTGCCGTGGTATGCACAAGATGTACCGGAATTGCATCTAATACTTCGTTGCCTATGACCACCCCTTGAAAAGTTGCAGGTAATTCTTTAAGCCACTCCACACGTTGCATTAAGTCTTGCGGCAGTTTTTTCTGTAATGTTTCAAGCTGAATTTGTCGTAAGTGGTCGCTCACTTCCAGTATAAAATATTTGCCTGGCAGAGCCTCTAACTCGGGGGCTAATTGCGCTAATGTCAGCAAAATATCAGCGGCTAACTTTCCTGTACCTGCACCTAGTTCGAGAATGTCGCCATTCGTGAGTTGCAAAATCTGCGCGACCTGATTCGAAAGTGTTTGCGCAAACAAAGGAGATATCTCTGGGGCCGTGACAAAATCACCACCGCCTTTTTTAATATCACCGAACTTTTGACTACCTGCAGCGTAGTAACCTAGGCTAGGCGCATACAGGGCGAACTGCATAAACTTCGCGAAATCTATCCATCCACCAGACTTTTCAATTTCTGATTGAATCAATTTAATCAACTGCTGACTATGTATTTGGGCTTCAAACGATGGCGTGGGCAATGTACTCATAGAGTTAGATTATAATAGCTATAGGGCATCACTAAAAATCCAATTTTTGTTGCAATACTGCGTTGTTCACAAAAAATTATCACTTACATATAAAAATATGTAGCGCTCAAATTTTTTATTCACGCCTTGTCTTGCTTAAAAAATTAAATATTTACTGACGCCCTAACAATTCAGATTGGATAATACGTGGTTAAGAACAACATAAATAAAGTGATACTGATTACTGGCGGTGCTAAGCGCGTGGGCGCGGCTATCTGCCGCAAGCTGCATGCTGAAGGCTTTAACCTGATGATTCATTACCTAAGTTCAATTACCGAAGCGCGCGCTTTGCAAGCTGAGTTAAACTTGCAACGTACGAATTCTGTAGCGATTATTCAGGGAGATTTACTTAACATCGTAGGTTTACCTAATTTAGTTTCTGAAACCATCAGCCATTTTGGGCGTCTAGACGTACTTATTAACAACGCCTCTAGTTATTATTCGAGTGAGATTGGCGATATTGACGAAACTAAATGGCATGACTTAATGGGTAGCAATCTAAAAGCGCCGTTGTTTTTATCGCAAGCTGCAGCACCTGAATTACGCAAAAATCATGGCTGTATCATTAACATTACTGATATGCATGTAGAGCGACCAAAAAAGGGGTACATTGTATATAGTGTAGCGAAGGCTGGTTTAGTCACATTAACTAAATCTCTAGCGCATGAATTAAGCCCGGAGGTGCGCGTGAATGCAGTAGCGCCTGGCCCTGTGCAATGGCCGGAAAATAACCCGCAGTTCGATGAGGTCTATCGTCAACGCGTGATCAACCAAACATTACTTAAACGAGTAGGCGAAGCTGAAGATGTAGCGAAAGCGGTTAAATTTCTAATCGCAGACGCCCCTTTTATCACCGGCCATGTATTGGCTGTTGATGGCGGCAGATCTCTTAATCTTTAAGATTAACGCTTTTTATTAAAGGAATCTCTAAAAATTTAATTTCTAAGCTAGACAAGGCGTGATTATAAAATTACGACGATGCATATGTTTTATATGTAAGGAGTAATTTTTTATGAGCAACGCAGTATAGCGACGAAAGTACATTTTTATAATCATGATTAAACATTTACCAGCAAACCACTCCAACAATTTTATCAAGCTACGTAATAGTTTGATAAGCGCCACGGGCAAAGCCATTGGTGATTACAACATGATAGAAGATGGCGATACCGTGCTGGTCTGCATGAGTGGCGGCAAGGACTCTCACGCCATGCTGATGATATTGTTAGCATTGCAAGAACGTGCGCCTATCAACTTCAAACTGATTGCGATGAATCTCGACCAAAAACAACCGGGCTTTCCTGCAGATATTTTGCCTGCCTATTTTGAAAAACTTGGCATTGATTACCGAATTGTAGAAGCAGACACCTATTCTATAGTCAAAGAAAAAATCCCTGAGGGTAAAACCACCTGCTCGCTATGCTCACGTTTACGTCGTGGCGTGATTTACACTACGGCAAAAGAACTGGGCGCGAATAAAATCGCGCTTGGGCATCATAGAGATGACATTGTAGAAACTTTATTTCTTAACCTGTTTTTTGGCGCGAAAATGAAAGCCATGCCGCCTAAACTGGCGACCAATGATAAGCAAAATATTGTGATTCGACCACTCGCTTATTGCAGCGAAAAAGACATCGCCAGCTATGCACGTCAAATGGAATTCCCAATTATCCCTTGCGACTTATGCGGTAGCCAAGAAAACTTACAGCGCCAAAAAGTTAAAGACATGCTGCAAGCTTGGGAACGTGAACAACCAGGGCGTGTGAATAATATATTCCGCGCCATTGGGAATGTAGAACCTTCGCATCTGGCCGATTTTAACTTATATGACTTTAAAAATTTAACGCAAGCGAAGCCAGAAGATGAAGATCCACTGTTCGGCGACATTGCCAATGAGGGCGCTGCTTTAAGTTTAAACAACACCGATGGTACAAGAATCGAGTTTACGCGTAACAAAACAGCATCAGAAAATAAGGGTACTGCTATAAATTCAGAGTTTGGGATGCAGGACGAGGCGCACGGAACGCAGAAGTCGAGATAGTATGCGTTATACAGCGAGGCTACGAAGCTTGTTAATATTAGTTTCGCGCAACGAAGTAATGCACCCAAAGACTGAGTTTATAGCAGTACTCTTATGTAAATTAACGTACTATGTGCTCTAAGTTGTTGTCCTGTAGCTATTTACCTTGTTATCATTCGAGTAATTACCTTTAAATCCAATTGCTACATCCTTTTTTCTAGGCATTCATGTCCAAACTGTTAATTGTTGAATCTCCTTCCAAAGCGAAAACGCTGAAGAAATATCTAGGAAGTGATTTCGAAGTACTCGCTTCTTATGGCCATGTACGTGATTTGATCCCGAAAAATGGCGCGGTAGATACGGCTGATAATTTCGCGATGAAGTACGACATCATCGAGCGTAACAGTAAACATGTAGATGCGATTGCCAAGGCGGTCAAAAATGCAGATAGCATTTACCTCGCAACCGATCCGGACCGCGAAGGTGAGGCGATTTCATGGCATATCGCCGAAATTTTAAAATCTAAGAATTTACTTAAAAACAAACTCATGAAGCGCGTAGTGTTTCATGAAATTACTAAAAGCGCCGTAGAACACGCCATTGCCGAACCGCGCGATATTTCTATGCCTATGGTGAACGCACAGCAAGCGCGGCGCGCATTGGATTACTTGGTAGGTTTTAACCTATCACCATTATTATGGAAAAAAATCCGCCGCGGACTATCTGCAGGTCGTGTACAAAGCCCCGCGTTACGTTTAATTGTTGAACGTGAACTGGAAATTGAGGCGTTTAAATCGCAAGAATACTGGTCTGTGCATTTAGATGCTTTAAAGCATAGCCACGGTTTTAGCGCTAAATTAGTACAACTCAATAACGAAAAAGTCGAACAATTTACTGTCATCAATCATGACCAGCAATCTGACATTGTCGGTAAATTATTACTAGCCAGTGCAGGTAAAACCACTGTTTCACGCGTTGAGAAAAAACAACGTAGCCGCAGCCCTGCCGCGCCTTTTACTACATCTACCCTACAACAAGAAGCGGTACGCAAACTAGGCTTTACCACTGCGCGCGCGATGCGTGTTGCACAACAGCTATATGAAGGTATGGATGTGGGCAGCGGTACGGTTGGTTTGATTACTTATATGCGTACCGACTCGTTCAGTATTGCCGCTGAAGCTGTGATGCAAATTCGTGATTATGTGAAAAAGAATTTTGACGCAGAGTATTTGCCAAAATCACCTGTCATGTACAAAACGAAGTCTAAAAGTGCGCAAGAAGCGCATGAAGCGATTCGTCCAACAGATATTAGCCGAACACCGGCAAGTGTGCGCCAGTATTTAACGGACGAACAGTTCAAGCTGTATGAAATGATTTGGAAACGCGCGCTTGCCTGCCAAATGTCACCGGCTAAGTTTGATGCGGTAAGTGTGGACCTAAGTGTGGGTAGCGATGCCAATTTATTCCGCGCTTCTGGTCAAACCTTAGTATTTCCAGGCTTTATTGCCGTGTATATGGAAGGTACTGATGATGAGGAAGAAGAAGGTGAAAGCAAGTTACCTCATCTTGAAACAGGGGAAGTACTCACTGTTGAAAAAATATATGGCGATCAGCATTTTACAGAGCCACCTCCGCGTTACGGCGAAGCGAGTTTAGTTAAAATTTTAGAAGAATACGGTATTGGCCGCCCTTCTACTTATGCGAGCATCATTAGTACGCTGCAAGACCGTGAATATGTATTGCTGGATAAAAAACGCTTCACTCCTACCGATGTAGGTCGTGTAGTGAATAAGTTTTTAACCGAACATTTCACCAAATATGTGGATTATGACTTTACCGCCAACTTAGAGAACGCTTTGGATAGCGTCGCTGAAGGTGAACGTGAGTGGATTCCTCTCATGGATGAGTTTTGGCAGGGCTTTAATCAACAGTTACTCAGCAAAGCCGATGTAGATCGCCCTGGTAATGAATTGATTGATGAGGCTTGTCCTAAATGTGGCAAACCGCTACAAAAACAGTTAAGCCGTTATGGCACATTCATTGGCTGTACAGGTTATAACGACACACCTAAATGTGACTACAAGCGCAGTTTAAATGGCGCCGCACAAGTCGGCAGCGACCCTATAGTCATTGGCACGGATCCCACCACCACAAAAGAAATTATGCTCATGAATGGACCTTATGGGCCATACTTACAACTAGGCTTAGCCGTTGAAGGTGACAAAAAGAAACCTAAACGTGTGAGTGTGCCCAAAGAAATTTCTATCGCGGATATGAATCTGGAAACAGCCAATATGCTGTTATCACTGCCGCGTGATCTAGGTTTGCATCCGGTTACCAATAAAAAGATTATCGCTAATATTGGCCGCTTTGGTCCTTATGTGAATCACGATGCTAAATTCAAATCCATCCCAAAAAATGAAAGTGTCTTCACTATTGATTTGGAGGGTGCAGTCGCACTGCTTGCAGCCGCGAATACAGGCCCTGCGCCCTTATGCTCGTTAGGCAGTCACCCGACTGAAGATGGGCAAATTGAAGTGTTTGCAGGCCGTTATGGCCCTTATGTGCAACATGGCAAAATTAGAGCGACTTTACCAAAAAGTGTAGAGCCAGAATCATTGACCTTAGATGAAGCTTTGGAGTTATTGAGTGCTAAGGCTGCCAAAGAAGCTCCTGTTAAGAAAACTGCGGCTAAGAAAACTGTAGCTAAGAAAACCAGTGCGAAAAAGTCTGATGTAACGGAAACAGTAGCAAAGAAAACCACTCAGAAAGCGCCAGTTAAAAAAGCACCTGTGAAGAAAGTCACGGCTAAGAAAGCAGCAGTTAAAAAAGCTAGTCCTAAAAAGCCAGTGAGCACCAAGGCAATCAGTTAAAAAATAGGTACGATATTAGCATCATAAAAAAAGCGGCATCTAGCCGCTTTTTTTATGATCTGAATAATAGTAATTAACCGTTACCCACTAACGTTTTCACCTAGTGAATTAGTATCATTATGTTCAATCCATTTGCGGATTCGGTTTGCATCACCAATTCGGGATAATTTACCTTCAGAATCAAGCAAAACGATAATCATCGGTTGTCCAGAAATCTCAGCTTGCATCACTAAGCAGCGTCCAGCTTCGTTGATGAAGCCTGTTTTCGATAATCCAATTAACCAATTACCACCACGTACTAAAGCATTTGTATTCACGAAATTAAGTGGATTAGTACGACCATACAGGGTGACTTCCTGTGAAGCTGTAGTGGTAACCTGGCGAATTTCTGGGTAATGGTAAGCTGCATTCACCATTTTCACTAGGTCTTCGGCAGTAGAAACATTGCCACTACTTAAACCTGTAGCATCAAAAAAATGGGTAGATTTCATTCCTAGCGCTTCTGCTTTATGATTCATCGCACTGACGAATGCATTGATGCCACCAGGATAATTACGTCCTAATGCAGCTGCTGCACGATTTTCAGAAGCCATAAGCGCCAACTGTAAAAGCTCACCACGAGTAAGTGATGTACCAACACTCAATCTTGAGTGTGTACCTTTGAGATAATCTACATCTTCATCAGCGATGTAGAGCAAATCATCCGTGGGAAGATTTGCATCTAACATCACCATGGCGGTCATCAGTTTGGTAACCGAGGCGATAGGTGTAGGTAAATTGGTATTTTTTGCATACAGGGTTTCACCAGTAAGCTGGTTGATGACTAAGGCTTTAACAGAAGCTAATTGTAATGGCCCACTACCATCATAGGCATCTGCATAACTAACGGATGCTTTTTGTGCACGCAAACGATGATGAATTCTGCTGCTGAAATGTTTGTTGGACTTGTACTTAGAAATTTTGTGCTTAGAAATTTTATATTTACTACTTGCAGAGACATTTTTACCCGATATATTACCAGCCGCATGCGATGCTACTGGAGCAAAGCTGAGCATCAATGCAATATATAGTAGTAAAAATTTACGCATAAAATTTAATTAGTTTGTTCAATGTCATGTAGTTACAAATGAATATTATATAAAAACTTTAGCTTTGTCATTAATAAATTTTATTATTATTTAACAACCAACTAACTACTAAGAGTTACCTCTACTTAGGAGTAAATTAAATGTTAATAATTCAACTTCTAATGAAAGAATTAACGGTAAAATTTATCATCGAGATCGACTACTTAAATGGGTTATAAAATGCGTATTCCAGAATCATTACTTTATAGTGCCGAACACTTATGGACTAAACCTACTTCAGAAGGAATTTGGGAAGCAGGGATTACTGATTATGCGCAAGATTTATTAGGTGACATTGTATTTGTTGATGCGCCAACTGTTGGAAGTACTTTGGTGGCGGGTCAATCTTGCGGCTTGGTTGAATCGGTTAAAACTGGCTCTGACTTACACGCATTAGTGGATGGTGAAGTCATTGAAATCAATCAAGATTTAATCAATAGCCCTGAACTGATTAATGACAAACCCTACCAAGCATGGATTTTTAAATTCAAACCAAGTGAAAATGATATTGAGAATAAATTACTTTCGGCAAAAGCTTATCAGACCCTCATTAGCCAACTATAGTTTGCTTACCGTGTTTCGTTGATTGTTTACCCACTATTTTTGAAAAATTAAACGTACTGATTCAATCAACTTTTCGATTTCTGTTTTTATATTTAAACTCAGATTCTGTTCAATACGCGGCACTTCTACATTTAACACTTCATGCACCTTATTAGTTAGCACCTGCTCAACTGCAGGCAACTCCGCATCCAACCCATGCTTAAACTCATTTTTGGCATTGTCGGCGAGCGCTGCAAAATCCAGCTTTAATGTAGTGCTTAACTCATCAGACAACCCTTGGTATAAAGCTGGAAAGGTATCGCCAAGCTTTTGCTCTAACTGCTGCTGAGATTGCACTTGCAGCGCGTCTAGATACACGCTTAACTCTGCCTGTGACTGCTGCGTGAGACTTTGGTAAACAGAAGTCAATTCACTCGCCAGCTTAGTTTGATGTTCTGCCAATAGATCTTCATGTAATCGCGATATTTTAGTTTGCAATGCGTTCGTTGCATTTTCAACCGTAATGGTTTGTAAGTCAGTTAAAGTGCCTTGCAACTGGTTCGTCAGGGATGCTTGCATCATAGGCAATGCAACACCAAGCTTATCTTGTACTTCAGCGATGCCCTTGGTCTGTATTTCGCTCAAGGTCTGTTCAAGCTTGGTTTCAAGGTCAGCCTTAATGATAGCTGCACTGGCATGCAACAAGCCCGGCAATTCCGTAGCCAAGTCTGCTTTAGTCCGGTCAACAAAATCTGCAGTATTGTCCATCACTGCTTGCTCGGCATTTGCTACCGCTAACTTTATTTCTTGTACTAATGTTAAATTAATCTGTTCACTCAAATTCTCATGCGTACGCTCAAGCGCTGACTGAATCGTTTCCTCCATCGCGGCATTATTAACTTGCTGTGCCGAGGCTAATTCATCAATGACATATTGCCTAAATGCAGTGGTCGCCACTTGCTCCGTGGAGTCGAATTTTTGGGCTAACTGTTGGGATTGCTGTTCAAATTGCTGATTCAGTGCGCTTGAAAGATAGGCTTGATTAGCCTTTTGGATATTCGCCGATTCACTTAATAAAAAATCAATCAACTCTTCATGCATTTTTTTTCTAAATTTTTCAGTGACAGATTTCTCAATCTCTTCTTCTAATTGCAATTTCAATTGCGGCTTAATCTGAGCAATAACCTCAGCCATCAAATCAGGCGTCATGCTGATTTGATTGAGCGAAGGTCGCGTAGGACTAACATGCACCTGCGTCAATATGGGAATATCTTCTTCTTTCATGATGGCATCCCTTTCAAAACTTAAATAAAATCAATTTAACTATACTTACTTATACAACATTACTTTCAAACTTGTGCTGTAGCCATATCTGATGTTTTTATTTCATAACCGCGATCGCGATAAAATCTAAAGCGCACTCTGGCAGCCATTTTATCTGCTTCATCCACCCCAACTAGCTCAACCAAATGCCTGAATCGACTGAAAAATGGCGGGTGCTGAGACTGCAAGTTAATTAAGATATCATCTTGAATCAAGTGCTCACCATTCGTATCCAATACGATAGGCGCAAGCTTACTCTTAGACTCTATGGAATTGCTACTTGGCAAAAAACTGGTGACAGACTGTAGCCAAAGCTGTTGTTGCATGGCATCGTTCATCTCTTTGTTTTGGCTAAAAATCGTCAGTTGACGACCTTTAGCCACTGCTTTTTCACAAAGCTCTGCAGCTTTTATTAGCTTGTCTGGCACATTAAAAAAAAATTCTATTCGCGTCATTGAAATAAATTTTATTCTGCAGAGTTATTAGCACGTGCAACTAGAAATTCGGTCAATAATGGGACTGGTCGGCCTGTACCGCCTTTTTCTTTGCCTGATTTCCACGCCGTACCTGCAACATCTAAATGCGCCCACTCATACTTTTTGGTGAAGCGGGATAAGAAACAAGCCGCTGTAATACTTCCGCCAGCACGTCCGCCAATATTTGCCATATCTGCAAAGTTACTGTCTAGTTGCGGCTGGTAATCATCCCACATCGGCATATGCCATGCCCGATCTAAAGATGTTTCACCTGCTTGCAATAGCTCTTTTGCCAGTTCATCATTATTGCTGAATAATCCACTGGCATGATGCCCAAGAGCAATCACACAAGCACCTGTAAGAGTAGCAATATCCACCACCGCACTAGGCTCAAATCGTTCCGCATAGGTAAGTGCATCACATAGAATCAAGCGCCCTTCAGCATCGGTATTCAGCACTTCTATAGTGAGACCAGACATACTGGTTAACACATCTCCAGGCCTAATCGCACGACCATCCGGCATATTTTCACAAGTTGGAATCAACCCAATCACATTGAGTGGAAGATCCAGCTCGGCAATAGTTTTAAATGTGCCCAATACGCTTGCCGCGCCGCACATATCGTATTTCATTTCATCCATCTCACTGCCCGGCTTCAATGAAACACCGCCTGTATCAAAGGTGATGCCCTTACCCACTAATACTACTGGCTTCTGATCTTTTTTCCCTTTTAAAT
>DASQFK010000007.1:0-11802 GCA_035633175.1 Methylotenera sp.
GATGCGCTTGCCAAACTTTTTCACCTGCCAGCAGCCGTTTGATTAATGTTACAGTAGCATCGATTATAAACGGTGAAAACACCAATACTGGAAACCACACTGGCCACAGGGATTGAAAGTAGCCATACACACCTATTGACCCAGCAAGAAAGCCTAACGGTATAGAACCAGAATCGCCCATAAAGATTTTTGCTGGGTGAAAATTGAAAAGCAAAAATGCAAAACAAGCGACTGCAATTGCACCGTTCATCATGGCAACAGTAATATCTCCCATGATAAATGCAGCAATGGCATAAGCAGAAAACCCGAACAAACCCATCCCCCCCGCCAATCCATCTGAACCATCCATAAAGTTGTATAGATTTGTCATCCATGTGATGAATAATGTGAGTGGAATTATCAACCACCACGCCTCAGCAGATACCATCATAAAAACAAATCCTGCACTTACTAACAACTGCGCCAACAATCGCCATTTAACAGATAGATGGTAAATATCATCTATTAAAGAAACTATCATTAAACTTAATGGCAACAACACCCAATACCAAGTCACAGACAAGCTTAACCAAGTAACTAACACCCCGAGCATAATCGCCAGCCCACCAATACGTGGCGTTGATTTAGTATGTAAAGACCGATGATTAGGTTGGTCTAACGCAATATTAATTAAACGAGTTTTAAGTAGTAAAACTAAGCCTAAGAAACTTATTAAAAATGTTATAACTAAATAATGCATATTAAACATCTTTGATATCTGAAAATTTACGATACCAGTCAGCTGTTACCTTTAAGCCTTGAGCCATCGTAAATGGCGGCTTCCAATTAAGTTCTTTGCGAATTTTTGAACTATCAATCACTAAGGACTGCGTTAATCTATCAAGACTTGCTGTCTTACCAGTTAACGTTGCAAGTAATCGCATCAGCATTATTGGAAATGGGAAAAGATAACTAGGACGGTTTAGTGAGAGGGCAATTTTTTTAACTAACCGTACCATCGATACGTCTTCGCCATCACTCACCAAATAGGTTTGCCCTGCTGCATTTGGATGTTGAGTACAAGTAATAATTGCATCCACAAAATTACCCAAATAAATTAAGCTACGCTTATTATTTATGCTCAACAAAGGTAAAGGCAATCCTTTATCAACTAACTTCAGCAATGATGCAAAGTTTGCTTTAACCCCCGCTCCATAAATTAATGGTGGCCGTAAAATTACAACTTCCATACCGGTTTCTTTTTCTATTTTTCGCAGCGCTTGTTCAGCTTGCCATTTAGAAATTGCATATGGATCTTGTGGGTTTGGTGTGTCTTGTTCTGTAAACGATTGCTTCGTTGTGTATTCTCCATTCACTTTTATGGAGCTTACATATACAAATCGCTTTACCTTGGCATTTGCAGCAGCTACTGCCAAATTCACTGTGCCATGTAAATTAACGGCTAAGAAAGCTTCTAAGGGATTTTCAGATACATCTTGCATTACATGCACACGCGCAGCTAAATGAATCACCACGTCACGGCCTAGTAATGGCTTCTGCCAAATACCTTGAGCAGTATAATCGGGTACGGAAACATGTGAATCAGAGTTAGACGTCAATAATTGACGCCCGATACTTACGGTACTAACCCCTCGCTGCTTTAGTTCTTTAATTAGCGACTGGCCAACAAAGCCAGAAGCTCCTGTGACAAGAATTTTCATCGATTAATCATCATAATCATTTTTGGGACGCAATACGAATTGAAACAACCGATTTAATATTTTTTTAAATACGAATTTGACCAGTGAAAAATCAGCATGGTGCTTACGAAGAATAGTAATCATTTCTTTATTCTGTTTTAGAATGTTAGACCAACTTTGATTGGTTGTGCCACCTAAGCGCATCTTAACAAGTACTTTCGGTAAATACTGAGTTCTAATTTTATTTTGCTCAATAAATCTAAACAAAAGCTCAAAGTCTGCAGCAATTTTATAGTTTAAATTAAAACCACCAAGTCTATCGTACACACTTTTTCTTACAAAAAAAGTCGGATGTGCTGGCATCCAACCTGATTTAAATAGTCCTAATTCATAATCATTTGACTTCCAAAATCGAACAGTTTTTTCCACATTGTTCTGATTTACGTACAATAAATCCCCATAACAAGCGTCTATTGCCGGGTCTAAAAACACTTGAGCGACATTTTCTAATACGTGATCATATATATAAAAATCATCTGCATTTAATGTACCAATGACATCGCCTCTAGCAAGGGCTATTCCTTTATTCATTGCATCGTAGATTCCTTTATCCTTCTCGCTAATCCAACAATCGACAACATGGTCATACTGCCTCAAAATATCAACCGTTGCGTCGCTTGAACCACCATCAACAATAATGTATTCAATGTTGCCATAACTTTGCTTCAGGACGCTTTCTATCGTGTCACGTATGGTTTCCGCACCATTAAAAACTACCGTAATGATCGAGATTAATGGCTTATGTGGCAACGAATGTTTGTTGAAGCCTCGGGTATGTAACCCGCCCTTATCTTGATGTCCTTTATCTTTAATTGATTGAGATAACAAATTTGATTCGAAAATAGAATCTTTGTTTATCGCAAAAAGCTCTGAGCTTGCCGCCATTATTTTCAAGTCGCATCTCCTTCACCAGTTGCAAGGCTCAACATTGCCGTAGCAACTTCTTTCCAGTCGAGAGGTACTGTCTTAAGATTTTCGGACCACATTGGCCACCATCCAGAAGCAAGGCGCTTGCTCAAATCTATTACAGCCATATGAAGCGAATTCACATCCTCAGGGTTAAAGTAAATTGCTTGATCCCCGCAAAGTACTCGTGCATACGGTAGATCAGGGCAAATAATAGGTAGGCCTATCCACATTGCCTCAACTAGTGGGAATCCAAAGCTCTCTGAAAGAGAGAGGAATAGAAGTGCATCCGCAGTACTATATGCCTCTAACACCTTATCAGAGGTAAGCCTATCAACGCAATGTATCCATGATATTGTAGGATTTGGATTTAAGTGCTCTGGAATAGTAAGTAACAGCTCAGATACAGGCCATGCTTTAGATTGATTGGCATGAATCGCACTTAATAACTGATGGTTTTTATGTGGGTATATTGCAGCTGGATAAAAAAGTCTCAAACCTGAATCTGTTCGTAAACTTCTTTGAGTACGTTTAAGTTGAGACTCAAGTAGCCAGTTCGGAGCAGGCTGTGCAATAATATGTACCCGACCTTTTATTTCTGGATAAGTAGTAATTAGTGCGGCCTTCATAGCCATGGTTTGAACAATAAAGGCCGAAACATACTTTATATTGATTCGAAACAAACACCTTGCTATCCAATACTTAATGGCACCAACATACCTGGCGCTATTTGACCCACCTGTAAGTAAAGGAGTCTGCACAAATACAGTTTGTTTCGCTTTAATCCTTAGAGGTATATCACCTAACACGAGTACAGGCGTAACATTATCAAACTTACTACCGAATAATGTGCATTCCAGCATCCTTGAAATTGAATTAGGTAAATATCGTTTGTAGTATATAAGCTTGGTTTCTTGGCAAGTAGTTTCGTAATTAGACAGATCACCTTGTGACGGCAGGTAAATCTCCTCTAGTTTATAATCTGGCAACTGCTCAAAATTTGGTAGCAACGAATGAGCTAATTGAACAGCCCCAAGCCCAGAAATATTGGTAAGATGAAGACGAACTAACTTTCTTTCTTTGACCAACTTAGTCATAGTTTAATACTCACCCCAAAAATTGGACGTGTTCACTCGCATTACGCTAGAGAAATCCTCTCTAATCATATCAAACATATAACGACCAGCCACTTCAGGATCAAGAACTGCGCATGCATTTTGAGCCGCAAGGCGTGTTTTTACCAAGTATTCTGGTGAGATTACAAACGCATTCAACTTTTCTTCCAAATCTGGCACGTCTTCACTCCTAAAAATAGCGCCACAGTGCCACTTCTCAACGACCACTCCTGCACCAACCTGGTTGCTGCAAATAACTGGCACCCCTGCCATGAGCGCTTCATTAACTACGACACCCCAACCATCATATCGACTCGGCAGCACGAGAACGTCGTACTTTGCAATAACTGCCTGTGACTTCCCAAAAGGGATTAGTCCGCAATATTTAATAGTAGATTGATCGAAATCAAATTGATTAGAATCACCAGAACCATAAACATCAAGTGTGGCAACAATCTCATTTTTATTCAAATTTTTGAGAGCTTCAATCAATACATCTAGCCCTTTTCTTTTTATCAGTGTTCCAATAAAAATTATTCTTAAAACCGTATTTCCCGAATCTGCTACTGTCTTATCAGAACAAGGGTATTCGGCATGCGGTACAAAATACCCGAATGGAAAGATTTTTTCCTTAGCAAGGCCGATACTTCTATATTGTGATGCTGCAAGAGTTGAAATAGCAAAAACACCAGCGATACGGCAGCTAAGCATCGCTCCATAAAAATGGTATAAAATAGGACGCAGCAATGCTTTGGTCCGATTCATTAGTTTATGCCTATCGCTTTGATACCCTGTCGAGATAGGAGAATAAGGTTCAGAGATTAAAAACACTTTATGCCTCATTGCAAGTGCCAGCATAAGCGTGATTATCAACTTAGGTTTTTCAAATGGACTACTAAAAAGATGTACTGAGTCTCGACTAGTCCGAAGCTGCAAAATAATATACTTAAGCCACCCGTTTTGTGGAATTAGCTTTGGGGTAAGAGATGCTGCATGCTGATTTACCCACCCCTGCTCTCGTCTGGATGGATGTTCAGTGTTAGCAACATACACAGTTAAAGTACAATTTGCTGCTTGTTGCAATGCAGCTAAAGTATATGATTGATGATCTGTTAAAACAGGGTGCCAACTTATAACGTTCAATGCAACTCCATAGCTGAAGACTTAAATAGAAAGTCGCTCAGCATTTGCCCAACCCTTTCTGATGCGCATGCTACTGATACTGCGTGCATGCCATTTAGCGATAAAGCTCTTGCAGCATCACGATGCCCAACAATCCATTGTAGTTTCTCAATCAACAAATTTGAATCATCAACCTCTAAAAAAATCGCTCCATCACTCAAAACTTTTCTTACATCACTAATGTCGGTAGTTAGTGCAAGTATGCCTTGACTGGCAAATTCAATAACTTTCGATGGAAATGTAGTATGTGCAAGTGCGCCAGAGTTTGGCTTGAGGGCTAGACCAACATGAGTAGACGCAAGTATCTGCCTATATTCATCGTCTGTTGTACGCCCGTACACAATGACCACTGGTTTTTCGGAACTGTAGGCTAAAGTTTTAAACTGCTCAAGACAGTCCCCTTTGCCCGTAATCTTAAATATTAAACTTCTTGCCCATAGTGGATTTTTCTCGCGCAATGTATTAATTGCGTTAATTAGCAAAGGTGCACCTGTGTCAGATGAAACAGTTCCCCCGAAAAGAATGCTGACTGGTGATATATTCCAGTCAACCGATGTAGCTAAAGTTTCCGAAACCCCATAACAACATTGTGTGGGGCGCAGTTTGGTCGCTTTTTCAAGGACCTCACACGCAAGTAATGCTCCACCAGAGCAGAGTGTATCAAAGAATCCGTTTAAAAAATGTGACTTTATACTTGATAAAGTACAACGTTCTAAATCAATTGCCCCATCTTCTAAATCTAGTACTGTTTCAATCTGAAGAATTTTTGCAGAAATAAGAATTGGAAAATAGGCAGCCATACGATTATAGAAAAGAGCCGTTTTCTTTACTTTTGTTTTCTTTACTTTTTTTCTCTGTAAGCGCCAGAACATTGGAATAGAAGAAAATAACGTAAGCAACTCGGAAAGTACTGGGAAGTGAAAAAACGGTAAATATAAAATAGGCACTCCATCTACCCGTTTCATCTTCCTGCTAAAATAGCGGCCAGAACCATCCTGCCTGCCCCGCCCTAGACTAATCACAAATACACGTACACCAGCTTTACGTAAAGCTTTAGATAAATGGAATACCTTGCGTGACGCTGCAGGGCTGTCCGTTACAATACCTCTTTCCAAACGTGTCATATCATCAAGCGCATTGCATATAAAAAAAAGACTCCTCATGTTAAATAAGGTTTTTTTTGATTAATGCAGGCACGCCTGCCACAAGTACATCAGCTGGCACATCATGTATTACAACTGATCCAGCAGCTACAATTGATCCAGCACCAATATTGACACCACCTAATATTCTGGAACTTGCACCAATCCAACACCCATTATTAATTACAATAGGGTTAGCTGTTCCATCACCAGCCCTGCGTGAGGAAGTTCCAACAAGATGACTCCCCGTTATAAACTCAACGGCCGTGCCAATGTCGCAGTTAGAGCCAATAACTATTGGAGCATCCAGATGTGTGTGAAAAATCACTCCAGGGCTCAGCCAAGTGTTACTGCCAATACGTAGGCGACCGCGGCCATATATCCAACCCCGGCCACATACTGATACATTATCACCAATATCGACTTGACCTAACTTAAGACAAATACGCCTGAACAGAAAAAGTCGTGATGGAGGCAATATCCAAAGTAAGAGATTTAGTAAGTGTCTAATCATTTAGCAGCATACCAATTACAGGTTCAGCCTTATTTTCCTCGGCTCTAATTAACATCGAAACAACTTCTCTCATATGCACCCTAGAACGCCACCCTAATATATCATTTGCTTTTTTAGGATCCCCCTGACTCCATGCAAGGTCAGTCGGTCGATAAAAAGATGGATCGGAAACAACATGATCACGCCAATTTAACCCTGAAACCTCAAATGCAACCGATACGAAATCTTCTAAAGAATGAGCTTCGCCAGTTGCAACAATAAAGTCATCTGGAGTTTCTTGTTGAAGCATGAGCCACATAGCTTCAATATACTCTGGCGCCCAACCCCAGTCTCTCACAATGTCCAATCTCCCGAGTGTAAGTTTTTCTGAAGATCCTTGTGCAATCCTGCAGGCAGATGAAACAATTTTTTTAGTAACGAAACGCTCAGGACGTAACGGTGATTCGTGATTAAAAAGTATTCCATTACATGCATACAAACCATATGCCTCTCGATAGTTTGCAACTAGCCAGTGTGCCGAGGCTTTAGCAACGGCATAGGGGCTACGAGGGCGAAATGCTGTTATCTCAGTTGCTGCCTGATGACCATGATCACCAAAGCACTCACTTGAGCCCGCATGGTAGAACTTAATAGTTTTATCCAGAAACCGAATAGCCTCAAGTAGATTCAATGTCCCTAGTGTAATACTTTCCAACGTTTCTGCAGGTTGCTCAAAAGACAATCCAACTGAGCTTTGTCCAGCAAGATAATAAACTTCATCTGGATTACTACGTGTAAGCGCAGTCAGTACACTTCGAAAATCATTAGGAGCCATTGAAATTATTTGAATTTTGTCCCGTATCCCCAAATCTACCAGATTTGTAAGTTTAGCAACTTGTGCATCTCTCGATGTCCCCCAAACCTCGTAGCCTTTACTTAATAACATTTGCACAAGATATGCACCATCCTGTCCACTGACTCCACAAATCAAGGCTCTCATCAGATGATTCCTTGATAAATTGCTAATGTTTCAGATGCACATCGCTTCCAAGAAAAAAATCCGCAACGTTCCATTCCCTTTTGAACAAGCAATTTTTTTCGCTCTTCATTTTGTAATACGCATTCAATTGCAATACGTATAGAATCCGTGCTGTCTGGATCAAAATACTCCCCAGCATCACCAACCACCTCAGGTATTGAACTAGTATTGCTACAGATTACAGGGCACTCCATAGACATAGCCTCTAAAGGAGGGATACCAAAACCCTCATATTTTGATGGGTAAATAAAAGCGGCAGCGCCTCTATAGAATTCGGCAAGTAAATCATCATTTGCATTAATTTGCTCTACCTGCTGGTTAGAAACACCAAGTTTATGCATAAGCTCTAACTCATCAACTTGTAGTTTTCCACCACCAACGCAGATGATTCGAAAATTTTGTCTTAACCAACTTGAACTAGCATAAGCCTTCAGTAATCCGTTAAAATTTTTGTAGTGCCCTCGCCCACCTACAAAAAGCAGATATGGTAATTCTGTAACTGAAGATTTTGAATTGATTTCTTTATCAACAGAGGAAAATTGGTCAAATCCCAAATATACAACAGACACTTTCTCTGGAGACACAGGCACTAACTCTAACAAATCGCGTCGCGTGTTTTCTGAAATACAAATAACGTGGTCTGCACGCAATACCGACTCTCTTTTTAATTTGGAAGTTTGATCCTGTTGAGAAAAAATAGAGGGAAAGCGCTCGTGAATCATGTCGTAAACCGTTACTACCTTACTAGCACCCTTGGGAGCCATAGGCCTAGCACTGTAGTAGGTTTCATGTACTATCTGTGGCTCAAATTTAGCGATAGCTTCACGAGCTAACCATAAACTAGCCTGATAAAAAACTCTCCCTGTTTTTGGTATCTTCGGTACTTTCATCCCAGACACAATTCCTTTGGGCAGCTTTTCAAGGTAAGCATTGATATAAAATGGGGCAAATATTTTGGCATCCACACCCTCTACATAAGCTACCTGAGCGGCAAGGCTGCTAATATAACGTGAAATTCCACCATACTCTTGCATAGTGAATATCTGTGAATCAAAGGCTATTTTCATGATTTTCTATTCTTTTAGATCTGCCTAACTTTCTCATCATCACCTCATGATCAGTCATTACTTTTGAGCCTAGCTTTTTTCGAATCAAGAAAGGCATAAAAATAGAAACATACCGATTTGTTATGAAGTTAAGCAAAAATTGATTATTTAAACTATTAGAAAATATATGAATTCCATTAGCAGTAACGAACTTTAAACCTAAATCATCAGCCAATTTTTGCAATGTTCGATGTTGAAAAAAACCAATATGCTGTCCTGTAGAAAAAGCGTAATACCACCAATCATGGGGCTTCGGAGGGGCTCCTTGATACAACTCTGTAGTAAAAATCAATGTTGTAGCCTGAGATACATCGAGTATTTCTTTAATAAAAGCGGCTGGATCCATTACGTGCTCAAGTACTTCAATAGCTGTTACAACTGAACAACCACCTAGTTTCTTGCTATATTCAAAGCCCGGAGCTACAAGATTTTCGCAATATTTATCAGCCCAATAAAAATCAAAACCAATGTCCCGCATCATGCGGGTTAGCATGCCATAACCACCCGCTGCATCTAAATAACGATCTTGACCTTTGCCATCTGTAAGCCAAAAAAGTACGCGAGATATTTTATTGGCTAAAGTAATGTTACGCATTACAAGCCCCGTATCGGCATTGGCTATTGCACGGGTATAAGCCTCCTCTAACCAATATGGATCATGCGCCCTTAAATAACCACATGTATCGCATACTTCATATTGTGCTTGATACTTACCCAAGACTTCAGCCTTAAAGCAATTGTGCATTGCACTTGAACAAACAGGGCAACTCATACAACTATTACTCGGTTAATCATAATTATTTTCATTTAAGGAGTCCGAGCACTTTGTTGTATATTTTTTTATACACTGGCACATTAAAAAATTGCTGAAAAGAGAACATATCAGCCTGTAAATTTCTAAATACACCTACTGGATGAGTGATTGGAAAAAGCATCTTATTAACAGGCAAATCTGCTAAATGACTACCGCTTACAGTATGAGTTGCATCTACTCCAAACCCAATATTGGAAATCAGGTTCACGTTTGGCATTACATTAATGCGACCTTCCAACCAATTTGCAAACACCCACTGGTAATCCCAAGTATCAATCTCGTCCTTGTATATGCGCTCAAAAGTTCCCATCCAAGTAGAAGCTTCTTTTTTGTTACCTAACATATCCTCAAGCCAACCACCGTCTCTTATAGCAGGCCATTTTTTAAGTTCAACATCATAGCTATTCTGCCATCTATCACGCCAAGTAGCCCAACCCCAAATATGCACATATTTTGAAAAATAGTAACTGTCGTCGTTTCGACGATGACCAAACTGAAAATTATCGCCACTAATAATCCCAATGCGCTGATCATGTCGGTAACGTTCAAGCATCTCTTGGCAAAATCTAAAGAATGTTGGATCTGGTAAACAGTCATCCTCAAGGATAATTGCCTCTTCAACTTGCTGAAACACCCAATCTAAACCGCTGGAAACTCTGCGTTTACAACCTAAATTTACATCAGAAAAATTGGTCAACACTTCGCAATCCCAATCTACACGCTGGATAATAGCGCGTGTAGCGGCTACTTTTTCAGCTTCACCTACTTTGTTGGTTCTTGCGCCATCGGCCACAACCAATAGCTTGGTTGGTTTGGCTTTAGCAATTTCAGCAAAAACTAGCTCAGTCGTATCTGGGCGATTAAATATGATAAATGCAACAGGTGTTGTAAGTTTAAAATCAGGCATTCAATAACTTTTTAAAATAGGAAATAGTTTCTTTAAGGCCATCTTCTAATTGCACCTTGGGTTGCCATCCAAGGTTTTCTTTGGCTAAACTAATATCTGGTTGCCGTTGCTTAGGATCGTCTGTCGGTAAAGCCTTGAACACCAGCTTTGATTTGCTCGCAGTCAACTGGATTACTTTTTCTGCTAATTCCAGCATAGTAAATTCGCCAGGGTTACCTAGGTTAATTGGCCCTGTCACGCCTTTTTCTGTACCCATCATGCGAACAAAACCTTCTATCAAATCATCTACGTAGCAAAAACTACGGGTCTGGCTACCATCACCATAAATCGTGATATCTTCATTTTTTAGAGCTTGCACAATAAAATTACTCACTACACGGCCATCATTCGGGTGCATGCGTGGGCCATAGGTATTAAATATACGCACAACTTTAATGTCTAAATTGTGCTGGCGGTAATAATCAAAAAATAAGGTTTCTGCACATCGCTTGCCTTCGTCATAACAAGAGCGTGGCCCTATCGGGTTTACCCTACCCCAATAACTCTCTTGCTGAGGATGTTGCTCAGGATCTCCGTATACTTCAGAAGTTGATGCCTGAAATATTCGCGCCTTTACCCGCTTAGCCAAACCAAGCATATTGATTGCACCATGCACACTCGTTTTAGTAGTTTGTACGGGGTCAAATTGATAATGAATAGGTGATGCAGGACAAGCCAAGTTGTATATTTGATCGACTTCAACATATAACGGAAAAGTCACATCGTGACGCATTAACTCAAAATATGGATGCCCAATTAAATGGGCAATATTCTGCTTACTGCCTGTAAAAAAATTATCTAGGCATAAAACATCATGCCCATCTTTAATTAAACGATCACAGAGATGTGAGCCAAGGAAACCTGCGCCGCCAGTTACTAAGATTCGCTTCATATATTCCTAACTTTTTTTAAAGACTTCATTCACTGCCCTTTTAAAATAAACAATCGGAAAAAATGACTTCATTTTAATTGCCAGTATCTCTTGTACATCATTATCAAAAAAATCATATGCTACATTTGCGATAAACTGACTTGTTAATGTAGCTAGAGCCGCGCCATAAATGCCATACAAAGGAATTATTATAATATTTAGCAATACATTTGAAACGGCACCTAATGCTGTTCTGTAAAAAACTTTTCTCGTGTAATTTTCTGCAGTAAAAAAAATACCTGAAGCAACGCCAATAAAAACAAACACCCCACCCCAGATTTGAATAGCAAGTACTGCGCTTGCTTCTTGATAAGCCTGACCAAACAATAGGTTTACTAAAAATCCTGATAAAAAAGTGGTGAATAAAGCCAATAAAATTGCTAGCCAGA
>DASQFK010000008.1:0-20517 GCA_035633175.1 Methylotenera sp.
GTTGGCTTTAAATGTAGCCGAGTTTTTCGCGTCTATAATAATTTGACCAAATGGTGCAACCAAAACGCCACTTTGCACAACATTAGCTGCCTTTACGCTAAGTACACCTTGCGCAGAAAACACTGGTTTAGCTGCTGCGCCACTTGAACTTACCGTGATTGTGCTATTTTCACCAATTGCCTCAAAGCTAAGTTTAGTGCCAGAATTTGGATAAATTTGCCGTGCATTTAAATTAATATCCCCAGTAGCAACTAAGCCTCCGAACTTCGCAACTGGATATTTATCGGCTGCATCTAGAGTACCTTGACCGCTAATATCCAAAGATGTATTAATTGTTGTTTCATTCACACCTGAAACCGCAACTAAACCATCAAAATAAAGCTGCTTGGATTGTGTACTAAGCTTACCCTCACCTGCAACAACACTACTATTATCTACTTCTGAATTTGGGCTTTTTAATGTGATATGACTCGCACTAAGTTTGGCAACACCATCATTCTTTACATTAATTAATGGTGTTTCTAACTTCAAATTGCCTGCAAGCTTTAAATCTAAACCATCAGTGAGTTGGATTGATCCTAGACTATTATCACCAAGATATGATTTGACTTTTAAGTTTGCAAAACCGCCCTGCTGCACTTGCACTGCAGAAATTTGCGCGCTCACAACATCAGTACTGAAACTGGTATAAGCCTCACCAGCGGGGGTTTTGAGAGTATCCCCAGCAACAAAACTATTTGCAACCAATTGCTTTTGCTGGGTAATCGTGAATTCTCTGTTGCCAGTTAATATCGGCGAACCGGCATCAAGTTTAGTATTGGTAAACCCTAAATCTAAGGTGCCGCCTCGTCCTGTGCCAGTTGCAGCACCTTTAAATGTGCCATCTAACAATAAACCATCACTGGCACTTACTTTTATAGTGCCAGCATCACCATGCAAGGTTTCACGGACAAAACCAGCAGGTGTTTTAGTGTCGTTAACAATAGAAGTGCCAGATACATCTAACACTGCTCCATCTTTGATGACCACAGCGCCTTTAGGGGCATCTACAGTAATAGTACCAGCGTTAAACACTTGTGTTTTTAGCATCTCCGCTTGTGAGTCAGGCAAGGTCATGCTACTACCAGTAGCGCTTAAAGTGGCTTTGTTGCCAATAAAAACTGCCTGAGTTGGGTCGTACTGAAGACTTGCATCTTTATCATTGATGCTGATGTTGATATTACCGCTTGGCGTGGTGATATCGCCTAGCACATTCACCTGCTTGCCCGCTGCCAGACTTACACTACCACCTCTATCAGTACGAATCGTGGTATTTTCTGCAAGCGTGAGTACGCCACCTAATTTATCAGCAGAAAAACTCAAAGATACTGGTTTGCGTGTACTTTCAGCTTGCACAAAAGGTGATGTAACTGCTGTAATTGGCTGGCCACCCGCTTGATTTGCGAACCCAGTATTCATCTGCAAAGTTTGCTGTGCCGCATAAATGTCTTGAGGTGCATCGGCATTGTTACCGATGTTCACATCAAAAGCGGATAACTCGTATTTAGAAAATCCACCTTTTGTAAAAAAGCTAGATGCAACATCAATATCGCTATTACTGGCGTTTGGGTTGCCTGAAACATTTAATGTTTGAGTATTTGTGATATTTACTGTTGGCGTGCCAGCGTCATCTAATGTTTGAGTGGCTTTGAGAAATGAGATTGATAATGTCCCACCTTGTTTAAAACCATAGGATTGTAATGTAACGCTACCATCTATATTTGATGTAGTATCAAATTTAATATTGCCTGCAGCCCCTTCTTCTAATTCGCCTTTTACATTCACTGCCGCACCTGCCGATGCATCTAATGTGACGTTTTTCCCTAGCGTTAATAGTGTTGCGGTAATGCTGCCACCATTGATCGCTGCTGGCTCGCTTAATGCACCAACAATACCGGCTTTATCATTAGTGAATGTTCCAGCAGTACTTACTGTTACGCCATCTGCAATAGTGGTGTCCCCTAAAAGCTTAATATCACTGTTAGCAGCAATGATATCGGCATTAATTTGTGTTGTGCTGCCGTCCACATTACGATTTAAAGTAAGCTCACCCTTAGGTTTGAGGGTCATTGTTTCATCCACAACCAGCTTATCGACCTTACCTAAGTCAACTCTGTTAAAGCCTTGCGCTAAGAAATCAGTACTGATCACTGATTGAAAATTTTCAGAATCTGCTAGTTTTTGTTCAAAAGTAAAGCTATCACCTAATTCTTTAGCACTCTTTGATATCGCTAACTGACTAGCACTAGCGATTAATTTGCCAGATAAAGGAATCTGCTGCTGAATGATTTGCTGAGGGCTGACCTTGGTATTTGCCAGCACTTTCCCAGCTAATACTAAGTTTTGCGTGGTGACTGTTTCGTCTGATACTGTTAAATCTAAAGTACCTGCATCATCACCTTCAAAAAAACTTGCAATTTGGGTCCCCACCACTTGTTTTTTTAATTCAGCACTAGTAACACCTGTCGTTACTTTACCCCGACCTTTAGTGCCGCCACCGCTTAAATCCCATGAACGCGTTACACCCCATTTTGGATCTTTTACAATATAAACATCACCTGTTTTATCATAAGGTACGCCATCTTTGGCCTCTGAGATAGGCACTAATTTACCGTTGTGAAACAGATTAGTTTCTTTTATTGAACCCGCTTCATAGGTTGTTGAACCACCAGAAACATTCAGTACAGCACCCTTACTCACAATTAAATCATTAGGGGTAGATAGCTTAATTTTGCCAGCTTTAGTCATTTTCTCAGCCACTGTTGCGCCTTTGAGCGCTAAAAATGGCTGAATATCAAACAAGCTGGTGCCTTTGCGTGCATCTACAAATACCGTACCTTTAAACAAACCTGAGTCACGTAATATTGGTGCATCTTTAAGTTGGTCTGAAAATAATTGAATCTCTAACTGATTACGCGACATTGGTGCTACTGCATCAACGCCAGATACATCAATCTCAGCGTTATCTCCCAAATAAATTCTACGAGCGTTCTCGCTGTTGAGTAAAGCAGACGCGTCAGCTAAATTACTCGCTGTAACATTCCCACCTTTAGCACTTATCTTTCCATCAATATTAATTAGGCTACCTTCGATTTTCACATCAGAAGTTTTAAACGCTTGAGATGCAATAGTTTCTTCTTTATTCGCGTATTCTGGGTTAACTTCTGTCACACTACCTTTTGCCAGCGTCACAACGCCATTGCGTGTGCCTATCACATCAACGCCAGATACATTGACCTTATCTTGGGCTAGTAAATGGATAGATCCATTGGCGCGAACCGAAGTAGTAGCCGTTAATTTCCCAGCTTGATTCACGGCCAAACCCATCATGGTAATGTTGCCGCGCTCAGCGACTATTTCACCTAAGTTGGTCGCTGTACCACCGCCATCTACCTCGACCATAAAACCTGCGGGGTCTTTGCTGGAAGCTAAATAGACTTTTTTACCGGCAGCTAATATCGTTTGGCCATCTGGCGTGTTGATCAAACCGCTGTTTTCTACATTCTCCGCAAACAGCAAGACCTTACCATTCGTCGCTGTAGTAATTTTTGCGCCTTCTTGTACAACAACATTACCAGTGGCAATTTCGCCAACTGCGGCAAACACAGGTTTAAACGTACCATCACCGCTGATAAAACCTTCATTAAACAACTCATCAGTCATGTCTAATGTACCAGCGTACAAAGAACCTACATTAAACTGAGCATTTGGGCCAAAAATAATGCCGTTGGTATTAATGAAATAAACGTTACCATCAGCTTGTACACCACCGTCAAATATACTTGGCGATAAATCATGAATACGATTGAATGCAGACCAACTACGATTGCCCTGTTGGTCAAATTTGAGTAAATAATCCTTACCAATATTAAGTCTTTGCCAATCAAGAATGGCTTTAGATGAGGTCTGGCGGACTATGGTGCTATTAATTGTAGTTTGCACCGTAGCGTTGACTACGTTTTGCAGAACGACCTCAGTGACGGTATCAGCAAAACTTTGGGCTGCATGCAGTGAGCTAAAAATAAAAATCAGAATAAATGAGTTTTTAGCATGTTTACGAACACGACGGCTGTTTTTAGCACCCCTATTACGTACCGCTTCTGAAGCTGGCACATACATATTGAGTACTTTGCTATAGACCAACTTAAACATGCCTTGATTCATTTTAACGTCCTTTTATTGGCTTTTTAAAAGCCTTTTAATGCTAAATAACTAAAATTAAGCACCTAAAATTACCACTCGTAACCCACTCTAAAATGCAACCTATCATCACCTTTTTCGACTTCGCCAGAATCTTCTAATGCATGGGCGTAATCTAAATTAGTAAAAATACCTTGAACACTTTTAAACTTAATACCTAGGCCAACTGATAATAAGTCGCTGCTTTTATCTTGACCTGGTAACGCGTCATAAATACTGACGTGCCCGGCATCTATAAAACTAAAGGCATAAAGCTCTTTAATGTTTTCTTTAAAGTATTTTTTAAACTGTGGTGTGCGTAACTCTAGTGAAGCAAATATGCCGTTATCGCCAAGCGCGCTTGATTCTAAATAGCCGCGAACAGAATCTGCGCCACCGATGGTGAATTGTTCAGCAGAGATAAGTGGCGCATTAGCAAGCTGACCACTTAGCTTGGCTTGTAATGACCAATCGTAAGGTAGTTTTTGGGTATGTTTAACGTCGCTACGAATGTAGGCATAGTTGGGCTTTGCATTGAAACGTTTATCACCAAATTCCTGCTCACTATTACCAAACGCACGTAATGCAAAGTTAAAACCTAAGTTCAATTGTGTTTGTGACGCGCTACCTTGGTAAGTGCCGTCGTAACCTAACGTAAATGATGAGTAAGCAATTGGCGTTTTAAAGCCATCGGAGCCTAATAAATTTACGCTTTCTTGAAAGTCTTTATAATCGGCACCAAACGTTGTGGTGTGATAATAGTTTTCTAATAATGGTAAAGGATGAATATACCGCGCACCAACAATGTTACCGTTACCAATCACATTGACATCGCCCACTGCACTAATATCACTTCTTGAAATAACACCATAGGCTGCAATATAATCGCCATTTAGCCTAGGAATTACATACGTACCTGATGCCACTTTCACTTCATCTGTGTTTTCTGGTGACACTTGAAAGCTGATACCAATACTGTGATCTTTCTGCCACAAATTCTCATAACGTAAAGAACCGTTTAAACGTGTTTTGGTCGTGCTTTGTGAGTACTTGTCGTTTACTTCCAAACTACCATGTAGCGGTAATTGATCTTGTACTTTTAAATCAACTTCTACCTTACCTGGCGATTTACCAGGCCTTAGCACTGGTGTTACTTGTCGGTTTTGTCCGCGATTCACCGTACCTAATTGTTGTTGTGCAACTGGGAAGTTGGGTACTTTTCCTTCTTCAAATTCAGTTACGCGAGATTTAATTTCAGCTAATGATGAATATTTGGAGTCTTTGACCCGTAATTTTTCAACACTGCCTTCAGTCACTAACAACGTCACTAAACCTTGATTCACCTCTTGCTGAGGGATACTTACTGAAACCGTTAAATAACCGGCATCTTGATAGGTTTTTTCCAGCGCGCCACGTGCATTCTCAACATCATCTATTGTTTTAGCTTCACCTAAAAATGGATAAACAGCTTCTTCTAACTTATTTTTTGCTAATACGGTATTACCATCAATTTTGAATTCAAATACATTAAAACTAGGCTTTTTTTCTTCTGCTTTTTTAGCGCTATTTGCCTCATCAGTCGTTTCTACTTGCTTGGTTTGCGTTACTTGAGATTCAGGTTCTGCATTGACCTGAGTATTAGTTTCTTTAACAACTTCAGCCGAAACCAAAGTTGGCATCATGACTAACCCCAACAAGGTTAAAAGTTTGATGGCAGGTAATTTTTTAATTATTTTCAAATTATTGTTGTGCATAAAATTCATCTAAAAAAACCAAAAATAATTAATACTATGATTGTAAAAAAACTATGTTGCAGGCTTATGAAAAATTGAATCTAGCGCCTTACTTATGAATCACTTTTACCAAAAATAAACCGATTAAAACTAAAATAGCACACCCCTTTTGAGGGTGCGCTATTTATCATTTAAGTGTTAACAACCACACCTATTTAATGTTTACTCAGTTAACAATACTGGTGCACAATTGTTACCTTGGTTAGTCATTTTTGCTACTTGAACACCAACAGTGCAGCTAGAACCAGCTAATGGGCTGATAGTTAAGCCACGTGGTAACACTGCACATGAAGTTGATGGTGGGTTAACCAAAGCAGCAGTAATCTGACCAACAACCAATGCGCCAAAACCAGTAGCAGAGTTTGCTACAAAGTTATGCATTTCCATGTGGAATGCATAAGCACCGTTAGTTGCTGATACGCGTGCATTTGCTGTATCGCCAGCTTCTGGGTGTACGCCTTCAACTTTAACGAAGCGATAGCCATTTTGACCACCAGTACCTGATTCAACGCGCCAGTCATTTTCTGCAGAAATCACACCAATTGCAAAGTTATCTGCACCAGCTGAGTTAGAAGCTGTAGTGATGCGTGTTTTAACGTTACCAGTACCTGAACCTTCGAATACTTCGATTGATGAATTTGAGTCTGCTGCAGTTAATGGATTGAAGTTAGCCAAAACGCCAGAAGCACATGGGTTAGCTAAGAAAAATGCATTTGAACTAGCTTGTGAACCAGAAGTTTGTACACGGCGAGCTAACACGATTTTTTTACCAGCGCCAGCAGCACCAACGATTGGTGACCAATCAGTTTGGAATGTGCCGCCTAAAGCAATAATAGAAGTGTATTGAGCTTTGCTGATTGTAGGTGCATTTGCTGGGTCAAAACTTGGGTCTAAAGCATCTGTATTAGCAGCAATGCCTTGTTTTACTTGCATAGCACGGTATAAAGGCTTACTTACTACCACACCAAACACTTGGCCAATACCAGCTGCTGAGTCAGTACCTACTGTAGAAACATCGCCACCACCAATAGCACTAGGGAATAATGAAGCTTCTACGTCAGCAAAACCGCCTACAGGTAATTGTGCGCCTAAAGAGTCAGCTGCTACTGCAGCAGCATTGGTAGCATTGCTCGCAGGTGTAGCAATAGCGTTTGAAGGTAATGCAGTACCAACTAGAGTACAACTTTTAAATACAGTTGCGTTGTTATCAGTGTTAGTAGCATCAGTGTAAGTAAGACTACCTGTACAGCCATTACCAGTACCTGGAAATTTAACACGCGCAAGCTTTGTACCAACAGTGTGTGGTGTATAAGCGTTTAATGAACCGCCATCAATAGTATGGTAAAGCACAGAAACAACACCGCCACGTGTACAAGCGTAAGCATTGAAGTTACCAAGTGAACCTGGAGTCACATTTGAGCTTGATAATGCTTGAGTTGTGAAAATTGTGTTTGTACCAGCGTCACAACCTACACCTGAACCTGAACCAACCCAACCTTCATAGATAGATTTTGTTGGTGCTGAAGCACCAGAAATCCAAGCTTGTTGCAATGTACCTGCAGTTTTAGCTGCAGAGATTTGAGCAGCTGTTACTGGTGCTGCAAAAGCTTGTGCAGAACCTACTAAACAAGCCACGGCTAAAGCGATTTTAGTCAATTTCATGATAATTCCCTCAAAAAAATTCTATTTATGGCAGAGACCTATGTCTCTGCCAAATTATTTATTAATAATTAAGTGCTAATTAAACTTTTCTACGGCGTGCTACAAAGCCCATGAAACCTAGACCTAATAACATCATGGCCCATGTATCAGCTTCTGGTACTGGTGGAGTAACTACAGCATTAGTAGTGTATGAAAGCGCACCATTGCTTGCTAATGTAAATTTAGCACCGTTACCAAATACTGTATTTGATACGGCTGTTAAGTTAGATGCAGCAGCAGCAGTTTGAACAACACCTAAACTAGTACCGATAGCACCGGCAGCTATTACACCTGTACCATTATTTTTGTTTGAACCGTAATAAATTGTTGCTGGAGTTTGAACTGCAGCACCGTTTGCAACAGTATTTGTATTACTACCAGCAACAACCGCTAGATTATTCGTGTAAGTATCAAAGTTGCCTAAAGCAGTAAGTAGTTGTGATGTGGTTGTGCTTGCGCCAGCGCCAACATAAGTTGTAATGTAGCCACGTGAACCAGCACCGGAACCTAAATTATCACCAGCTGTAATTGCGTATGTTACGTTTGCTAAATTTGCAGCACTTAAGAATGAATTCCAAGCTGATGAATAATCAACATTACCGCCTAAATCCCATGAAAAACTTGTGCCTGATGCAGTAACACTCGATACGGCACCTGCTGCTGCTACTTGGTTAAAATCTAAATAGTTTTTACCCAAATCAAAAGCTGCAGAAACGTTTGCAACTTTATCTAATACTGTCAAAATTAATGAACCGTTACCGCTAGCTGTTGCATCGATAGCCGCCTGTGCTGGAACTGCCACAGCGGCTAATACTAATGCTGCTGCTAATGCTTTTAATTGAAATTTCATTATAAATCTCCCAAAAAATATTACTTAAATAAACTACAAAAAATGAACTGCAAAAAAAGTGCTGCTTAACGCTTAATCAACTAACCTATAAGCGATGTATGCAATTTACAGAGTGCTTATGACATACCAACAAAATTTAATAGTCTGTATGGACTACTTAATTTGCCGACTCAATGAAACAAAAAACGTCGCCAAATTTCTATAAAACAGTTTGATTAATTTGTGTTAAAGCTAAATTCTTGAGGAGTAGTCCGAACGGACTAGGAGGCAGTAACGAGTGAAGAGTGAACTTAAAAACTGGATATTAAATGGAATTACGTATGGCAGTAAAAAAACTAATTTAGAATTTTTACAAGACCTAATTTGGCTGCCTTAACTGCTGCTTGGCCTCTATTTTGCACATCTAATTTGCGTAAAATATTTTGCACATGGTTTTTAACTGTTAACGGGCTTATATCCAGAATAGAAGATATTTCCCAATTGGTTTTTCCCATGTGTACCCACTGTAAAATTTCTGATTCTCGTACAGTTATTTTTTTTGAGTCTTTACTGGGGCCATGCAAAGTATTCGTTTTGTTACTTGTCACTCTAATTAATGCACAGTGCAAATGCGGCATCATCAGTTCTAGAATTTTTGCATTAGTAGCATTAGGATCTTTGTGCAATCTTCCAAAAATAACAAAAGTGGAAATTTGATTATTGTGATCACCAAAGCCGTGTGCTGCCAAACTCTTCATCTCTGAATTTTTAAGCTCAGTTTCGCAAAAATTGAATATTGAATAGTTTTTATAGTCAGCCGGTTTGAGTTGGTTGGTAATGAAAACAGGGGATATTTTATTTTTCCATAAATCAATCGCCTGACTCACAAGCCCCGTGTCTTGTTTAATTGCCTCATTAAACTGCACATCATTAAAGTAACGCGTACTAGTAAAATATTCGTAAGCGTAGGTGTCGTTTTCAGATGACTTAACGCCACAGATCATTACTTCATGACCAATTAGATATTGAAACTCACCTTGTAACCAATTAAATAGATGTGTGCGCTGTGAAACACGTAGAGAATCTGCTATTACATCCATAAAAACAACACGTTGCTCAGTAGTTAAGCTCACATCATTGTTTGGCTGCGTGTCGTGATTGATTAAAGTAATAATGATTTTCTTCTTATCTGAAAAGTTACATCATTTTCAAGTAGTTTAATTACATGTTTATTAAGCTTAAATGGTAGTTTTCTTACAGTTTTATAACCGAGAACTAGTTATCTCAGGTATACCATCCGAAATACACGATGTGTAACACTCCAAATACCTATTCTTTATGGCACAACCAATAGAAATTTTTTAACATGAGTAGTGTTAATGTTGAATATGACACTATTATTTTTTGGATTAGTCCTTTAGAACTACTAACGTATAAATGATGAATTTTTTCATCCACTCAATTTTGTAACATTCATGTTGCAAAATTCAATCATGTGCAAATTTCATCCCATCTCTAAATTTAAGAAAATAATTATTCTTTGCATATTGATACCAAATACAGCTTGGGCGGATATTTATATAGATTTGGCAAAGTCTGATGAAATTAGTATTAATAATACGCAGCCTAATAAACAGTACACAGTCATACTTGAAGAAGCTATACCAACAGAACCAAACACCCCGATACTATTGAATGACATGATTGGTATACATAAGCTACCTTACAACCGTGAGGTTGTAATTGCTGCTCATGCTACAGATATTGAACCTGCCTTAATTCATGCCGTCATTACAGTGGAATCTAAACATAACGCAAGAGCCCTTTCCAAAAAAGGCGCTTATGGCTTAATGCAACTCATGCCAGCCACTGCAAAGCGCTTTCAAGTGAGCTATAGAGACGACCCTAAACAGAATATTTTAGCTGGAGCAAAATACTTGCGTGAACTACTTGATTTATTTAATGGGGATTTAAACCTTACGCTAGCCGCCTATAACGCTGGCCCTGGGGCTGTTAAAAAATATCACGGACGCGTTCCACCTTATGCAGAAACATTAAATTACGTGCCAAAAGTACTAAGATACTATCGTCAGTATTTATAATATTTAATCTGGATTACGATCAATTTTGTGCACTAGCATCTACTGAAACTGCAGAGGTAACAACTGCATCAGAACTTGTTGGCCCATTGTAAATAAACTTCCATTCGTTATATTCTTGCGCATTGCCAAACTCTTCATACTGGCGAAGAAAGCCATATTTTTTTAATGGTTTTAATTTAGATTCGCTATACACTCCAACAATCCCGTCTTGCTGCAATACTAACTGCCAAGGCTTATCATGCGTAATCGGATCGGTGTATAACTTACGTAAATGCCGCTTAATTTCAGGGGAACGGTTGTCTATGATCAAATCTTTGAGGGTTTTAGGAAACTGCTTTACCGGAGTTGGACTTGACATGTAATAGCTGCCTATGGCTTTACGATATTCCTCACCTATAAACAACAACTCTTTTTCACGTTCTCGCTGCATATCTTGATGCCAGACAATCCCTACCCCTGCTAATCCTATTCCAGAAATAGCAATGAGCATCAATATGCCTATATAAGTAAACCCTAAGTTTTTACTTTTTGTGTAGGCAAGGTTATTACCAATCTCCATATTTAGTACCATCTTTTGCTGTGCCACTCGCACCGCTGTGAATATCGTAAATACTGCCCTCTAAGGGTGGTTCTGGGGGCGTAATCAACCATGTTGTAGTTTTTTCAGTGATTGGATCAATAGGAAGCTGTCTAATATATTGATGCTCAACCAAATCCTCCAGTGCTTCAGGATAATGTCCTTTGTCAGCATAGAATTTATCAATACTTTCTCGCAAAGTACTCAGGTCTTGTCTTAGCGTGGCATCTTTTGCACGCTCAATGCTTGTAAAGTATTTTGGTACTGCAAGCGTAAGTAGCAAAGCTAAAATTGCCAAAACCACCAGCAGTTCAACCAATGTAAAGCCCCTACATGTCACGAAACTAAAGCCACTATTTTTATTCATATTTACCATTTTGCATAAGGTACACCGTTAGTACCAATTTGCTGGCTTAACGAATATACATCATAAACATCAGCACCCTCTGCGGGGCTATCAGCCTCACTTGCGTAGCTACGCAAACCCCAATTGTTAGTAAAATCGTTATTGGAGACACCGGTTAAATTCATGGGATCCAGTGGTATCTTCCGTAAAAATCTTAATTTGTTTTTATTGAGGTCTTTAACATCCACTACTCCATTAACCAGCACCTCCAAACTGGGTGGATATCCAGTTTGGTCTATCGTTTTCATAATATGACCTTCATCTACGGCTTTTTTATATAAATCAATTGCCTCTCGAATCTGTCGCAAACTAGCACGTAACTCATGCTCTTTCATCCGCTGCGCTGTCACTTGCAGCATGGGCATGGCTACGCTTGCCAAAATAGCTACAATCGCCACCGTGACTACTAGTTCAATTAGCGTAAAGCCTTTGCAAAAAGGTAATCCAATTTTCTTTGCTGAGCCTGTATTTTTATAACCTTGGATCATGGCGCTAGCGGTGGATTTGATGAATCATACATCGGTATAGGTACTGTCTGCTCTTCAGGCTGCTGCGGTTCAGATTGCTGTATTGGTTTTTCTGAAACAGGGTTATTTACAGGTATTTCTGGGGCTGTTACAGCCTGTTCAGTCACAGGCAACTCTGGCGTTACTACTGGATTAGCTTCTAACTGCCGTAAACGCGCCTGTTCCTTCATTTGCTCTTGTGGAGTTTTAGGTGCATTAGTCGGAGGTAAATTGACTTGCGGTTTATCCGTAATAACAGTCTCAGTCCCCGACCAATATTCAGATACTTCAGCTTGCGGTAAGTTAATGTTACCAATCACTCTAGGCGTAATCGCCAATACAATTTCTGTTTTGTTTTTTCTATCCTCTTGATTTGCAAACAACCTACCTAATAAGGGAATATCGCCTATACCAGGTAATTTACTTGCATTTTTGCGTTCGTCATCTAAAATCAAGCCAGCCAATATTTGTGTTTCGCCATTTTTCAAACGCAACACTGTATTCGCGTTACGTGTACCTATGGTGTAAACCGTTGCACCATTTCTAGTCACTGTTTTTTCACCAAGTGAACTCACTTCCAGGCCGACTTTAATCACTACAAAATCATTTAAAGTCACACGCGGCTCTACATCTAATTTCAGACCTACATCCACATACTGCACGCTTTCAGAAATTCCGACGTTTGCCGTAGACGTAGTAGTAATAATAGGCACTTTATCGCCAACTAGAATTTTCGCTTTTTCATTATTACGCACACGTATACGCGGATTTGAAAGCAAATTTACATCGCCTGTCACTTTTCTAAAGTTTACTGCTGGGTTAGGTGACACATCGAACCGACCTTTATTAAGATTGAGTAATCCTTCCAGTGTTAATTGGTTTGCAGTATTAACCGTAGAGCTAGCCACAACGCCAGTGGCTGAAGTTACGGTAGTAATTGGAATCAAACTATTCACTGCTATGCGATTAGGGAAATCAATGCCTAACTCTTGCAAGCGGCTGCGGCTCACCTCCAGCACTTCAATCTCCAGCATGACTTCAGGGTCTTCTAAATCATTAGCCGCCACTAATTTTTCAGCGATGCGTATCACTTCAGGCGTATCACGCATTACCAGCATGTTTAAACGCTCGTCTACAAATATATCTTTAGTTTTAAGCATGGTTTTCAATAGCGTCGAAACTTGTTTTGCACTGGTGTTGGTAAAGTAAAAACTGCGAATCATTAAATCTTGATAGTCTTTGAGCTTTTGCTGTGTGCTTGGAAATACCAATACTGTATTTTCTGATAACACTTTTTTCTGTAACCCGTTACTAGAAAGTACATGATCGATTGCATCTTCAATTCTTGCTTTTTTGACAAAAATCGTTGCTTTAGTATCAGGTTTAATATCTTTATCTAAAATAAAATTAATGCCTGTAGCCCTTGATAGAGCCTCGAACACCACTTTAATGTTCGCATCGCGCAACTCTAGAGATACTGGCTTATCTGATGCTATTTTTAAACGCGGTGGCTGCGCTTTTTCGGTGGCTAATTTTCCATTAATTTCCTGCTGAAGCTTAATAGCGGCTGCCTGACTAGGGTTTTCTAAAAGCACATCGCGTACAATTTCTCGCGCAGCTTCCAGGTGATTATTTGCGATTAATGCGACTGCTTTCTCAACTTTCTTTTCTTGTACTAATTCACGTTGAATGTCCTGTTTCCCACTAAGAGCACCCTGCTCATCCGGTAAAAATTGCAACACACGGTCATATAAATCATCCGCTTCAACATATTGGCCTTTCGCACGCGCTTGCTGAGCTTGTTTTAATAATTTTGTAGTTGCCAGCTCTTGCGTCACCAATAGGTTTTTACGAGGTAAAGTATCGTCTGGTTTTTCTTTAACAATTTTTTTAGCCTCCATTACTTTAGCTTCAGGTGTATCGCCCTTCACTGCAGTTTTCTCCCAAGGTGCGAAAGCACAGCTAGAAATTTGTGTTAATACCATCAAAAAAAGCATGCTGCGCTTATATGCTTGCTTTTGTTGATGGTGGTTTTTAGTGAACTTCATCCAGACATCCTTTTACTGATTCATTTCTACTGTATTAATTGATGCGGCTCTTGCTGATTTAGAGAGTATTTGTGGTAAATTCAGTGGCAAGTAAGTTAGGTGTAAATTATTCGCATCATCACTATCCAAGCGCCATTGCTGATCTATGTTTGCACCAAGAATAACGCTATAAAACTTGTTATTTGCCAGTAAAAATATCTGTGTGCCTTTAACAGCATCTTCTAATTTACCAATATAAGTAAATGGTGCTGGCGGCGCTACGGGCGGTGGCGGTGGAACAGGTTTTACTTTTTTAACAGGGGGAATGACTAACCAGGAATGCACCTTAAATAAATCGGTAACTTTTTCTTGTATAGGCTCGCGCTTAAGGTTTTGCCAGGATATTCCGCTATCAGTATTATTCAAAGAAGCTGCTTGTTTTGAGTATGGCTTACGACTTTGCTGTGTTGTATTCATCAAACTGGAATTGGATGTGAGCGACTTGTTACTAAGCAATTCAGCAGCATTATTGTCATCAGCACCTTCATTATTGAACGCTGTCCACACCGTCAAGACCACTACCACTAAAAGCACCCATAGCAGCCATTTACTAGATGCCTTTTCGTTGCCGACAGCCACTTGATTCATACTCACCATGAATCACCCTTCAAAAACAATACAAATACCAACCTGGCTTCAACGTGAGGCATAAGTGTGTTTTCGCGTTTGATTTGAATATCACTTAATGCAAGTGCGGGAATCTGTACCAAAACCTCTGCAATGAATTGCCTGATTTGAATATATTGGCCGGTGACAGGCAGCACTATTTCATAGCGGGACAATTTACCCTGTTTAGTCTGAGTCAGTTTGTAATCGCCGCGATTGAGTACTAAATGCTGTTTCAATGCATTTGTATCGATAGCACTTAATAATTTTGGTAAATTAGCGCCGTCTGGCAACATTTCATAGAATTGATTGATTCTTTGCGCTTCGTTTTGCTCAGGCGCTAGGTTTCTATCTCTTAATACTATTTTATTTTTGTTGTTATTGTTTAATTGCTGTTGGGCTAAATTTAGCTCAGCATTGCTTAACTGTTGCTCTAGTTTAATGATGTTTGTAAGGTAAAAAACTAAGCTGGCTAGTAAGATAGCCACCCCCAGCAATCCCCATACGCCTAGTTTCTTTGCAAATTGACCAAATAGCCAATGTGCATACTGCAGACCTTTAGTGTCTAAATTGAATCTGGTCATTTTGACTGCACCGCCGACCGAGGCGCTGTAAGATGTGCAGTTAATAACGGCGTACCCATCAATTGCCATTTAGCAAATATAGTAAAAACAATAGGCTTGCTTACATTGCCCTCATTGGTGCTATGTTTCTGCAAATAGACTTCTGCCAACATGGGCTGTGCTTCCAATTGCTTAATGTAACTCAAGACCGCTGGTAGATTTTTCGCCTCCCCTGCTAACAATATCATTTGCTTTTTAGTACTTGGCTGTAAGCTAAGTAGTGCAATATCGGCCTGATTGGATTGCTCAATTTGCGACAACAAAGCATTCCACGGCATAGTCAATGAATTAACTGTTTCCTCAAGCTGCTTAATTTCTAAGGGCGAAAAAGAGATGTTCGCCGTAGCCACAGGTGTTTTTTTATCGTTAATTTCCCGATTGATTTTGGTAAGTTTTGAAGTGACCTCTTCTAATGCAATGCTTTTACTCTGAAATGTTTGCTCGGTAACAATTGCCGCCATTAATCCAGTGCATAACACGCTAACACTTAGCCAGTTCCAATTAGAAAATGCAAAGTTTGGCTGGCGAATAAACTCTAAATTTAGTTTGTGACTCATACACTTGCCTCTAACATGGCGAAGTGATTTACATTTATTTTGCTTACATTAAGTACTTTTTTACTGATATTGATGCGCTTTACTCTCCAGCCTTTGATCTCATTAATGACATCATTTACATGCACAGGCGCATAAATTAAGAGGTCTTTCACAACGCCATCATTTGAAAATCCGTTTAACAATAACTCACGCATCATTAAACGTTTTAACTCAGCTTGCCAATCATCGGTAGTGACATAGGTTCGCAAGTTTTCACATTGCCCTTGCTTCAACTGCACTAGTAGTAGCCGGCCAGACTCTACGATCGCCAAATAACCATTCACCTTCTTGAGCTGCTCAGCCAATCCATTAAACACTGTCATTAAGTAAGGTTGAATGCCATTAAGCTTAATCTGTTTGTTTTGTGTGATTTGGCTTAGCATGGATAATAGTTTTTTATCGACCGCTGCGACAATAGTGGTTTGGTGTGGCGGTGCATCATGTAATTGAATATGCCAATCATTAGCCGCAATACCATAAACTTCTCTGTAAGCAGCTGTCGCATAGGCTGATTTTTCAGCAGCATTCATGGGAACTTGCTGTGGTGGCAATGCTAAATAGCGCACAAAATTATTGGCTAATACTATGTTTAGATGCGTGTTTGGCCTCACTTGTGTAGCTGTTAAAAATTGCTCAAATTGACGTGTAGACGCCAACCAAAGAGGTTCTTCCGGGTGTGGTTTGCAAACCGCATGATGATGATTCACGACGCCTTTACTAAATCCACGCACACGATTAATCACCGCTACATTGTCGCTAGCCAGTGCCACTAATAGTTGATTAGGCCACAAAAGTGACACGATTAATCTCCTGTAAAGTGGTTAAACCATTGCTAACTGCATCAAGTGCTGCCTCTCGGATGGTACGCATGCCACTGCGTTTTGCCGCTTCTTTTAACTTGCGAATAGGCTCGCGCGCCACGATCATTTCACGTAACTCATCATTCAAAATCAATAACTCAGCTACAGCTTTTCGACCGCGGTATCCCGTACCACGGCAATGACCACAGCCCTTAGCATATTTAAATCGCATACCAGCAGCCATTTCATTAGTAATTCCAGAGTCTGCCAGCAATTGATTGTCAGGCTGATAATCCTCTGCACAATGCGGGCAAATGGCACGTATCAGTCGCTGCGCCATAATGCCGTTCATGGCGGATACAAAGTTATACGGGTCTACACCCATATGCATAAAACGGCCAATCACATCTAATACATTATTGGCATGCACAGTCGTGAATACCAGGTGACCAGTCAGTGCTGCCTGTACAGCGATCTGTGCTGTTTCTGAATCGCGAATCTCACCCACCATAATCTTGTCAGGGTCATGTCGCAAAATAGAACGCAAGCCGCGTGCAAAAGTTAAGCCTTTTTTTTCATTTACTGGAATCTGCAATACACCAGGTAATTGATATTCCACAGGATCTTCAATGGTGATAATTTTATCGTGGCCTGTATTCACCTCAGAAATGGCAGCATAGAGTGACGTAGTTTTTCCGCTACCTGTCGGTCCCGTGACTAACACCATGCCATAAGGCTCACTTGCTAGCCGACGAAACTGGCTAATGGTTTTTGTATCAAACCCTAGGGCTTGTAAGCTTAGCCCTTGAGCCTCTTCAGACAATGCTTTTCTATCCAAAACCCTTAGCACAGCATCTTCACCAAACACACTAGGCATAATTGACACACGAAAATCCACTTCGCGGCCTTGCACCACTACTTTAAAGCGTCCATCTTGTGGGATACGTCGCTCAGCAATATCTAACTGAGACATTACTTTTACCCGAGATATTGCCTGGTCTGCATTTTCGCTACCTTGCATGCCTCCAATACCAGCCATTACGCCATCTATACGATATTTAATGCTCAAGCCTGTGTTTGAACATTCCAGATGAATATCACTGGCGCCTACTTTTAACGCATCGTAAAGTGTAGAATTTATGAGCTTGATAATTGGATTGCTATCTTCGTTAATAGACTTTAACGATAAATGAGCAACCGCTTCGTCATTTTCTATCGCAGTATTATTGGTATCTTCATGCAAGCCATCCATAGCTCGCATTGTTTCTTCGTGGCGTGCTAAAAATGCTGCAATATCATTGCGATGTGCCAAACACCAAGTAAATGGATGCTTAATATTTTCAACCACCCACTCTTGCAAACTTTCATTAAAGGGGTCAGCAAAAACTAAAACCAGTTCTTTTGATAAATTGTGCAACGAAGTTTGGTTAAGCTCATTAATAGCATCATGTTCATTTGAATAAAAAGCCAAGCATTCTTTTTGTTGTGCGCTAGAAAATGGAATAACCTCAAAAGCTGGCGTTAATCCATTAATTTCTTTCATGCTAATCGCACTGAAATGCAACGATAGGCTGAGTGCTTGTATAAATGTATCTTGATCCTGATGAGTGAGTTCTTCTAGCACTTCTATCACACGGCGTTGCTGTAACTGTGCTTGCAATTTAGCTTGCTTGATTTGCACCGCATTAATCAATACAGGCTTGACTTGATCAAGCAGCACATCAGGCATTAATCCAATAGCGTCGTCATCAACCAAAGTTTTTGGTATCGCTTGTAGATAGGCGGTCATTGAATGTTCCCTGCCAACTCGAAAATTGGCATATAAAGTAATAACACCACTACGCCAATCACTAGGCCAATCAACAGCATCAGTATTGGCTCAAATAGCCTTGTAAACCAATCTATCCAACGCGAGAGTTCATCATCGTAGAATGCGGCAATACGTTCCATCATGTCGCCTATCTTTCCACTGCGCTCACCTACGCGTAGCATACGTAAGGCAATAGGTGTCGATAACCCAGCTTGCTCCATTGCCAGCGATATGGTTTGACCCTGCTGAATACCAATAGAGGCTTCTTTCATTTTGGTTTGCAGTGCAACATCCAATAGACCTGCAACTGACTCCAAGGCAGCAATAATTGAAGTGCCGCCCTTAAGTAACATGCCTAATGTGCGGTAAAACCTTGCTAATTGAAAAACTCGTAAACGTTTGCCTATTGCAGGAATTCGCCAAAATAATTGCATTAACCATTTTCTAACCATTGGTCTAGACAGTGCATAACCCGAGCTGATTAAAGCCAAACACGTAGAAATTAATAGCGCTTTGCCGTGGCTTTCTAAAAACACCCCCCAAGCCAATAATACCTGTGACAAAAATGGTAAATTGCCCCCTGTACCTTCGTAAATCCGACTAAATTTAGGCACGACAAAACCTAGCAAAAATACAATAACCAAACCACCTACTCCCATTAATAAAATCGGGTAAATGGATGCACTCACGATCTTTTTTTTCACCAAGCCTAGCTGTTGTTCATAACTAACAAAACGACTTAGAGCTTCAGATAAATCACCAGTTTTTTCACTTGCTCGCACTGTGGCAATATATAACACGGGGAAAGTTGCAGGCTGTAACTCAAGTGCAGAGGAAAATGTTTGCCCCTGATACAGCGCTTGCAAGATTGCGTCTAACGTTTGTTTAATATCACCACGGCTTTCTTTTTCAGCGAGTGTTTCAATCGCCTCAACTAAATTAAGCCCTGCTTCAAGTAAAGCTAATAGCTCTTGACTAAACAATGCAAGCGGAAATTTTTTACTTTGGCTATTTAGAAATCGGCCGGTTGACGAGTTAGCCCCGTTGGTTTTGGCCGCAATGGGCGTATAGCCTCTGGCTTGCACTTGCGCCATTGCATCATCTGCATGCATAGCAGAAATGCTCAAAAGCACAATTTCCCTTCCACGCACGGCTTTAACTTGGTATTCCATTGTTCAATGAGTAATGGTTAAATAAAACTACCAGTTCACTACATCTTCAGACTCTTTAACACCGCCAAGCTGCCCATCTTTGCCTAGTGTGTAAAGGTCGTAATCGCCATGCTCACCTGGTGATTGATATAGATAAGGGTTGTTCCAAGGATCATTAGGTACGTTTTTTTTAAGGTAAGGGCCAGCCCACTTTGGATCGTTCGTAGGATTTTTATTGAGTGCAGCAAGACCTGGATTCGTGTTTGGATACTGCCCTGTATCAATGCGATATTGATCCAGGGCTTTGCCCAGTGCATCTATTTGTGCACGTGCTGTTTTTGTTTCAGATTTACCGATTTGCTCAAAATATTTAGGACCTACATAGCCTGCAAGCAACCCAATAATCACCATTACCACCAGCAATTCAAGCAAGGTAAAACCCTGAACAATCGCATTTGAGTTAATATTTTTCATTACTTTTGACATAGTAATTGCGCTAAATTAAATTTAAGTGTCAATTCTAGTCAATATTGTTTTCAGTAAAATTGCAAATTTATGACACTTCTGTCATAAAGCGCATACATCTTTAGCATGTAAAAATGTTGAACAAAATGCTTTTTATACTCTGGCTTCTGCATAATTCATCGGATAAATCACTTTCTCTCTAGCATCAGACCAAATGAGATCACATGCATCATCATCTACGTGCATC
>DASQFK010000009.1:0-7309 GCA_035633175.1 Methylotenera sp.
CATTATTAGCGTTAGCTTTAACTGCTTGTGATAAAAAAACTACTGAAGAGGCACTTGCTCCTGAAGTAGCTCCGATGGAAGCTCCTGCTGAAGCTGCTCCTGCTGCTGAATCTTCACCTGCTGAAGCTGCACCTACACCTGCTGCTGAAGTTGCTCCTGAAGCTACACCTGCACCTGAAACTCCAGCTGCTGAAGCTAAGTAATTAGCATTTAGCTAGTATTAAAAAAGCCGACTTTTAGTCGGCTTTTTTATTTTAAGTGACCCGTCCTAAAATAGGTTGACAGTTATTCACCTGTTTTAGGACGGGACATAGACTTTAATTAGGATTAACTAAATAATTGTAATTGCCTTAGTTAATGCTACTAACTGGTTATTTGATTAATGAATAGCGCGCCAATCAAAGCCTAGCAACTGATCGGCAATACCTACCCAATCGATTTCGCATCCTAATACACTGGATAATGCTGCCTTCGCCAACAATGGAGTATTGTTCTTAGCACTTAAGTGTGCGGCTAATATATGCTGCAACTTGGTATTATCTAACTTAGCCAGTAAATTAGCCGTCTCCAAGTTCTCTAAATGTCCCAAATCCCCGCCTACGCGCTGCTTTAGCGACCAACTATAGGGTCCTGATTGCAACATGCTAGCATCGTGATTACATTCCAGCACCAAGGCATTACAGCCGCTTAGTTTTTCCTCAATGTGGGGTGTAATACGACCAACATCAGTCAATACCCCTAATGTACGATTACCATCAGAAAAAACATATTGAACGGGTTCTCGAGCATCGTGCGGCACTGGATAAGGCAGCACTTGAATGTCATTGATAGTAAATTCCTGATGACTATTAATGACATTCAACTGCAAATCATGCTGATTAGGCATATAGCGCTCGACCATTTTCAGAGTGCCATAGGTGAGCCACACAGGCAGGTTATACTTAGCGGCAAATTTAAAAGCACCGCCAGCATGATCGTCATGCTCATGTGTAATCACTATGCCAGTCAAATCAGTAGGCGCTAAATTCAAACGCGCCAGCCTTAATGTAGCCTCTTTCACACTAAAGCCACAGTCCAGCATCAGTCTAGTGCGATTCACCTCTACTATTAGCGCATTACCCGCACTACCGCTGCCTAGCGATGCAAAGCGCATATTGTGGCCTTATTGTTAGCGTTATTTTCACGCGTTAAATTAAGTTATTTTAACTGCTCATACATTAACGCAATAATACGATTTGCTGTAGTTGTACCTACGCGCTTGTCGTTTTTATCCACTACGGTAACAGTCGCATTATCTTTATTGCCATCGGCTACTTTAATACGATATTGTTTTTCCGGATTTACTTTTTGCTTATCATCTGAACCCCAGAATTTAAGCTTTTCTACCATGCTTTTTTCTTCTTTTTTTGGTTCATTTGCCGCAGTTTTTTCTTCATCACCCCAGAATTTCAGCGTTTCGAATAAACCTTTCTTTTTCTTCGGCGTATCATCGATATCCACATCAGCATAACGCACAAAGAATATGCCGCTAGAACGGTCTTTATCTTCAATCACAAAGCCGACTCTATCCAACGCCAAACCTACACGACGCCATGCACGATCAAAAGGATCATTCAACACTAGTGTAGCGCTGCCATCAGTCTCTTTAATCACTTCCGCCCGTTTCAGAGTAACTGCTTCAGCCATGATTGATTGAGAACGTTGCTCTTCGATACCTAGCTTCACCATTAACCTGCGCAGCAATTCAGCATCCAACTCTTCATCTCTTGCATTCGCTTCTACTACTGTTTTTGGCCCCGCCTTGTAACCAGTTTCAATTTCACCTAATTGGGTTTGTACCCTATTTTTCCCATCATCCGGCGCACCATCCACTGATCGATGCGTCATATAGATTTCGGTAGTATTCGGCTCATTACCACGGTCTAAACGTGTACGGAATTTTTTCTTATCTGCGACACCAGATAATCTGTCTAGCCACTTATCAAATTTATCACCCATATTGCCTGACGTATCTTTTTTAATGGCATCAGCATCTATCCATTCGGTTTCCATCACACCAAGCTGTGCATTTTCTACGCGTACCGCAAAACCTTGGTCTATCCAAAACTCACGTATGACTGGCCATATTTTCTCAGCCGGCGCATTTACTACTAGCCAGCGTTGTGCGCCAGCTTTTTCTAGGCGCACACCTTCTGGTGAGGCCAACACTTTTTCTACACCTGGCTCTTGGTTTTCCTGGGCTTGGCTGTAGGTAGAGTAACTGGTACTACCCGGAATAGAATATGCGTCACTGGTAGGGCTCGCCGTTAGATCAGGAGGCACTTCTAATGGGCGTGAACGCCCAGCGCCTTTGTAATCAGAAGTATTATTGATAAAAGGGATAGAGTCGCATCCAGCCAAACTGGCAATTAACAACACATAAGCTGCTGTACGTTTAATTTCAGGTTGCTTGATAGCAATAGATTTAATATTAACTTGTTTCATTCAGACCTCTTTATAAAATGCTTTTATAAATCGTTGTAATTCATGAGCGGATTGTATTAATTTAAAATATTAGCGGATTTGCAAGCGGTGCGCAGCACATCATGATATTGCGCTGATAAATCAATCATGGGCAATCTAATCCCGCTTCGAATCAAACCCATTTGCACTAACACCCATTTCACAGGCATTGGGTTCGCTTCAACAAATAATTTTTGATGCAGTTGAAACAGTTTTGCATTGATTTCACGTGCAGTAATCGCATCGCCTGCTGTTGCAGCTACACACATCTCGTGCATAAGTTTTGGCGTTACATTACCGGTAACTGTAATGACACCTTTACCACCTAGCAGCATTAATGACATCGCCGTCGCATCATCACCACTCAATACAGCAAAATCTTTAGGCGCACGCAGAATGAGATCCGTTCCGCGTTCTATGCCGCCTGTAGCATCTTTGATACCGATAATATTGGGATGCACAGCTAAACGCAATGTCGTGTCATTACTAATGTCGCAACCAGTACGCCCAGGCACGTTATACAGTATCTGTGGTATAGCTACAGCATCTGCAACCGCTTTAAAATGCTGATACAAGCCTTCCTGCGTTGGTTTATTGTAATAAGGTGCAACCAGCAAACAGGCATCTACGCCCAATTCTTTAGCTTTTTTCGTTAGCGTAATCGCTTCCTTGGTAGAATTTGCACCAGTACCTGCAATAACCGGCACTCGTCCGTTAACTTGACTCACAGCAGTTTGAATGAGCAGGCAATGTTCATCAAAATCGACAGTAGGTGATTCGCCGGTCGTGCCAACGATCACAATACCGTCGGTACCTTCTGCAATGTGGAAATCTATCAGCGCATTCAATGATGGAATATCTAAACTGCCGTCTTCAAACATTGGGGTTACGATTGCAACCAGACTACCTTTAGCTACTGAACTACCTTGCAACATACGCAAACCTAAAGTATTCATAATTCTACATTTTAACTTAAAAGCTTACTAAATAAACAATTAGCATGTGTAAAACTTGACTAAGGTTAGGCATGCGTCTATCTAATTCATGTTCTCATTGATAGCGATTAATCCTTGGAAAACTTGAAAACCAAGCGTTAAATTGAAGTGTCATCGTGATTTAACCGCCTTTTAGATTCGCGGTCTTACGAGTAAACACAGTATAATTTGATTTGCCTGTTCAACATTAAAGGCACGTATGAGGCTAAACAATCGAATGATATTCTTAGTCTGAATGCCTGAAACCTGAATACTGGCGTTAATAAATTTATGGCATTCAGTATAAATACTCAATATGACATTTAATTTACAACATTACATCATGATTTTAATCGGCACAGTGTTTGTAAATAACATTGTATTAGTTAAAATTCTTGGGCTCTGTCCATTCATGGGAGTTTCTAAGAAATTAGAAGCCTCCATCGGCATGGCAGGCGCAACTGCCTTTGTATTAAGCATAGGCTCAATGACAAGCTGGGGCATCAACTTCTATCTGCTTGGAGCCCATCACTGTGGCACTGATGAGTTTAGCCTTTATGGGCTTTGCTGGCCTTGATAAGTATTAGTAATAGCCTATGTTAACTGCACTTTATATCATGTTGGGTCTTGCCCTGATGCTTGGGGGCTTATTGGGATTATCTGCATTGCTGTTCAAAGTAGAAAGAAAGCCGCTGGTCACACGGATAGATGCTATTTTGCCGCAAACACAGTGCAGACAATGTGGTTATCCGGGTTGCAAACCTTACGCGATAGCAATCGCTAACGGCGAAGCGGATATTAACCAGTGCCCCCCTGGCGGTGATATGGGCGCCCGTGCTTTAGCAGATTTGATGGGGATGGAATATAAGCCGTTAAATCCTGAATATGGCGTGCAAAAACCTAAATCTGTTGCCTTGATTGACGAAGTTACCTGTATAGGCTGCACCTTATGTATCCAAGCCTGTCCGGTAGATGCGATCTTAGGTGCAGCAAAACATATGCATACCATCATTGCCGCCGAATGTACTGGTTGTGAGCTCTGTCTGGCACCTTGCCCAGTAGATTGCATTACTATGGTTCCGGTGGCAGAAACACCTGATAACTGGAAATGGAAATATCCGGTATTTCCGATAAAGAGCGACATTCCGCTTGTGCAATATTATCGATATGCAAAAAGCGAGATCTTTTCCATCGATAAGGCTCAAGAAGCTGCAGATATCGCACGTGAGCGTCATGATTTTAGATTAGCGCGTATCGAAAAAGAAAAACTAGAGCGTGCACAGAAACTCGCTGAACGAGCATTGGCAAATAAAGCTGAAGTTAAAGAAAAATCTGACGCAGCGCTAGATAAACCACAATCAGACGATGCTAAAAACAAGAAAGCAACCCATCAGATAGATAAGAAAGCCGCCATTGCTGCTGCGATTGCACGCGTTAAAGCACAAAAACTAGCTGCTGCAGAAGCAGGCAATTTACCTAAAAATACAGAAAATTTGAGCGTATCAATACAGAGCGAAATTGATGAGATTGAGGCGATGCGCGGGAAAGCAAACCACATGACTGAAGGCTAAAGCATGAGTAATCTCTATAAAGAAATTACTATTAACGTATTATGGAAGCAAAATTCCCGCGTAGTGCAACTGCTGGGTTTATGCTCTACTCTAGCGCTTACCAAAAACGCGGTCAATGGCTTAAGCCTAGGTTTAGCAGCCACACTGGTAATGGCTGCTGCCACTGATCTAGGACTGGTATTAGGCCTACTTGGTGCCATGCACGAGCTGGTGGGCAGAGGTACGCTTTTTTCCGGTTTAGATCTAGTATTTGGCGCTGCCGCTGTGCCCTTTATGTTAACGGTGATTCCAAGTTATCATGGCTTTTTATTGGCTGTATTGCCGCCAGCCGCTTTTTTAGGCTTAGGCATCTGGATTGCTGTACGTAACTGACTGGATTGTAATAAGAAATACTGCTAAAACCAATTTAACTACTCCCCCACTTAATCCTTCGTTAAGTCACTAAGTGCCTGGTGCAGAAAACCTATAAAAAATGAATGCTGAAAAACGCTTTGAAATATTCAAACGCCTGAGTATCGCGATACCAAACCCAATTACTGAACTCAAACATAGCAGTCCGTTTGAATTGTTGATTGCAGTGATTCTATCGGCACAATCCACTGACAAAGGTGTTAATCTCGCCACCGACAAACTGTATGCCGTAGCCAATACCCCCGAAAGCATTTTAGCGCTAGGCATCGAAGGTTTGGAGCGATACATTAAAACCATTGGCCTCTATCACGCAAAAGCCAAATATATAATAACTACCTGCCAAATATTGATTACGCAGCATCATTCAAAAGTACCCAACAATCGTGCAGCCTTGGAAGCTTTACCAGGCGTAGGACGTAAAACTGCGAATGTTATCTTGAATACTGCATTTGGAGAACCTACCATTGCGGTAGATACGCATTTATTTAGACTAGGTAATCGCATCAAACTGGCTACCGGTAAAACAGTATTAGAGGTTGAAAAAAAATATTTAAAAACGATACCTAAAGAGTTTATGCAGGATGCCCATCATTTACTGATTTTACATGGTCGTTACGTGTGTATTGCCCGTAAACCTAAATGTGCAGAATGTTGCATTGAAGACTTGTGCGAATATGAGGCAAAAGAATATGCATAACATCCTAGCTATCACAAATTAATTTAACCTAAATTTATACCTATAAACATTCAACCTAGGCCAAACAATGAAAGTTGCCACCAGTATAGTGTTAGGTCTTGAAGCTTCGCCTACATTAGCAGCACTAGCTGTGACGCAGGCGATGCATAAAGCTGGCATTACAACAGCAAATAGTGTATTGCTGTTTCTGACCTCTGAATTTGCTAACGACCCGCAGGCTGCAATTAGAGCGGCGGCCAAAGCTGCCAACTGTACAAAAGTGATGGGCTGCTCTGCGACAGGAATTTTTACAGAAGAGGATTGGGTGCTCGATACACCAGCGGCAGCCGTCATGGTATTTGGTGATGAGACCAGCTTGCAAGTGGCAAAACTTAATGACACACAACAGCCATTATTTACCCTTACTGCGCCGAATGGCATTAACAGCACCTGGTTAAATGACGGCAGCATTCGATTTGGTGGTGTCTCTGGTGATGCCAATGGCCAGGGGCCATTTTCTGTTTGGCAAAATGCCAAAGGCGATGTCAGCGGTTATGTAGATGCTTTTTTTACCAACGTTAAAGTAGCGACTAAAGCTTCACATGGGTTAAAAATCCTCACCAAGCCAAAAAAAATCCATCAAATGGATGGCTATGATATAACGCTGCTGGACAATAAAGCACCGCTGGCTGCATTAAAAAAAGCCTGGAAAAAGCACAGTAAAAGTGATGGCCCAGTACCGCTTCACCTCATCATGGCAGTGTATGCCGAGCATGCTAATACGATTAATGCAGGCGAATTTGACCAGACTAGTGTCATTAGCTATGACGATGAAAATGATAGCATTACGCTGGCACAGCCATTAAAAGCTGGGCAGTATTTAAGCTGGGGCTTCCGCGACAAGATGTTAGCTGAGGAAGATTTAGCGCTGGTAAGTAATCACTTGAAGAAAGCACTAGGCACTACACCGGACTTTGGTCTGCTCATTTCCTGTTTAGGTCGTGGCCCCTACTTTTATGGCGGCATCGATCGTGATTTGAACGTATTGACCCAGCAGCTCCCTAACATGCCATTATTGGGCTTTTACGGTAATGGTGAAATTGCCTCCATTGGCGGCATTAACCAGCTATTGCCTTATTCTGCTGTATTAAGTTTATTTGCACAAAATTAACCAT
>DASQFK010000010.1:0-15242 GCA_035633175.1 Methylotenera sp.
CAAGGTTATCTATTCTCTAGGCCAGTGCCTATTGAAGAGTTGGTTCGTGCTATTTTTTAAAACGATGAGCTGCATGAACTTAATCAATAAGTTGTCAGTATTATGCTCAGCGCAGGTGAATCCCTAGCATGGTTAACCAAACTCGCGTGGCTAGCCCAACAAATTGGCATAAAAATGGCAGCATTAAAGTAATTTAATGGCGGAAGAGATGGGATTCGAACCCATGTTAGGCTATTAGCCTAAACACGCTTTCCAGGCGTGCGACTTAAACCGCTCATCCACTCTTCCGAAGGGATATTGCAAAAAACGGACGAATTATAGTGCATATTGGCATAAAGCCCTATATGCCTATCTTTATTTCTAGGGAGTTTTATACCTTACAATAAAAGGTATATTGATGTTGTAAATTAGCAAGTGAAAACGTAAAGATGGTTGAAACTAGTACCATTAAAGACGTAAAAGTACAAAACGAATTGCTTTAATTAAGACAAAGTTTTTAAATTGATAATCCTGCAAATATTTATTCTTTTACAGCATCTTTATCTTTTACAGCATCTTTAATATTTTTAGCTATGGCTACAGTAGCGTCAAACGCCTTGTTAGCGGCTTCTCTCGTCGCTTCCATTGCTTTTCTTGCTGCCTCCCTCACTGCTTCAACGGTGTTATTTGCAGTACTTTTACTAGATTGAGCTGCATTTTTAACGGCTTCGTTGGCTTTAAATGCTGCATCCCGAGTTGCTTCTAGTGCATTTTTCGCATGCTCCTCAGCCTCCACTGTTACTTCTTTCGTAGCCAAGTTAGCCCTTCTGGCTGAATCCGCAGCAGTTTGAAGTGCTATTGTAGCCGCCGCTTCTGCTTCATCCGTAGCCTGTTTAACTGCTTCTATAGTCTGCTGCGATGCTTCAGCGAAAGCCAGTTCAGCTTTATCAAATGCTATTTTTGCCTTAATTGCCGCCTTTTGCGCAGCAACTCTAGCATCTTGGGCTATTTTTTCTTCTTCTTTTTGTATAGGTGCGGTGGAGTCTTTGATGTCATTTTTAGCAGAATCTTCCGGTATAGCAGCCTCTTCTGCTTGAGCATTAATACCAAAAATCAATACCGATAGCATTATCCATTTCATTATTTTCATAATATTACCTTCGTGATTCTAAAGAAATAGCCTAATTATTAACTAGTCTATTAATGCACAACACGTAGCTTAGGATACCTATATCGCCCTGTTAGCCATGTATTGGATGCCCATGGTGATAGTGCTTACTTATAATTTTACGAATTTCTTTAATGCGATAAAAGGGTACAGTTACTATCGCCAACACTTCACCATGTGCCATTTTGGCTTTAAACTTATCAAGATTAGAATTTAATAAATTAACGCCCAATAAAGCAGCGCCAATAGCGACGAAAGCAGCCCCCGAAATTGTGGTGACAGCCAAAATAACATACCAACTTGAGTCTGTGTACCAAAGTGGAGATGTTGTTACCCAAGAAGGAAACTTTAATACGTACAATCCCCCTAACAAGCCAAATATTGCTCCGTATAAAATACCCCGTTCCCCCTCATGTAAACTATTGGTTTTTTCCATAGAGGTTGCAAGAGGCAGTTGACCAAGATCTGTACCAGGTTTTGCCAAGAAATGAATATTCTCATCATCAACACGTGCAAGAAGTAATTCTTTTCTTACCTGATTAGCGGCTTTGACATCATGCAGCAAAAATTTTAATTTAACATTCATTTCGTTCTCCCCTCAATTAAATAATTCAATCATGTCTCTATCTATCGGTACGTTAAGAAAGTTACGTTAAAAAGTTACGTTAAAAATCCACATATTAAAGTTTGACCACTTTGTTATGGAAAAATTACATGGTCAGTAGGCCAAGTTCCTCCATAAACTGCTTCAGGATGTTTTTTTGCGACCAGTTTACGTATCTCTTTAATACGATAAAAAGGCACATGTAATATCATCAGCACCTTGCCTTGTTCTAGCTGGTTTTGGTAAGGTTTGATAAGATGGTTAGGTACATGGGAAGCCACCATTCCTGCCCACAAACCTCCCCCTATAAAACCTATTATTCCACAAATCAATATCATCATTACAGGTGTTAGCTTAGAATATGTCCATAGTGGTATCCACGTAATTAAAAAGCCGATAGCAGCGCCTATCAATGCGCCTAACCCCATACCAAGCAGCCATCCGTCAATCAACGCACTACGTTCAGAAACTGTAGCTTCCGGTAAATCGCCTAATGGAACAGAAGGATTTGCAAGAAAATGGATACGTTTAGCACTGAGACTTGCTAACAGAAGATCATGCATCATTGATTGTGCACTCTTAACATCAGGAAGTATGAAATACAGTCGACGGTTCATTTGAAACTCCTTTCTGGCTAAAGCCAGTATACAAATACAAATAACAACAGCCACACGACGTCCACAAAATGCCAGTACCACGAGACCGCTTCAAAGGCAAAATGATTGTCATGAGTAAAGTGGCCGGCAAGTACACGTCCCATAATCACGCTCAGCATAATGGCGCCTAAAGTTACATGGGCACCGTGAAACCCCGTCAGTAAATAAAATGTTGCGCCATAAACACCAGTTTTAATAGTGAAATCTGCAGACTGGTATTCATGCACTTGAAGTACCAGAAAAATTACTCCCAGCAAGATAGTTAATGCAAGACCGATCTTTAATTGGGAACGGTTATTTTTTTTAAGACCCCAGTGTGCCCAAGTTACTGTTGCGCCGGAACTAAGAAGTATGAGGGTATTAATCGCCGGAATTCCCCACGCACCCATGGGCGTAAAGGGGTCAGGAAACCCTGGTCCCGCTGTAGGCCAGTCAGCACTATAACCAGGCCATAATAAAGGCGTAGCGCCCAACCATGGCACAGAAAAAATACGAATATAAAAAAGCGTGCCGAACAGCGCGGCAAAAAACATCACCTCAGAAAAAATAAACCACATCATTCCCCAACGGTAGGAAACATCAACTTGGTCATTGAACTTGCCTGCCAGACTTTCACGTATCACTGCGCCGAACCATCCAAATAGCATATATGCCATTATTAAGGCGCCGGCTATCATTAAGTAAATACCTGCTTCTATGTTTTGCAGTTTCATTAAAAAACCGCTTGCCAGCGTAATAATCGCAACTGAACCTACAATGGGCCACCACGAAGGCGCTGGCAGGTAATAATGTTTAGCTTGCATGATGGCTTTCCTTATGCGATCGCTGGTGGATTTTCAAAGGTATGGTAAGGCGGTGGAGAAGGCAATGTCCACTCCAGTGTATCAGCGCCTTCCCAAGGCTTTTCCCCAGCGTGTTTACCACCGCGTATGCACTTAACCACTGTATAAAGAAACAGTAATTGAGCTGCGCCAAGTACAAATGCACCAATGGAAGAAATCACATTGAAATCTGCAAACTGTAGGGCGTAATCTGGAATACGACGTGGCATACCGGCTAACCCTGTGAAGTGCATCGGAAAAAAAGTGACATTAAAAGCAATGGTAGTAAGCCAAAAATGCCATTGACCTAATCTTTCGTCATACATATGTCCCGTCCATTTAGGCAGCCAGTAATACACGCCAGCCATGATGCTCATCGCTGCGCCAGAAAATAATACATAGTGAAAGTGTGCAACTACGTAATAAGTATCCTGCAATTGGATATCTACCGGCACCACGGCCAGCACGAGCCCGCTAAAACCACCTATCGTGAACAGACACACTACTGCCACAGAAAACAGCATCGGTGTTTCGAATGTCATTGATCCGCGCCACATGGTCGCAATCCAATTGAATACTTTTACACCCGTAGGTATCGCGATGAGCATGGTGCTGTACATAAAAAATAATTGCGCTGCCACACCCATCCCTACTGCAAACATATGATGCGCCCACACCAGAAAAGACAGAATCGCGATGGAGGCTGTTGCATACACCATGGAGTGGTAGCCAAACAAAGGCTTACGTGCAAAGGTGGGAATGATGGTAGACAGTATGCCGAATGCCGGAAGTATCATGATGTAAACTTCTGGGTGCCCAAAAAACCAGAATATGTGCTGAAACATCACAGGGTCACCTCCGCCGGCTGCATCAAAGAAATGCGTACCAAAGTGACGATCTGTAAGCAGCATGGTCACTGCTGAAGCTAATACTGGCATCACCGCAACTAGCAGGAAAGCCGTAATTAACCATGTCCAAACAAACATCGGCATTTTCATAAGTGTTATGCCCGGGGCGCGCATGTTAAGAATAGTAGTGATGATATTAATCGATCCGATAATCGAGGACAGCCCCATGATATGTATCGCTAAAATCGTCATGTCGTAGCCTGGCCCGCCTTGGATATAAAGCGGCGGATACATGGTCCAACCACCTGATACAGCACCGCCAGGAGCGAAGAATGAACCTAACAACAACATTGCCGCCATTGGTAATAACCAAAAACTCCAATTGTTTAATCGAGGAAAGGCCATATCTGGCGCGCCTATCATCAATGGAATCTGCCAGTTTGCAAAACCAACAAAGGCAGGCATGATCGCCCCAAAAATCATGATAAGCCCATGCATGGTTGTCAACTGGTTGAAAAGATTAGGCTGGAAAAATTGCAAGCCAGGTTGAAACAACTCCGTGCGAATCAGCATTGCCAGTGCACCGGCGAACAGGAACATAGCAAAGCTAAACCACAGGTATAAAGTCCCTATATCCTTGTGATTAGTCGTCGTCAGCCAACGCATGATGCCAGCAGGATGTGTATGCTCATGTGGATTGAGGGCAGTGGTCGTCATGAGGGTGCTCCTTTTTTGCGTATTGCAGCTGCTTCAGCCGGTTGTACAACGTCGCCAGTCGTATTGCCCCAGCTATTTCGTTCATAACTAACCACAGCAGCTACTTCTAAATCAGTCAATTGCAATCCGATTCCTTGCATGGCGGTGCCTGGGATGCCATGCATTACGATATCAAGGTGTTCATTTTTAGTGCCCATCACTATTTTGCCATCTTTCCAAAATCCCCTTTTGGCTAAAGGCGAAGTCACTTCAGGGGCTGCGCTGAATGCTGACCCCTCAACTAATGACGGAAACACTCCCGCAACACCTAAGCCATTAGCTTGGTGACATATTGCACAGCGGCTTAAATATACTTTTTCACCCTCTGTTTTCAGTTCATCCAACGTATAAATTTTAGCGCCTGTCGTCGCTGCTTCAGCGAGAGTAGCTTTTTGTACTTGTAGCCAGCCTGTATATTGTTCGGGCGGCATCGCCTCTACCACGATAGGCATATATCCATGCCCGATACCGCATAATTCGGCGCATTGCCCACGATAAATACCAGGCTTATCTACTTGAAACCACACTTCATGGATAAAGCCAGGGACAGCATCTTGCTTGACGCCAAATTCCGGCAGCCACCAAGAATGGATGACATCAGTAGACGTGAGCAATATACGTATTTTTTTACCGGTAGGCACCACTAATGGTTTATCGACTTCCAATAGATAATGAGGGCCTTTGACAACCTTGTTATTAATTTGGTCTTGCGTGGTAGAAAGGTTGCTAATGAAATTGACACCTTCCCCAAGATATTCGTATTCCCATACCCACTGATGACCAGTGGCCTTAATGTTCATGTCTGCATGTTCGACATTTTTCATTGCCAGCACAGTTTTCGTTGTGGGAAATGCTATTCCAATCAAAATAAAGAAAGGGATGATTGTCCAGACAATTTCTAACTTAGTATTATTATGGAACTGCACTGCTTGGTGCCCCGTCGATTTTCTATGTTTGAACAACGCATAAAACATGAATACAAACACTAAAATGAAAATAAACAGACAAACGATCAATATAAGGTTATGCAGATCGTAAATCTGAAGTGCTATAGGCGTGGCAGGGGTTGGTAAATTCAGGTTATAAGCGGCATATGCCTGGCCGTTGTATAAACTTAATGCGGTGATATGGGAGAGAATTTTTTTCATTTCAAAAATCCTCCCAGTCGAAGTTTTAACTGGCACCCTATATTAAGGCGCTCTTCACTCGTCATCAGACGACCAAATTCGACTTCATGGCCTTTGGATCGTAGCGCTAGCCGATTACAATCGCCATTAGGCATGCAATCCAATACCACCTTCGACCAATAACTACTCAGTTCAATACGCTTATCTAGACTCGGCTCATGCGTTTCGACGATGACCTTATCATCCTCTATGGTAAGCCGTTCAAAGTCACTGGAATGCAGCAGTATATGATAGAAGCAATAGCCAAGCGCTAATAGTTCTGCGCCAGCAAAAGGCAATACTGGCCACGCACCGATAAGTAAAAAGGCAAAGGCTATTAATAATGAAACCAGGGAAATAATAGTAAATGCGAGTAATGTACCCGCAGGTGAAAGAGAACAATTCGGCTTGGCGATTACAGTGTAATGCCCAGATGAAGCTGCAGTGCTGACATTAATCATGATATGCCTCGTTTTTTTTCACAAACGTTACACACTCATTACTCAATCCAGCTTAACCCATGCTTAATAGCTGGCCGCCCTCATGAAACACTATAAACTTTTAGACAATTCTGTGGGAAATTAAGTTCATAGCATTGAATAAGGAAATGCTAACCCCTAAATTCAGATTCGTAAACCTATATCCACTTCTTTTTAATTAATAATTTGAAGAATTTTTCCTGCCAAGTAAAACATAGGTATCTACGATACCTTTACCTTTGATTTCTACACTCGCTTTTGATGAGAAATCATAAGCATTATCTAGAAGAGATTTTGCATTTTGCGATACTTGAATATTATTAGGCGCACAAATATGCTCCATACGGCTTGCCAGATTAACGGTATCACCCCATAAATCGTAACTGAATTTAGCACTGCCAATGACTCCAGCGACTACTGGACCACTATTAATGCCTATACGCATTTGTAAATCTAAATTAGTTTTAACCGCTACTTCTTTTAATGCAGCATGCATTTCCAGAGACATATCTGCAATGCGGCGGGCATGATCCTCACACACAACGGGCGCACCGGAAATCACCATGTACGCATCACCAATGGTCTTGATTTTCTCAACCTGGTACTTTTCTGCCAGTTGGTCGAATTTCATGAACACCTGTGATAAAAAATCAATCAACTGTGTTGGTGGCATTTTTTCTGAAATATGGGTGAAATCAACCAAATCCGCAAACATCACTGTCACCGATTCATAAGAATCTGCAATGCGCATATCGTTATCTTTAAGGCGCTCCGCTATCGCTGCTGGCAAAATATTAAGCAATAGCCTTTCTGACCTCGCTTGCTCTTGCACTAATGAAGCCATTACACGTTCTTTTTGGGACTGGAAAAAGCGTAATACACCGTAAAGGATTGCAGCAGTACCGGTAATATTCATTAAGAAAAAAACGTCTTTTACGTTAACAGGTATTGGCATGGCATTGCTGGCAAAATAAGGATTAAGCTTCCATGAGATGAAAGCTAAACCGACGAACAATAAGAACCAAGGGGTTGATTGACGTGTGCCTAATATCATTAATGCACCAACGGGGGATAATATCGCCCATATCGCTACCCCGCTAGAAGCTGCAAAGCCACCAATTGCCCATTGCATAAAAAACGGCATTACTAACAGCATCGCTAACTGGGTAAATGTCGTGTATTCAAATTTTTCATATCGATAAAAAATGAAAAGGCTGACGTAAGAAACAACCAAATAGAAATAAGGCACTGCAGCCATGACCGCATAACCTTCGCCTAGATTGGATAGTGTATATATCCAGAAGACGCAAACCCCAGTTTCGGCTAACACCAATAAAGATAATATAGACTTACCTAATACCGCTGGCGAAGGACTCACAAATTTAGCCCAGAAATCGCGTGTTAATACGGAAGATAATTCTAAATTCTGAGCCATTTTTATGTGGTAGATTTACTTATTAGTTAGTATTTATTGCCATACTATAGCGCAAAAATTAACCTGTATAAAAAATTATAATGTGGATAATTTCTGCATCATTGAATTGAATGTAAATTTAATTATTTATCCTCAAAATTAAACGAATTTCAAACATGCATTGTCTACAATCAGTAAATTGAAATTAGATAGAATCCAAATATTAGGAAATATTGATGATTACAGTCTCCTCCGACGTTGCGCGACATTACCGGCATGGGTCACTATGCTGCCAAACTAAGAGAATCTGCCCTTATTTTAATTTTAATTGATCTACAAAATACCTACATGGTGTAATTCAACCGACAAACGTTGAACCTGCGATTCTAGAAGCGCAAAAACTATATAAATGGCACGCGCCCTCAAAGCTTCAACACGTGATATGTACGCGGTAGTTGTTGACGATATTAACGGTCTGAATTAGTCAAGAAAGCTAATTTTCTGAGCTACAGTGAGTAGTAATATTTTTTTAAAATTTGATGTATTAAAATGTAAATTATCTCTTATATAAGACTTGATTTACTGGTAGCTAAGGTTTATTGTTCAGGTAGGGTTTGTTGTACGACCCCTTGCGGAGAGGCTTGTATTTACAAGGATTTACGGCAATTTGGCTGATTTTTAAGCATCATAATAATGCCAACATAGTAATGCGGGTTTACAGATAGAAATACTATATTAACGGTAGCAAAACTAGAGGAGTTAGTTAGTCATGGATAGCAAAGTTAACGAAGTAAGTTTGGGTTTGGACATACTAAAAGGCCTTGGCGTAAAGATTCCTTACAAAGCCAAGTATGATAATTTTATTGGTGGCAAGTTTGTTGCACCGGTCAAAGGTGAATATTTTGATGTAATCACGCCTATTACCGGCAAGCCTTACACAAGAGCAGCTAAATCAAGCGCAGAAGACGTTGAGCTGGCTTTGGATGCGGCACATGCAGCTGCAGACAAATGGGGTAAAACATCCGCTGCAGAACGCGCTAATATCCTGCTGAAAATCGCTGACCGCATGGAAGCTAATTTAGAATTGATTGCGACTGCCGAAACCATTGATAACGGTAAGCCAATCCGTGAAACCATCAACGCAGATATTCCTCTAGCAATTGACCACTTCCGTTATTTTGCCGGCTGTTTACGTGCGCAGGAAGGTAGCCTAAGTGAAATAGATGAAACCACTGTGGCCTACCACTTCCACGAGCCACTAGGCGTTATTGGTCAAATCATCCCCTGGAATTTCCCCGTGTTAATGGCAGCTTGGAAACTGGCCCCAGCGGTTGCTGCAGGTAACTGTGTAGTGATGAAACCAGCTGAATTCACGCCTATTAGTCTTTTGATAGTGATGGAATTGATTGCTGACATCGTGCCACCAGGTGTGATGAATATCGTGAACGGTTACGGTCGTGACGTAGGCGCACCTTTAGCTAACAGCAAACGTATCGCTAAAATCGCATTTACAGGTTCAACAGCAACGGGCCGCATCATTGCACAAGCTGCTGCAGGTAACTTGATTCCTGCAACATTGGAATTAGGTGGTAAATCACCAAACGTATTCTTTGGAGATATCGCGGATGCAGATGATGACTTCTTTGATAAAGCAGTCGAAGGTTTGGTCCTGTTTGCGTTCAACCAAGGTGAAGTCTGTACTTGCCCATCACGTGCTTTGATTCAAGAATCAATGTACGACAAATTCATGGAGCGTGTATTACCGCGCGTTGCTGCTATTAAACAAGGCAACCCGCTTGATCCTAACACCATGATTGGTGCACAAGCCTCACAAGACCAAATCAACAAAATCATGGCTTACATGGACATTGGTCGTCAAGAAGGCGCAAAAGTGCTTATTGGTGGCGAGCGTAACGTGTTAGATGGCGACTTTGCTGAAGGTTACTACGTAAAACCAACCTTATTCCAGGGTCATAACAAAATGCGTATTTTCCAAGAAGAGATTTTTGGTCCGGTGTTAGCAGTGACTACATTTAAAGATGAAGCAGAAGCATTATCAATCGCTAATGACACCATCTTTGGTCTAGGTTCAGGTGTCTGGACGCGTGATGGTAGCCGCGCATACCGCATGGGCCGTGGCATTAAAGCTGGCCGTGTGTGGACTAACTGCTACCATGCCTACCCTGCGCATGCTGCATTTGGCGGCTACAAAGAATCTGGTATCGGTCGTGAAACACACAAAATGATGCTGGATCATTACCAACAAACTAAAAACTTATTAGTAAGCTACAGCCCTAAAAAACTGGGCTTTTTCTAAGATTTTTTAAGCTTGAAGTACTAACTTATCAAGCGTAATATTAAGAGGTGACTTAGGTCACCTCTTACTTTTTGTAGTGCTTTTTAAGTTCTTGGAATATTAGTTTTAAATAGATTTTTAGCTTGGTTTTGGAGATTAAGTAATGGCTGAACGCGTTTCTGCAACACCCGCTGCCATTGAGTTAATTCATAAACTCACTGCAGAGCATGGTCCTATTTTATTTTTCCAATCAGGTGGATGCTGCGAAGGCAGTGTTCCGCTATGTATGCCCGTGAATGAATTTAAACCCAGCCCTTCAGACATTGTAGTAGGCGAAGTAGAAGGTGCACCATTTTATATGGGTCATAATCACTTTCAGTTTTCAGAAAACACGCATACTATTCTAGAAGCGCTGCCTGGCTCCAGCGGCTCATTCTCTTTAGACTGTGGGACAGGCATGGCATTTATCACGCGCGGCCGCTTGTTTACTGATGAAGAATTGAAGCTATTACCGCCTGTGGTTAAATATGGTTATTAGCCAGCAATAAAAAACTCTCAACATTGCAGTAAAAACATCCAGACTAGCGTCAAAGTATTGTAAAATTACATCTGGCGGGCCTCCCCGCATTGTAAGGTAGCCAACCTGGTCAGGTGCGGAAGCAAGCAGCCACAACTATTAAGCAAGTGCCGGGGTAAGGGCTCGCCTCTTTATTTATACGAGTTAATTTTGCACTGGTTTAATCAATAAATACTGGCTTAACTAACAAATACAGGTTTAGTCAATAAATTCAGCTAAAGTTTCTTTATGAAAGTAGATGCATTTATCTCATGAGTTACCAAATCATATGATGTATCAAGCACTATGAGCTATCCAATCCTATGAGTTATCAAGTCTTAGCGCGTAAATGGCGTCCAAAATCTTTTGAAACTTTGGTCGGACAAGACCATGTGGTACGCGCGCTGACTAATGCGCTAGAGCAAAACCGTTTACATCATGCCTATTTATTTACCGGCACACGCGGTGTAGGTAAGACGACGATTGCACGTATCTTAGCCAAATCCCTAAATTGTGAGACGGGTATCACTGCTACTCCTTGCGGCATTTGCGCAGCCTGTACTGAAATTGATAAAGGTCGCTTTGTAGATCTCATTGAAGTCGATGCTGCAAGCAATACACAAGTAGATGCAATGCGGGATTTGCTCGATAATGCACAATATGCGCCCACCGCCGGTCGCTTTAAAGTGTACATCATCGATGAAGTTCACATGCTGTCAAAGAGCGCATTCAATGCCATGCTCAAAACGCTGGAAGAACCTCCAGCACACGTTAAATTCATTCTCGCGACTACTGATCCGCAAAAAGTACCTGTAACGGTATTATCACGCTGCTTACAATTTAATTTACGGCAAATGGCCAGCACTTCAATTACTGGCCATTTACAGAATATTCTCTCCCAAGAAAATATTGCCTTTGAGCTCGCAGCACTGCATCTTATTTCCCGCGCTGCTGCGGGCAGCATGCGTGATGCATTGTCATTGACGGACCAAGCCATTGCCTATGGCGGTCAAACAGTGAATGAAGCTGAGGTCCGCGCGATGCTGGGTGCGATTGATCAAAGTTATTTGTATCAACTACTAGATGCGTTGTTAGAAAATGATGGGGCTAGTCTTATCGAACAAGCAAAAGCGATGGAAGAGCGTAGTTTATCCTTTGAGGCTGCATTGAATGATTTGGCACAATTATTACATCAAGTTGCAGTAGCGCAAACAGTACCTGACAGCATTGCAGATGACTTACCAGAACGCAATGCGCTGTTAAATTTAGCAAAGAAAATTCCTGCTGAAACGCTACAGTTATATTACCAGATTGCATTATTAGGACGTCGCGATATTGGGCTAGCGCCTGATGAGTTTGCTGGTTTTACCATGAGTTTATTGCGGATGCTGGCATTTACACCAAACGAAGTTAATGCACAAAAAACTCAAAATAATTCGCTGAATAAACCGCTTAGTGCGTCTTTAGCTAACACGCCAAAACCTCAGTTAGTTATAAAACCTGTTGAACCTATCACCTCAAAAGTTATATCTACACAACAATCTACTGAAAGTGCGGCAATATCTACTTTAGCCTCAGCGGATATCCAAACGGCGCAAACTGTAAATGAAACCCCTGCAGAAAAAGATACTGTCGAGAGCAACATAACAAATGCTGAATCTACCAATGATTCCCATGATTCAAGCAACTTTAACGGCAACTGGCGCGGTCTTTTAGATGAACTAAAACTCGGCTTAGTGCGAACACTGGCACAGCATTGCGAACTGGTTAGCTTTGACGAAAATAGCATTTCACTCAGTGTGCCAGAATCGCAAAAACATTTATTATTACCGAATTATCAAGAAAAATTAGGCGCTGCAATATGCCAATATTTTGGTAAGAAAATCAAACTGCAATTTAGTATAGGTGGTACTGGCAATACCCCTGCCAAGCAAATTTCACAAGAAAAAGCACACGCACAAGCAAATGCAGAAAGTGCAATTGAAGACGATAGTTTTGTACAAGCTTTGATTAACGACTTTGGGGCTTCTATTATCCCCAATTCAATTAAACCAATTTAAAAATGTAAATTTCGTCATTATGCGTAGAACTTGATATTTGAAAGCACGATTTTAAAAATACTCGCTTACATACAAATACGTATGCCGCACTCAATTTTTAAAATAATGCCTAGCCTAATTTAGAAATTTACATTTTACTAACCTGTTAAAAAGGAGAATACAGCATGATGAAAGGTGGCATGGGTAATTTAATGAAGCAAGCTCAGCAAATGCAGGCCAACATGGCTAAAGCACAAGAGGAGCTGGCGAATATAGACGTTGAAGGCATTGCGGCGAACGGTCTGGTAAAAATTCTAATGTCTTGTAAAAATGAAGTGAAACGTGTCACTTTGGATGACAGCGTGATGGACGACAAAGAAACGCTAGAAGATTTACTGGTGATTGCATTAAAAGACGCAACGGCAAAAGCTGAAGCTACGTCATCCGCACGCTTGTCCAGCTATATGCCAGCAGGCATGAAACTGCCATTCTAGTCATAATTAATTGATGAAAAATCCACCTGCGCTTGAGCAGCTCATAGATAGTTTAAGATGTTTGCCTGGCGTGGGACCAAAATCTGCACAACGCATGGCTTACTATTTATTGCAGCGCGATAGAAAAGGTGCGCATGGCTTAGCAATCGCGCTGGATAATGCTTTACAAGTGGTCGATCACTGTAAATTATGCAATACATTCAGTGAGCAGCCTGTCTGTCCGCTTTGTGCCGCTGATAATCGTGATAAAAGCTTGTTATGTATAGTAGAAATGCCTACCGATCTGCTGATGCTGGAGAATACCCGTGCGTATCCAGGCTTGTATTTTGTACTGATGGGCAGGCTATCACCGCTGGATGGCATAGGACCGAAAGAAATTCATTTAGATAAGCTTATCAAGCGTGCACAAGACGGCATTGTGCAAGAAGTCATCTTAGCCACCAACTACACGGTTGAAGGCGATGCGACTGCACATTACATCAGCGAGCTATTGAGAATGCGCGGGATTAAAACCAGCCGCATCGCGCGAGGCATGCCTATGGGTGGTGAAATTGAATATGTAGATAGTGGAACGCTGGCGCAAGCGATGATGGAGCGGCGCAGTATCACTTGATTTAAATTTAAGAGTATTAAAGAAAACTCAGCAGCTCATTGGGAGTTTTAATAAGCACATCCGCGCCCCACTCTGTTGGTTTATCGGTCTTCGCAATATAGCCAAATAAAGCCACTATCGTTTTCATATCGGCTGCTTTTCCCGCCTGCACATCCCGCTCAGCATCACCTATATAAATACAGTCGCTCGGTTTACTATTGGTTTCTTTGCAGGCCATTAAAAGTGTATCTGGCGCTGGTTTAGGTTGTGGCGCATCATCGCCGCACACCAGACAAGCACTGCGTTGATATAAACTATGGCTTCCCATTTTAACGGCTTTAGTTAAATCGAGTGAAAAACGACGTGGCTTATTAGTAACGATGCCCCACTTAACACCTTGTGCATCCAGATTTTCCAGCAATTCAGCAATACCCGGTAAAAATGCTGGATTATTAGTGAATACGGATTCATATAAATCTAGATACTCTGCCCGCATCGCTTCAAAGTTTTGATCTGCAGGTGTAATGCCGAACCCAAGCTCCAGTAACCCCCGGGAACCATGCGAGGCTACAGGCCAAATTTCATCATGTGTAAGCGCCGGTTTACCATGGCGGCTTAATTGCATATTCAACGCTAATCCTAAATCATGCGCGGTATCGACTAAAGTGCCATCTAAATCAAATAATACTAGCTGCATTCGTTAGCCTAAGGGATTGAGCGTTGTATGCATCATGTAATTTACAGATACGTCATCACCTAAACTATAGTGCTGCGTAATCGGGTTGTAGCTCAAGCCGCACATGCTTTTCATATCCAAATCTGCATGCCGTACCCAGCTAGATAACTCAGAAGGTTTGATGAATTTAGCATAATCATGCGTGCCTTTAGGTAGCAGATTCAGCACATATTCGGCACCAATCACGGCAAACAAATATGCCTTAGGATTACGATTAATCGTAGAGAAGAATACCGAACCACCCGGCTTGACCAGCCTTGCACATGCAGCGACGATTGATGACGGATCAGGTACATGCTCTAGCATTTCCATACAGGTGACTACGTCAAAACTGGCAGGCTGTTCTGCCGCTAATTGTTCCACAGAAATATATTGATAAGTCACTTTTGCATTGCTTTCTAATTGATGCAACTTAGCCACGTTTAGCGCTTTTTCACCTAAATCAATACCCATGACTTCTGCACCCTTAAAGTACATGGATTCTGACAAAATACCGCCGCCGCAACCTACATCCAGAACGCGCTTCCCTTGCAAACTCACGATGCTATCTATATATCCCAACCGTAATGGATTAAGTGCATGCAAAGGCTTGAATTCGCTATTCTTATCCCACCACTTATGTGCGAGATCACCGAATT
>DASQFK010000011.1:0-8941 GCA_035633175.1 Methylotenera sp.
CAAGCTACACGTGCAAATGTAGTTGTAAATCTGCTTACAGCAGATTCTGGGCAATGGGGGGATAAACCCACATTCGCATTTCAGGTTTCTTTCAATTACTACAAACCCGATGAAACATACAAAGTAACTAATGATTTAATCAAGTTGTTCTTAGACGAAAATGATAGAGCAAGTAAGAATAGGGCGACTGAAACAGCTGATTTTTTTAGCAAAGAGGCTGAGAAACAGAAGCTTATTGTAGAAAAAATAGAAAAAGAATTAACGAGTTATAAGCAACGCTTTTCTAACTCGCTCCCAGAAAATAAAGACATGCAGGTTACCAGTCTGCAGCGATTAGAAGATGATTTGCGCGCTAATCAACGTGAATATAGCGCCACTCAAGCAGAATTACGTTCTTTAGATGTAAGTATGGATTCTGCTAAGGCTGGGATTGGTTTAATAAATACTCCCAAAGAGCAAAACTCCAGTGCGGATGAGCTTGAAAAGCTAAAAATTGAGTTTGCTAAGCAAAGTGCAATCTATAATGAAAACCACCCTTCCTTAAAGGCATTACAGCGTAGGATTGATGCCCTTGAAAAAACTACTGTTCCTGCTGGTAGCTCTAATAAGCCTATTACAGCACAGTCCGTCATGGTTGCTAAAGTGCAAACACAAATTGACTCAGCAAATGCACGTTTAAAATCATTACTACTAGACGAAAGTAATATTCGAGCTAGAATTCGCCAGATTGAAGGACTTGTTCTACAAAGCGCCCAGACTGAAGGGGCACTTGGTGCACTTGAAAGAGACTATGAAAATGCAAAAACTGCCTATACAGAGATAAAAGCAAAGCAAGACAACTCTAAGATTGCACAGAATATTGAGATGGAAAATAAAGGGGAGCGTTTCGTATTGATTGAAGCGCCAGTTTTACCACGAAAACCAATTAAACCGAATCGTATATTGATTATGCTCGCTGGATTTTTTGGAGCCATAGCTGGTGCAATTGGGTTTGCAGTTTTGTTGGAAGCAATTGATAGCCGTGTAAGAGGTGTAGATGCATTAGTGTCAATCATGAAGATTCAACCTATGGCAACAATTCCTTATATCACTAATAAAGCTGAGATAAAACGAAACAAAAATTTCATCAATAAAATTTTTACTATGGGCTTTATCCTCATTATCCTCACTCTATTATTGGTGCATTTCTTTATAATGCCTCTCGATATATTAATGTCGAAAATTTCAGCTAGATTTTAGTGAGGGCAGTTTATGGAAAAAATTAAAGACGCTTTAGATAAAGCTAAACTTCAGCGTAGCAGTCTAGGTGCAGTAGCCTCTGCTATTCGGAATAAAGTAACCAACAAGTCTGTTGTTGATGATGAACTTGAAGGTATAGTCTATACCACCACCAATGTCATCCGATTAAATGCTGAGCTTTTAGAAAATAATCGTATAGTCGCACTTAATAAAGATGATCCAATGTGTTGGGCATTTGATTCATTGCGGACTCAAGTTTTGCAAAAAATGGATGAACATAAGTGGCGAACGATTGCAGTTATTTCTCCCACCCCAGAAGCAGGTAAATCTGTAGTTGCAATTAATCTAGCTATTAGTATTGCACAACAGCCCCAAAAAACTGCAATGCTGGTTGATTTTGATTTACGTAAGCCAAGTATCGCTCAATATCTTGGAATTAAGCACGAAAAGTCGATGAACGATTATCTTGCCGGCAATGCAGAGTTGTCGGAAATTATAGTTAATCCTGGCATCCCACGCTTAACTATAGTCCCTACCAATAAGCGAGTAAGACAGTCTTCTGAAACTCTTTCATCTAACAGTATACAAAAACTAATTGTTGAATTAAAAGAAAGATACGATTCAAGGATTGTGATTTTTGATTTGCCACCCATTTTGAATGCTGACGACGCACTGGTTTTATTGCCACAAGTTGATTGTGTTCTTTTAGTGTTAGGCAATGGTCAGCATAAAGAATCTGAAATTGAAGAGACCATGCGCTTATTAACTAAAACTAACATACTTGGTGTGGTGGTGAATAGAGTGGAAGCTGAAGCAAGGGATTACTATTATTAAGTGTAGTACGAAATAAAAGCTGCACTACTAAATAACACTACTAATAAAGCTGTCCTATTAAAACTCTGAGATTGAGTTTTACGTGATTGAGCTTAATAGTGCAGCTTTTCAATTTTTGTTTGGATATTTTAGTCCATAATAAAATGCAATTTATTTCTAATACCCAATTATAAAGCCCTTACAGCAAGCTTCGGTAAATTTCTAGCGCTTTTGTTTCAGCCATATCGACATCATCAAATTGAATAATTTGTCCTGGTTCAACATCTCGAATGACCTTGGTGTGATTTAATAAGCAAACAGGTACAGCATTGACATTATCCCGTAATTGCACTGCAACACCCCTCACATCAAAGCCTCCAGCCCCACGCTCTATATTCTCGCCACTTAGAATTTGCTTTTTAGCGACAGCAACAACTGTAAGATTTGGGTTGGCTGAGTTATTAAGTAACATAGGTTCACCCTCAACCACTCTACGAAGGGTGTTAAGCGCTTCTAAATGGCAAAGATGATAAGGACGTAGCAATATGTAGCCTAATTTTTCTTTGGTGCGTAATGGCCCAACGATGTAATTTCCTAACCTGTCTGCCTCTTTATTCTTAGCGACTATTAACACACCTGGAGGCGCACCTTTACATAAGATAAAGTCACTAATCGGAGCCCCAGCTTCTTCCGAAGCTCGAATCAAGTAATCTAGGTCGTTTAGGCTTTCGACACGTTCCCCAAACATTCCATTAGGTGGAATAGTTGCACCCAAACCATTTGCAACAAATGCTTGTTCAATCTGCAATTTGGTACCATCGGTAAAAGATACTACTTGTTCTAATCTAATCCCTTGCTGGTCAGACCAGTACTGCATTTCTTTTCTTTCGGGATTTAGATTTATAAAACCTTTAATATTGACGTAAGCACAAGGTTCAAAACCCATGCCTTCAATTTCAGTTTTTAGTCTTGCTAAGCAACCAGGCTGATCACCGTCTGCATCTGTGACATAGGCACCTTTTTTGGCAAAATATGAACCGGTAGTAACATGGAATTCTGCATTTAAGGTAACCACCTTTTTATTGGCTTTACTAGCTTCTAAAATGACTTCAGTCGCATGAAAAACATCTCCAGAACATTCAAATACAATGTCAGAAGTGTCAATCAGCTCAGCAAGAGAGTTAGTTAAGTTATCGCGAGGAAAATCTGCAATTGAATCCACCGGGCGACGTGTTAATACTTTAGAGATTTGAAAGTCTTTAGAGGCTCTGATCAGGTGTGCTAAGCCACTCGCAATAAAGCCACTTCCTACGATACCAACTTTGGTGATTTTATCAGTCAAAATTTTTCCTTAAAATATTTTAATCTTATGAAATGAATTCTGTTCTTAATTAGTTTGATGGTCAAGGTTCAATAATGATGCCATAAACAATACTGTTTTGATAAGCTCAAAATGAACTTAATCAATATTAATGCCTGAAGCTACCCTGTAGATTAACTAATTAAAATTTCAATCTTTAACTTAATTAACTTGAGCTAATAAGCTATTTACTTAATGACATCCAGTAAGTCTGGAGCGCAATGTCAAGATTAATCATATATCTTCCATTATGATATGAAACTGGAATATTTAATTTTTTTTGCCCAGAAATATGTTTATAAAGCTGTAGTCCAGCAGGTGCTTTAATCATTACATTACCTATTACGGGTTCAGACAAGAAAGGCATTTTTCCATTTTCTTCAGTAATTGATTGTGCAGCTAAGCTAATGATAATTTCATTTGATTTGTTGATTGGAGCTTCATTAAGACTTTGAACAGCAATTGAAGCGTTAGGGGTACTTACGGAAATATCTACATCAATTAAGGCGATTTTTTCGCCACCTATCTGACCTACCGCAGCTTGAGTATTTGAAGTATTAATCGACAGATAGCCTTTGTCCCAATTATGCTTTAATTCATTTGTGTCAGAAAATGCTTCTGTAGAGCCTGTTTTTAATAATGATTTATTAGGGTCTTTAAATGTTTTAGCATCACTAGGAATATTGCTTTTTTGCAGCCAAGGCAACTCTTTTACCGATGGCATTGCGATGACTAATCTACCTATTTCGCTAGCAGTACGGATGAAAACTGAATTGTCAGCTGTGACTGATTGATTGAATAAAATATCCTTCCCAAGATCAAGTACATAAGTGAATTCTGCGGCCTTAATGTCTCCGCGCCGGAACATTAGAGCTGAAGCAGGCATGGTGGCTAGTAATGATGGATCATTGTAAGCGTTCCAGTTTGATGGACTACCCTGAGTTGCCAAGGGTTCTTGAGCATATGCATATTGCATCATCGCATCCCAACCCTGCAGGCTAGCTTGGCTTGCTACATAAAGGGGTAGGGTATGTCTATCAGCAGTCGGGAATGGCTCAGCATTCCATTCTGAAACGCTTAATGGTTTATCAATCACTTGTGCGGCCGACATCCACTGCGTTAGATTAGATTCAGTTATCGGAGATTTTTTCAATGCACCATCACTTTGATAAGCATGTGCATCAATTAAATCTCCAGAAGTGAGTGCTGGTAAAGAGCTTAATGGATTGCCTCCCCAAGTATTAGTAGTTGCAATGGGAACTTTAACACCTAATATGCGCAAGTGTTCAATCATGTCCTGATTGAACTGGTATTCCAAATCGTTTAGAAATAATTTAGATGGGCCATGTTCCCAAGTACGAGTAACTTTATCTACAGATAAACCGTTTTTATGTGCAAAAGCTTCTGCTTTGGACATAAAAATTTTACTATGGTAAGGCACATTTTTATCGGGTAATAATGCGCTACCATAGTGATGCGTTATATCATTTTCATTGGTAATGAGTACTGCGGCTATAGCTGGCTCATCTATGTATTTTAGTTTGGTATATTTATTTTTGTGGTTCAGATAAGCAGCATTAAAATCGCGCATGGTATTTTGAATCGACTGGTTAACATAGTTATAACCTTTAATTTTGGCTGAGGGCTGCCCATTACTTATTTCATCAAAAGCAGTGATTCCATCACCAGATTTGATTGACCGATCGACATGCAAGTCTAGCCAAATATAAATACCTTCATCTTTTAGGCATTTAATCCACCAGTCTATTTTTTCTATCGCATTGTCGTTAATTACTTTTGTAGAATTGAGTTTTTGACTGCCGAATATATTGGGATTTACCCATAAAGAGTCATGGTGATGCAGGCGTACTAAATTGAATCCAAGTGCAGAAAGCCGTTTTGCCTGTGCTTGAACCAAGTCTTTAGGGGTTTCAAAAAGCGTGTATCCAGCAATGTTGGTACCCCAAAACTTAGCTACAGTGCCATCCTCAAATATTAACTGATCACCTTTAGCTTTAACAAAACCGTGCTTGCCAGCGGGTCGTTCAGATTTATTCAGAAAACTCAGATCTATTGGAGAGGTTTGCCAATCAAGAATATTTTTAGCCCACTTTGAGCTATTAATGGATTCGGTTCCGTCATTCTTTGCTATGACTGTCTTTTTGTCTTTACTTAGGGACGCGTCTTGTATGGATGTATGTTTCTCCAAGTTAAAAGTTGCTGCAGTAGCTTTAATAGTCTTATTATTAATTAGCCAGTTACATTGGTCTAGACTTGAATGGCATAAGTTTTGAGCCAGGCTAGAGCTAAAAGTTATGAGTAATAAAATGCTTAAGCAATACTTAAATATACGATTAGTTTTTACTACTTGTCGCATTATTTTCAACCTATGTAAGGTTATTACAAGATTATAATCATGTGTGCTTATAGCTTATTTTCAATTGATGACAATAGATGGCATATTTATGTCGTAATTTTAAGGCGTGATTTTGGATATACAGGTTTCTCAATAATCACATTTCTTGATGGGTTGGTAACCCGCACATAACTGAAGATAAGACCTGCGAGCGACCAATAGACCGCTGGAACAACGCCAATACCACTCATGGTAAAGATTGTAACTAGTACGGCGAGTAGCGTGGCAAGAAGACTTCGCCCACATAGATATTCCTCGCTGTTTCTGTCCGCTATTCTTTTCATCCCTTTAAAAATAGTCAGTATTAATATCACGTAAAATCCAAGTAGCAATCCAAGTCCGACTAAACCGTTGCCTAACATCACGCCTAGGTAGGTATTCACAATATCGACCATATTTTCACCCGTTACCATATCCGCCATTTCGGGTTCTTTTGTCGCATCGTATACGCCAAATAAAGGATATTTTTCTATAATTAATAAGGATTTATCAATTAACTTTCCTCGGTAATCAACATTTTCCTTATCTGTTTGTCCAACGAATGGAATCAAGTCAATTACTTTTTCCCCGCCAGGAATGAAGTTTAATATAGGCAAAGCAAAGAAAACCAACGTGGCGATTATTGCTAAACGCTTAATGGCATTTTTACCAAAAGCAGTAACAACTAATAATAAAACAGCCGTACCCACCCAAGGACCTCTAGAAAGTGATGAAATTAAACCAGCAAAAATTAGACCAAAACCAGCATAGCGAAGTGTAATATTTTTAATTGATGGAGCAATGAATATGTAAAAGCCAAGTGCTACCATCGTCACAAAACCAAATACTAGTGAATGTCCTAAAGATGCAAACGCCCGGATGCTATCACCTCGGCCTAAATAGTTACCTAAATTCCAGTCTATGCGCAATGCGTCTGGCAACGTACTATAAACCAACCAACCACTACTAAACTCAAAAGCACCAATTGCTGCGGCTATGAAGCATGCAAGAATAAAGGCAATCATCACTTTTTTTAGTTGTTCAAAATCTTTAATTGCTCGGCTTGCAGCAAAGTAGGGGAGGAAAATGTCAGTAAAGCCATGAAATCCGAACCGCAATGCATCGGTTACCGTCGTACCGCGCATCATTAGTATCGTTGCTAATACCAAGTAGCCAAGCATAAATTTCTCTGCTAATGGCTTAGCATAGGAGGGATTGTCAGCGTTTCCTCTGAACGTAATAAAAAATGGTAAAAGAAGGGTGAGTGAAAGTACGCGTATATAGCTAACATCAAATACGCTAGGGATACGCGCAGTCATCGGAGGAATGACAATTAGTAATGCAAAATAAAGTGCAAATTTATTTTGCTCTGATTTGGCTATATAGAGCAAATAGGCTGAACTAAGAATTATAAATAGCCAGAAGTTATGTGATAAAAAAGCGAATAGCATGATTGCAAGCCAAGCATTACGCAATCGGGCAAACTCTTCGGGCATTAGCATTGGCCCTAATGTTCTTTTTGCATAAAGGTAAACAGGCGTAGCAATAAAAAGGATAAAGATTAGTGCCCTAATGTGTTCTGGCATAGTGTCTGTAAATTAAGATTACCCTGTTTTGTTATTAAGGCTGTAATTAGAGCTTACATACAGTGCGTTCTAGGAATTAGATTTAACCTATAAGTTAATAAGTATAGTTTATAGATGTAAAAAAAGGCGCAAAAGCGCCTTTTTTTATAGCCTAATATGGATTATTTAATAATACGTTCTACCGTCACCAAGTAAGTGAGCATGGCAATCTAGTTTGGAATTAATACATCTGCTAACCCATGTGCTATGTACGGTTTCATCCCAGCCCATCATAAAGTCTGCATGTGAACTGTAGCCTGCAGGCATTGAAGTTGGATACATATCGGATGATAAACGCCATTTAGATGTTCCAGCATCCGTCGTGACAGGATAATAAATAATCATACTTAACGTAGGGATTCTTTTAGGATGTGTTGCAGCACATACTCCATTAGTAGAATAGGCCATATGTGACTTATGGTCTGCACTATCTAGGGATGTGCCGTTCCAGCAGTCTGGAAACGTAATGGACTGAGAAACTAAACCGCCTTTGCCGCAACTTACCAAGTTTGATTTACGTGAAGCGTATTGTTCGTTGCATTCAAACCACTCATGTGCTTGAGGGCCTGTAGATGACGCACTTCCCGCAATCATTCTAAGGCCACGTGGAACTACATTCACAGTAGCATGTTTGTAATACATCAATGCATTTCTAGGTTTTAAAGGCGCTGCGTTAGAAGTATCTATCATGCTTGGTACCCAATATGCACTGCGGTTCATGATACCACCGTTACATGTACTGTTGCCTGAAGTGCGGACAGACTCAGAAGTTGAAGCGAAGTTAACGTTGGTGTTACCAAAGAATGTATGTAAATGCGCTGCACCTTGTTGATTAGGGAATACGATAGGGTCATCTTTTAGCATATGTGAGTAGCCGCAGGACACGCGGAATGCGCCATTATCAGGAGTAGTTCCACCTGGTTGCTCAGTAGTTGCTCTAATACGCATATCTGAAAAACCAAGAGCACGTGCAGGTACTAGTGCCAAATTAACTACGGGCATTAAACTCATACTTGCCGTTGGTGTCGTTGTAGTCGTGGTTGGCGTTGTAGTAGTGGTCGTTGGTGTTGTAGTAGTGGTCGTTGGTGTCGTAGTAGTCGTGGTTGGCGTTGTAGTGGTAGTCGTTGGCGTAGTCGCAACAGTTGTTGTTGTAGCTGTACCACTTACATAACATGCTTTACTCCCACCTGGTAAAGGGTCACCACCAAAACTAGATGAATTACATGATGCATAATTGGTAAATGATTTAGTGAGCCAAGATGTTCCACCACCATATTTAACAGTTTTTGTAGAATTGGTAAATTGACAAGTTGCCCATTCATCTGCACATTTTGTCCAAGTTACAGTAGTAGTCGTTGGCGCAGGCGCAACAGTTGTGGTTGTAGCAGTACCACTTACATAACATGCTTTACTCCCACCTGGTAAAGGGTCACCACCAAAACTAGATGAATTACATGATGCATAATTGGTAAATGATTTAGTGAGCCAAGATGTTCCACCACCATATTT
>DASQFK010000012.1:0-1683 GCA_035633175.1 Methylotenera sp.
CTTGATTACATCCATTTACTTCTGCAGATGCCGCATAAACATTGTTAAAAAACAATGCAATGAGAATGTAACTTAAAGTTATTTGTAACTTCATTTTTTGAGTCTCTTTCTAATTAAAATATTTATTTTTTGATTGATAGCGATTTTATAAGTAACTTGCCCAGTTGTGCTCAGCACCACTTTTAGCAAAAAAGCATGGATTTATCAATGAAGACTTTGTATACGTCAAACTTAAGCCTACTATATCCACGATATCACCACCAGCCTCAGTGAGTACACAATGTGCAGCCGCAGTATCCCATTCACATGTTGTCCCTAATCTTGGATATACATCGGCTATACCTTCAGCTACTAAGCAGATTTTTAGGGAGCTGCCCAAACTAATAAGTTCGAGCTTACCCTCATGGTATTGTTCTATTAAACGCAGGTTCACATTTTGGATAAAGCGTTGCATTTTTTCGTCTGTATGGGAACGACTACCTGCAATGATCGGTTGTTTGGGGTTTAGTACTTTGGTATGAATCGCGGATACTGCCTCATTTTTCAGCTGTTTATACGCGCCATTACCGTGTGAGGCAAAATATAATACTTCAATCACAGGGGCATACACTATGCCGAGTACAGGTTTATTGCCAATAATTAACGCAATATTCACCGTAAACTCACCATTGCGCTTTACAAATTCACGTGTGCCATCCAGCGGGTCTATTAACCAATATTGCGGCCAATTTTTACGCGTTTCGTAAGGAATGCTTTCAGATTCTTCAGATAATATGGGCAGATGGGGGGTGAGTTCATTCAATGATGAAACAATAATGTGATGCGCCGCTAAATCCGCATGGGTAAGGGGTGAGTCATCATCTTTTTTAACGACACTAAAATCTGTTGAATACACCTGCATGATTGCCGCACCAGCGGCTTTTGCTATGCCTATGACTTTTTTAACAAAATCAGGCTGAATGTACTGGTCATAATCCGGGTTAATCATTTCATTTGCTCACCATAATTTTTCATTTATAGTGCACCTAAGCCAATAACGCGATGAATGCGGCCTCATCGAGCACATTCAAACCAAGTTCTTGCGCTTTATCCAGCTTGCTTCCTGCATCGCTGCCGGCAATCACGTAATCTGTTTTTTTAGATACACTACCGCTTACTTTGCCACCGACTGCCTCTATCAACGCTTTTGCATCATCACGTGAAAGACTAGGTAATGTGCCCGTGAGGACAAAAGTTTTGCCTACAAAAGCGCCAGTTGCCACTTGTTTACCTTCTGTTTCAGGCCAAGTGATACCTGCGTCCATTAATGCCTGAATGACTTCCTGATTATGCGATTCAGCGAAAAAATTCATAATAGACTCTGCAACCACAGGCCCGACATCGTTCACTTGCAGCAATGTTTCTATATCAGCCTGCATGACGGCGGATAGCTTACCAAAATGTTTGGCCAAGTCTTTAGCAGTCGCCTCACCCACGTTACGCATGCCTAGTGCATAGATAAAGCGCGCCAATGTTGTAGATTTTCTACCTTGCAGAGCATCCAGTATATTGGTGGCCGATTTAGTCGCCATGCGCTCTAAGTTGCTTAATATGTTTAAATCCAACTTGTAGATATCAGCTAAAGTATGTACCAAATTGGCTTCTACCAACTGATCTACCAATTTTTCCCCTACGCCTTCAATA
>DASQFK010000013.1:0-17349 GCA_035633175.1 Methylotenera sp.
CCAGCAGGTACAGAAATGGTCATGCCAGGCGATAACGTATCGATCACGGTAGCGCTAATCGCGCCAATCGCGATGGAAGACGGTCTACGCTTTGCGATTCGTGAAGGCGGTCGTACGGTAGGTGCTGGTGTCGTGGCAAAAATCATCGAATAAGGTGATTTTAAAGACGCATTGAATAGTAAAAAGTAATTTAATCAAACGGCAGGGTGAACTCTGCCGTTTCGCTCTTTGAAAAGTAGTAAATTTGAAAGGCAGTAAAAAATGTCAACACAAAAAATTCGCATCCGTCTTAAAGCTTTTGATTATCGTTTGATTGATCAATCAGCTCAGGAAATCGTAGAAACTGCCAAACGTACTGGCGCTGTGGTTAAAGGTCCAGTACCGTTACCTACACGTATTGAACGTTTTGATATTTTGCGTTCACCACACGTTAACAAAACATCGCGTGATCAATTCGAGATTCGTACACACCAACGTTTGATGGACATTGTTGATCCAACGGACAAAACAGTAGACGCGCTGATGAAGTTGGATTTACCAGCTGGCGTAGACGTAGAAATCAAGCTTTAATCCTTTCAAAATCAATTTTATGCGGTGTTGCTTTTGCTTGCCGTACTATACGTACTGTCTGCGCAAAAGCGCCTTGCCTAAAATTGATTTAAAAAGGATTTGAGTGATTAAGTGTTTGTTGTAACAAAGCAGTTGTAAAGAAATCTGGAGTTCGGTATAATCCGCGCTCTTCTACAGAAGTCGGTCAATTGTAATCGGCTTTTTAACTAAATAATAAGGATACGATCATGAGCTTAGGGCTTATTGGTCGCAAAGTGGGTATGACCCGCGTGTTTACTGATGATGGCGCAAGCGTCCCAGTAACCGTGTTGGAAGTTGTACCTAACCGCGTGACACAGATCAAGACTATCGCAAGCGACGGCTATACAGGCCTTCAAGTTGCTTACGGTGCACGTCGTGCTAGCCGCATCAACAAGGCGCTGACTGGGCATTATGCCAAGACAGGCTCTGCTGCAGGCGCTGGTATACATGAATTCCCGGTAACCAATGAAGTGTTAGCTAATTACACTGCTGGTGCAAATATCACGGTTGATATTTTCCAAGTAGGTCAAATGGTTGACGTGACTGGTACCTCTCTAGGTAAAGGCTTTGCTGGTGCTATCAAGCGTCATCACTTTAAGTCTAACCGCGCATCACACGGTAACTCAAAATCACATAACGTACCGGGTTCTATCGGTATGGCGCAAGATCCTGGTCGAGTATTCCCAGGTAAACGCATGCCTGGTCACTTAGGGGCTGTTAAAGTCACTACGCAAAACCTGGAAGTCGTTCGTGTTGATATTGAGCGTAACCTTTTATTGATTAAAGGTGCAATCCCTGGTTCTAAAGGCGGCGACGTTGTTGTGCGTCCAGCTATTAAAGCCAAGCTTCAGAAGGGGATGAAATAATGGAACTCAAATTACAAGATAAAAACGGTAAAGCGGTTAAAAAAGGCGTAACTGTTTCTGATGAAACATTTGGTCGCGAATTTAACGAAGCTTTAGTGCATCAAGTGGTTGTAGCGTACATGGCAAATGCCCGTACCGCGACTCGTGCACAAAAAGGCCGTGACAATGTAGCTCACAGTACGAAAAAGCCATACGCTCAAAAAGGTACTGGTAACGCACGTGCAGGTATGAGCTCAAGCCCAATCTGGCGTGGAGGTGGTCGTGCATTCCCTAACTCACCTAACGAAAATTTCAGCCACAAAGTAAACCGTAAAGCTTACCGTGCCGGTATGCAAACGATTTTATCTGAGTTGGTTCGTCAAGAGCGTTTGAATGTGGTGGAAGAGTTTGTTGTGACCACACCAAAAACTAAAGCCTTGGCTGAAAAAATCAAAGGTATGGGTTATGAAGGTGCTGTATTAGTGCTGACTGATAGCTTTGATGAAAACTTATATTTATCTTCACGTAACCTGATTAACGTCATGGTGGTTGAAGCACAATATGCTGACCCGGTCAGCTTGGTGCGTTTCCCAAATGTAGTGGCTACAGCTGCTGCAGTGAAAAAACTTGAGGAGATGCTAGCATGATGACCGCTATTACTAAAACTCAAGACCGTTTATTGCAAGTAATTTTAGCGCCACAAATTACTGAAAAAGCAACTTACATTGCTGATAAGCATCAGCAAATTGCATTCATCGTACGTACTGATGCGACTAAACATGAAATCAAAGCTGCAGTTGAGCTTGTTTTCAAAGTTGAAGTTGATAAAGTTGCTACGATTAATGTAGGTGGAAAAACAAAACGCGCTGGCAAAAGTATGGGCAAGCGTAAAGACTGGAAGAAAGCTTATGTAAGCTTGAAGCCAGGCCAAGAAATTAACTTCGCAGCAGCCGAATAAGGAGAGATGAGATGGCACTAGTTAAAGTCAAACCAACTTCCCCCGGTCGCCGTGGTGTGGTTAAAGTTGTTACCCCAGATCTATACAAAGGTAAACCACACGCGCCGCTGTTGGAAAGTCAAAGCAGACATGCTGGCCGTAATAACAACGGTCATATTACAACCCGTCACCAAGGCGGTGGTCATAAACAGCATTATCGTTTAATCGACTTCCGTCGCAATAAAGATGGCATTCCAGCGAAAGTGGAGCATATTGAGTATGATCCAAACCGCACTGCACACATTGCATTGCTATGTTACGCAGATGGTGAGCGCCGTTACATTATTGCGCCACGTGGTATTGCCGCGGGTGCACAATTAATCAGTGGTTCAGATGCGCCTATCAAAATTGGTAACGCAATGCCGCTACGTAATATCCCAGTAGGTAGCACAATTCATTGTATCGAATTGCAACCTGGTAAAGGTGCGCAATTAGCACGTTCAGCTGGCACTTCTGTGCAATTGCTAGCACGTGAAGGTGCTTATGCTTCATTACGTTTACGTTCTGGCGAAGTTCGTCGCGTACACGTAGATTGCAAGGCTACTTTAGGTGAAGTGGGTAATGAAGAGCATTCACTACGTTCAATTGGTAAAGCTGGTGCTATGCGCTGGCGTGGTGTTCGCCCAACCGTTCGCGGTGTGGTGATGAACCCGGTTGATCATCCGCACGGTGGTGGTGAAGGTAAAACAGCTGCTGGTATGAATCCAGTCAGCCCATGGGGTGTTAAAACTAAGGGTTATCGTACGCGTAGCAGCAAACGTACCGATAACATGCGTATTAGTCGTCGTCCGAGAGGCGTAAGGTAATCATGGCACGTTCACTTAAAAAAGGTCCATTTATTGATGGTCATTTGGCGAAAAAAGTAGAAGTTGCAGCCGCAACACGCGACCGCAAACCAATTAAGACTTGGTCACGCCGTTCTACAATTTTCCCAGATTTTATTGGTCTTACTATTGCAATTCATAATGGTAAGCAACACATTCCAGTGTTGATTTCTGAAAACATGGTAGGTCACAAGCTTGGTGAGTTTGCGTTAACGCGTACGTTCAAAGGGCATGCAGCCGACAAGAAAGCTAAGAAATAGGAGCTGATGATGCAAGTATCTGCAATATTAAAAGGTGTTCATCTCTCTCCGCAAAAAGCTAGATTGGTGGCAGACCTTGTTCGTGGCAAGAAAGTAGATCACGCACTTAACATCTTGAATTTCACACCTAAAAAAGGTGCTGAGATCATTAAGAAAGTTGTTGAGTCTGCAATCGCTAATGCTGAACATAACAATGGGGCTGATATTGACGAATTGAAAGTAACTTCAATTTACGTTGATAAAGGCATTGTGCTTAAACGTATTCGTCCTCGTGCAAAAGGCCGCGCGGGTAAGATTACTAAACCAACCTGTCACATTCATGTGACTGTCGGTAACTAAAGGATAATCATGGGTCAGAAAATTCATCCAATTGGTTTCCGTCTGAGTGTCCAAAAAAATTGGTCCTCACGTTGGTATGCCAATAGCAAGAACTTCCCTGCGATGTTGCAAGGCGACATTAAAGTGCGTGAGTTCCTTAACAAAAAATTAGCCAGTGCTGCGGTTAGCCGTATCTTGATCGAGCGTCCTGCAAAGAACGCAAAAATCACGATTTACAGTGCGCGTCCTGGTGTGGTTATCGGTAAGAAAGGTGAAGACATCGAGTCTTTACGCGCGACTTTACAAGGTTTAATGGGCGTGCCTGTTCACCTTAATATTGAAGAAGTGCGTAAACCTGAAATTGATGCCACATTGATTGCACAATCAATCGCTCAACAACTTGAAAAACGTGTGATGTTCCGTCGTGCCATGAAACGTGCTATGCAAAATGCAATGCGTTTAGGTGCTCAAGGTATCAAAATCATGAGTTCAGGTCGTTTGAATGGTATCGAAATTGCGCGTACTGAATGGTACCGTGAAGGCCGAGTGCCATTACATACGTTACGTGCCGACATTGATTACGGTGTTGCCGAAGCTTCAACAACTTACGGTATTATCGGTATCAAAGTTTGGGTGTTCAAAGGTGAAATTTTTGCTGGCAACGTACAAGCGCCAATCGGTGCTACTACAACACCAGTTGCTGAGCCAGAGAGAAAAGTAAGAAAGCCGAGGGCTAAAGATGCTACAACCGTCTAGACAAAAATATCGTAAGATGCAAAAGGGCCGTAACAAAGGCATAGCAACTACGGGTAATAAAGTAAGTTTTGGTGATTTTGGCTTAAAAGCAGTTGGTCGTGGCCGTTTAACGGCACGTCAAATTGAAGCTGCGCGCCGTGTGATGACTCGCCACATTAAACGTGGTGGTCGCGTATGGATTCGTATTTTCCCAGATCAACCAATTTCTAAAAAACCTGCTGAAGTACGCATGGGTAATGGTAAAGGTAGTACAGAGTACTACGTAGCTCAAATCCAGCCAGGTAAAATGTTATACGAGATGGACGGAGTGAGCGAAGAGCTTGCACGTGAAGCGTTCCGTTTGGCGGCTGCTAAGTTGCCAATTGAAACGACATTCATGACTCGCCAAATCGGTAGTTAAGGAAAGGTACGCTAATATGAAAGCAACCGATTTAAGAGCAAAAAGCGTTGAAGAGCTAAATGCAGAGCTGATTGAATTGCGCCGTGCGCAATTTTCACTTCGCATGCAAGTAGCTACTCAACAATTATCTAAAGTAGATCAGCTAGGTAAAGTACGCAAAGATGTAGCGCGTGTGAAGCTTGTATTGGCTGAGAAAGCGAAACAGGCATAATTATGACTGAAACGACAAAAGTAGTACGTAGCCTTACTGGCCGCGTAACAAGCGACAAAATGGACAAAACAGTTACGGTGTTGGTTGAGCGTAAAGTTAAGCATCCATTGATTGGTAAAGTAGTTCGCCAGTCTAAGAAGTTTCATGCACATGATGAAACTAATAGCTGCAAAGAGGGTGATTTAGTGACTATCGTTGAAAGTCGCCCACTTTCTAAAACTAAATCTTGGGTTGTGAAAGCAGCTTAAGTTAGTTGAATTCAGTAGTGAAGTTTACGCAATTATTAGCAATAGTAATTGCGTAAATAGTATTAGCAATATACAATGTTGGACTTTTAGGCGAGCGGCTAAATTTTTAAAGATTTGGCCTTAGGCTCTCGCCCCAATACTGACCGGGTCTATCGGCCGTGTTAGCTGTAAGTTTTTTAATTTATTAAAAGGCTGGCAGTTAAAAATGGCTGGTGTTGGTTTAACGGATTAAGTTGGAGATTATTCTCATGATTCAAATGCAATCTCGGCTAGAAGTTGCCGATAACACTGGTGCGCGCTCTGTGCAATGCATCAAGGTTTTAGGTGGCTCTAAGCGTCGTTACGCTGGAATTGGCGATATCATTAAAGTGAGCATCAAAGATGCTGCACCTCGTGGTCGCGTTAAAAAAGGCGAAGTTTACAGCGCAGTAGTTGTGCGTACTGCTAAGGGTGTCCGTCGTCCGGATGGTTCTTTAGTTAAGTTCGATAGCAATGCTGCAGTCCTGTTAAATAATAAGCTAGAACCGATTGGTACCCGTATTTTCGGCCCAGTAACTCGTGAATTACGTACTGAAAAATTCATGAAAATCGTTTCATTAGCGCCAGAAGTGCTGTAGGAGCTCACATGAACAAAATTCGCAAGGGTGATCAGGTCATCCTAAATACCGGTAAAGACAAAGGTAAGCAAGGTGCAGTTATCAGCATTCTTGACTCTGGCCATGTTGTTGTAGAAGGTCTTAACTTAGTTAAGAAACATGCAAAACCAAACCCAATGAAAGGTATCACTGGCGGCATTATTGCAAAAGAAATGCCACTCGATATTTCAAACGTTGCTTTATTTAACAGTGCGACCCAAAAAGGTGATCGCGTAGGCTTCAAAACATTAGATGATGGTCGCAAAATACGCGTATTCAAATCTAATGGTGAAGCAGTGGACGCATAGGAAGAATTATGGCGCGCTTAAAACAATTTTATAAAGACTCAGTAGTCAAAGCGATGACTGAGCAATTTGGTTACACTTCTGTCATGCAAGTACCTCGCATTGACAAAATCACACTAAACATGGGTGTGGGCGAAGCGGTAGCTGACAAAAAAGTAATGGAACATGCTGTTGGTGATATGGAGAAAATTGCTGGTCAAAAAGCAATTGTCACTAAAGCCAAGAAATCAGTTGCGGCATTTAAAATCCGTGATGATTATCCTGTTGGCTGTAAAGTAACTTTACGTCGTGAACGTATGTATGAGTTCTTGGATCGTTTAGTGACTGTAGCAATTCCACGTATTCGTGACTTCCGCGGTATTTCTGCGAAATCATTTGATGGTCGTGGTAACTACAACATGGGTGTTAAAGAGCAGATCATTTTCCCTGAAATTGAATATGACAAAATTGATGTAATTCGTGGCATGAATATCACAATTACGACTACTGCTAAAACAGATGCTGAAGCAAAAGCTTTGCTTGCATTGTTCAGTTTTCCTTTCAGAGGATAAGACATGGCTAAAACCTGTATGACAGAACGCGAAGTTAAACGTCGCGCAACAGTAAGTAAATTCGCTGTAAAACGTGCCGCATTAGAAGCGGCAATGAATGACGCTACCGCTACACCTGAAAGCCGTAATGAGGCGCGCATGAAATTTCAAGCGCTTCCACGCAATTCAAGCCCAGTGCGTCTTCGTAACCGTTGTGCATTGACTGGTCGCCCACGTGGTGTGTTTAGTAAATTCGGTATTGGGCGTAGTAAATTACGCGATTTAATGATGAGTGGCCAAGTGCCAGGCGTCACTAAAGCCAGCTGGTAATAGGAGGAATAGCTATGAGTATGAGTGATCCGATTGCCGACATGTTGACGCGTATTCGTAATGCGCAAATGGTCAATAAAGCGGTTGTGACTATGCCTTCTTCTAACGTTAAGTCTGCTATTGCTAGCGTGCTTAAAGATGAAGGTTATGTAGAAGATTTTGCAGTGCAAACAGAAGGTAGCAAAGCTACTTTAAGCATTAGTTTGAAATATTATGCTGGCCGCCCTGTTATTGAGCGTATACAGCGTATAAGTAAACCTGGTTTGCGCGTGTATAAAGGGAGTCAAGAGATTCCTAAAGTAATGAATGGCCTTGGTGTGACGATTATGTCTACATCTAAGGGTGTAATGACAGATCGTAAAGCCCAAGCTGCCGGTATCGGTGGTGAAGTGCTCTGCGTAGTGGCTTAAGGAGAAGCAAATGTCACGTGTTGCTAAAAATCCAGTCGCTATTCCAGCAAAAGTTGAAGTGGTATTAAGTGCTAATTCAATCGATGTAAGCGGTCCTTTAGGTAAATTGTCTCACCCATTAACAAGTGCTGTTGTGCTTAAACGCGAAGGCGAAACGATTACGTTTACCGCTACTAGCGATGCACAACATTCACGCGCAATGTCTGGTACTTTGCGTGCGTTAGTCGCCAATATGGTGCATGGTGTTTCGCAAGGCTTTACCCGTAAATTAACCCTGGTAGGTGTTGGTTATAAGGCTGCTGCACAAGGTGCTGTTTTAAATTTAGAATTAGGTTATTCACATCCAATCAACCACAAAATGCCAGCCGGCGTGACTGTGGCTACTGCAACGCCAACTGAGATTTTACTCACAGGCGTTGATAAGCAGGTGATTGGTCAAGTTGCAGCGCAGATTCGTGCTTACCGTGCTCCAGAGCCTTATAAAGGCAAGGGTGTTCGTTATGCTGATGAAGTTGTCGCAATTAAAGAAACCAAAAAGAAATAAGGCATAGAAAATGAACAATGTAAATAATCGCTTGCGCCGTGCACGTAAAACCCGTGCCAAAATTGCAGAGCTAAAAGTTACTCGTCTAAGTGTGCACCGTACTAACACGCACATTTATGCACAAATTATTGCTGAAACTGGTGATAAAGTAATTGTTAGTGCTTCAACAGTTGAGGCTGATGTTCGTAAAAAAATTAAAAACGGTGGCAATGTTGAAGCTGCTGCCGCGATTGGTAAACTGATTGCAGAAAAAGCTAAAAAAGCGGGTGTTACCACTGTCGCTTTTGATCGTTCAGGTTACAAATATCACGGTCGTATTAAAGCGTTGGCAGATGCCGCTCGCGAAAACGGCTTATCCTTCTAATTGGTCTGATTGCTAAAGAGGTTAATGATGGCGAGAGAAATGGAACAGCAACAGCAGCAGACTGATGGTTTGCGCGAAAAGATGATTGCAGTTAATCGTGTAAGTAAAACGGTTAAAGGTGGTCGTATCATGAGTTTTGCAGCTCTTACAGTAGTTGGCGACGGCGATGGTGCTGTTGGTATGGGCAAAGGCAAAGCACGTGAAGTACCAGTTGCAGTACAAAAAGCAATGGACGAAGCGCGTCGCGGTATGTTGAAAATCAATTTGACCAACGGTACATTGCATCACGCAGTGACTGGTGTGCATGGTGCTGCTAAAGTGTTTATTCAACCAGCTTCAGAAGGTACCGGCATTATCGCTGGTGGCGCAATGCGCGCAATTTTTGAAGTGATGGGTGTGACTAACGTGGTAGCAAAATGTATTGGTTCAACAAATCCTTACAACCTGGTTCGTGCTACTTTGAACGGTTTAGAGTCAATGAATACACCAGCGGAAATCGCAGCTAAACGCGGTAAATCAGTTGAAGAAATTAGAGGCTAATCATGGCTAAAGCAAAAAAAGATGCATCAGGCATTAAAGTAACTCTTGTTAAAAGTGTTATTGGTCGTATTGAGGCGCATAAAGCTACCGTTAAAGGTTTAGGTTTACGTCGCATGCACCATACAGTTGAATTACAAGATACTCCAGCAATTCGCGGCATGATCAATGCTGTTGGCTATCTATTAAAGGTAGAGGGATAATGCAATTAAATACGATTAAGCCTGCAGAAGGCTCGAAAAAAGAACGTCGCCGCGTTGGTCGTGGTATTGGTTCTGGTTTAGGTAAAACAGCTGGTCGTGGTCATAAAGGTCAAAAATCACGTACTGGTGGTTTTCATAAGGTTGGTTTTGAAGGCGGTCAAATGCCAATTCAACGCCGTTTACCTAAACGTGGCTTTAAATCAATGACTAAAGCAAAAACTGCACATGTACGTACAAGTGAGTTGTCTTTAATTCCTAACGAAGTCATCGACTTGTTAGCGTTAAAAGCAGCAAACATCGTATCTGGCACAGTTAGAAATGCTAAGATTTTCTTGTCAGGCGATGTGACTGCTAAATTTAATATCCAAGGCTTGCTTTTAACTAAGGGCGCACGCGCCGCAGTTGAAGCAGCTGGCGGTAAAATTTTAGAAGCAGCGTAAGAGTATAGTTTTGGCACAAGATAGCTTATTAAAGACGGCATCAAAAATGGGCGAGCTCAAAAGTCGCCTACTTTTTGTATTGGGTGCATTGATCGTGTATCGATTAGGTGCGCATATTCCCGTACCTGGTATTGATCCTGATGTACTGGCAAAATTATTTGAATCACAAAGTGGTGGTATCTTGGGCATGTTTAACATGTTTTCAGGTGGCGCACTTTCCAGATTCACGGTTTTTGCTTTAGGGATCATGCCGTACATATCTGCATCGATTATCATGCAGTTGATGTCAGCCGTATCACCTAAGCTTGAACAGCTTAAAAAAGAAGGTGAAGCTGGCCGCAGAACTATCACGAAATATACGCGTTACGGCACCGTGATATTGGCAACCTTCCAAGGATTAGGTATTGCAATCGCTTTAGAAGGGCAGCCAGGTCTTGTGTTGGATCCAGGGATGGCCTTTAGATTAACAGCGGTAATCACGTTGGTAAGTGGCACAATGTTTTTGATGTGGCTGGGTGAGCAAATTACTGAGCGTGGTATTGGTAATGGTATTTCAATTATCATTTTCGCTGGAATTGTTGCAGGATTGCCAAGTGCCCTAGGTTCGACCGCAGAGATGGTAAATACAGGTGCATTCAGTATACCATTGGCATTTTTCTTGTTAGTTGCAACGATTTTAGTGACTGCATTAGTAGTATTTGTAGAGCGTGGACAGCGAAAAATTACTGTTAATTATGCAAAACGCCAGGTTGGAAATAAGGTGTATGGTGGTCAAACGACTCATCTGCCATTAAAGCTTAATATGGCTGGCGTAATTCCGCCGATTTTTGCATCTAGTATTATTTTGTTTCCTGCGACATTAGCTGGTTGGTTTGGTAGTAGTGAGCGTATGTACTGGTTAAAAGATATTGCAGCTGCTTTGTCGCCAGGTCAGCCGATTTACATTTTATTATTCGCAACAGCAATTGTTTTCTTCTGTTTCTTTTACACGGCATTGCAGTTTAATCCAAAAGATACGGCAGATAACTTAAAGAAAAGCGGCGCATTTGTACCCGGGATTAGACCAGGTGATCAAACTGCAAAATATATAGATCGTATTATGGGTAGGTTAACTTTAGTCGGTGCTGCTTATATAACGTTAGTTTGTTTATTGCCAGAATTTTTGATATTGAAATTTAATACACCGTTTTATTTTGGTGGTACTTCGCTGTTGATTATTGTTGTTGTAACGATGGATTTTATGACACAAGTGCAATCTCATTTAATGTCTCATCAATATGAGGGGTTACTAAAAAAAGCTAATTTTAAAGGTAATGCGCAAGGCGCGAAATAATCTTTAGAAATGGCAAAGCAAGACAGAATTGAGATGCAGGGTGAAGTTTTAGAAAATCTTCCCTAGAGAATGGACATGTTGTTTTAGGCTATATTTCAGGAAAAATGCGCATGCACTACATACGTATTTTACCAGGTGACAAAGTCACCGTAGAAATGACGCCGTATGATTTATCGCGAGCTAGGATTACGTTTCGCGCTAAGTAGTTTAAGTTGTTATTTAAGACACGCAGTTTAAGAAGTAATGGAGTGATAAATGAGAGTTCGTGCATCAGTAAAAGCATTATGCCGTAATTGTAAAGTTGTTCGTCGCCGTGGTGTTGTACGTATCATTTGTACAGAACCGCGTCATAAACAACGTCAAGGTTAATTGATTTTTTAATTAATCCAATTGGTGAATTTAATTTCACTAATTAAGTTGGTCACTTGTTAAAGTTGATCAGAAGATAAGCTAATTGATAAAAGTTAGATTAACTGTTAAAATCTTCGGCTTTTTTAAAGCAATAGATTTTTAGGTTAAGCCTAAATTTGGAGTAGAGTATGGCACGTATTGCAGGGGTAAACATCCCAAATAACAAACACACTGAAATTGCATTGACTGCAATTTTCGGTATTGGTCGTAATACAGCACAAAAAATTTGTGTTGCAGCTGGTGTTTTAGCAACAGCAAAAATTAAAGACCTAAATGACGCTGATGTAGAAAAATTACGTGACGAAGTCGCCAAATTCAAAGTTGAAGGTGACTTACGCCGTGAAGTTTCAATGAACATCAAACGTTTAATGGACTTGGGTTGTTACCGTGGTGTGCGTCATCGCCGTGGCCTGCCTGTACGTGGTCAACGCACTAAAACGAATGCTCGTACTCGTAAGGGTCCAGTTAAAGCAATTAAACAAGCTAAATAATATTTAGTCGCCTTAGTTTAGAAATTAAATTTTCTATGCTCACAAATTTAAGTAAGATTTATTAGTAAGGATAGTGCAACATGGCAAAAGCTAATGTACGCGTAAGAAAGAAAGTTAAAAAGAATATTGCAGAGGGCATTGCTCACGTGCATGCATCTTTTAACAATACCATCATCACCATTACAGACCGTCAAGGTAATGCGTTGTCATGGGCAACTTCAGGTGGCCAAGGTTTCAAAGGTTCACGTAAAAGTACCCCATTTGCAGCGCAAGTAGCGGCTGAAGTTGCTGGTAAGTCAGCTCAGGAAAATGGTGTTAAGAATTTAGAAGTGCGTATTAAAGGTCCAGGTCCAGGTCGTGAATCTGCTGTGCGCGCACTTAATGCAGCTGGTTTCAAAATTACCAGCATTACCGATGTGACGCCAGTGCCGCACAATGGCTGCCGTCCACCTAAAAAACGCCGCATTTAAGCTGAGCTAATAGCTCGCTTTAGTAGAGATAACAGGAGAATCACTTGGCTAGAAATTTAGACCCAAAATGTCGTCAGTGTCGTCGTGAAGGCGAAAAACTTTTTCTAAAAGCAGAAAAATGTTTCACTGACAAATGTGCAATCGAAAAACGTAACTTTCCACCTGGCCAACACGGTCAGCGTCGTAACCAACGTCTTTCAGACTATGGTGTGCAACTACGCGAAAAACAAAAAGTACGCCGTACTTATGGTGTATTAGAAGCGCAATTCCGTAGCTACTATGCTGAAGCTGATCGCCAAAAAGGTATTACAGGTGAGAACTTGTTGCAACTTTTAGAGTGCCGTCTAGATAACGTTACTTATCGTATGGGTCTTGGTGGATCACGTACAGAAGCGCGTCAAATCGTACGTCACAACAGCATTTTAGTAAATGGTCGTCGTGTAAATATTCCATCATACCAAGTTAAAGCGGGTGATGTAGTGAGTGTTGCTGAAGCATCTAAAACACAACTGCGCATTAAAAGCGCACTTGAAGCTGCTGAGCAACGTGGCTTCCCGGCATGGATAGAAGTCGATGTTAAAGCCTTTAAAGGTACATTTAAAGCTAAGCCAATGCGTGATGAGTTGCCAGCAACAATCAATGAATCATTGGTGGTTGAGCTTTACTCTAAATAACTGACTATGTGAACTGGCTTGGCTAGTTCACATAGATTATCACTATTTAATTTCATAAATTAAATAGTGATAATCTTAAAAATTAAAAGGTATAACTATGCAAAACAGTCCTACCGAATACTTAAAACCGCGTGTTGTTGATGTTGAGGTATTATCACCACTACGCGCACGTGTAACGTTAGAACCAATGGAGCGTGGCTTTGGCTACACTTTAGGTAATGCTTTACGTCGTGTTTTATTATCTTCAATTCCCGGCTTCGCAATTACTGAAGTTAAAATTGATGGTGTAGTGCATGAGTATTCAACTTTAGATGGCGTGCAAGAAGATGTGGTAGATATTCTACTTAATCTTAAAGGTGTGGCTTTAAAATTAAATACTAAATCAGAAACAATTCTGACATTAAACAAATCAACTGAAGGTGTTGTTACCGCCGGTGATTTTGAAACAGGTCATGATGCTGAAATCGTTAATCCTGATCATGTGATTGCTCATTTGACTAAAGGTGGAAAACTTAACTTAGAAGTTAAGGTTGCTATGGGTCGTGGTTATCAACCAGTACCTGCGCGCCAAAAAGCCAATGAAGAAGATCGCGTACTTGGCTTCATTATGGTGGATGCATCATTTAGCCCGATTAACAAAGTGAGCTATCAAGTTGAGAGCGCACGTGTTGAGCAACGTACTGACTTAGATAAATTGGTCATGGATGTTGAAACAAACGGTGTAATCGAGCCAGAACAAGCAATTCGCGATGCTGCTCGTATCTTGATGGGCCAGTTATCAGTATTTGCTGATCTTGAAGGTGCTCCTAGCGAAGTTGAAGTTAAGTCTGCACCACAAGTTGACCCAGTGTTATTGCGTCCAGTGGATGATTTAGAGTTAACAGTGCGTTCAGCAAATTGCTTGAAAGCAGAAAATATATTTTACATTGGTGATTTGATCCAACGTACTGAGAATGAGCTATTAAAAGCACCTAATCTTGGCCGTAAATCACTGAATGAAATTAAAGATGTACTCGCTACTCGTGGCCTAACATTGGGCATGAAATTAGAAAACTGGCCACCTGTTGGTCTCGAAAAAGCTTAGAAAATAAGCTTAATATTAAGTTAAGAAACTTTAAGGAATTACTATGCGTCACGGTAATAGCAATCGTAAATTAAATCGTACTAGCAGCCATCGTGCAGCGATGTTCCGTAACATGACAGCTTCATTGCTGCGTCACGAAGTCATTAAAACTACTTTGCCTAAAGCAAAAGAGTTGCGCAAATTTGCAGAGCCTTTGATTACATTAGGTAAAACTCCAACTTTAGCCAATCGTCGTTTAGCGTTTAGTCGTTTACGTGATCGTGATATTGTAGGTAAATTGTTTGGTGAACTTGGTCCACGCTACCTTACACGTAATGGTGGTTACTTACGTGTGTTGAAATGTGGCTTCCGTAATGGTGATAACGCGCCTATGGCTTTGGTTGAGTTGGTTGACCGCCCAGATACTGGTGCTGAAGTTGTTGTAGCAGAATAATAAGTATCTATTTTCTTACAAAAAAAGCCAGCACTCGCTGGCTTTTTTCATTTACAACGCTTAGTTTTTGCTTTTAATAATTTTGCTAGTTTTATCTAAGTAAATTTTGAATATCTCGGTCATTGAATGGCCAGGATATTTCAGCGCCAGTATCCAATCTTTTTAGTACTGGAATTTTGATTTCGTAACGCTCTAGTAGTCTTGCATCTTCAGCTATTTCAATGATTCGCCATTGCGTGTCATAAAATTTAGACATACTGTGTAAAAGGTTTTCTGCTTGTTCGCATAGATGGCAGTGTGAAGTTGAATAAAGGTGAAGTTGTATAGTCATTTTAATCATTTTCTATTCAAAATATTGCAGATAACTTATTCATTTACCTTAAAGATAACTTGATTATTTTTGTCAATTTTAAGCCAATGTTAAATATTTAACTTAAAAATAAACCATAATAACAATATACTACAGTGTGTTATTTATCTACTTTAGTAAGTCATTAGCCAACATTATTTACGAGTCCTTATGGCAGACATTCAAGAATCCAAAGAGAGTTTAAGCGAAAACCTGCAACAGGTGATTTCCCTATTGGATAAGCATAAGCTTATTGAAGGTTTAGTACATAAGCAAGCAATGCCTAGGCATGATTTAGTTGAATCCATTGTTCACAAACAAAATCTTAATGAGCTCCAAAAGAAACTAGATTCACTCCACACAGCAGACGTTGCGTATATTTTAGAAGCACTGCCATTAGAGCAGCGTTTAGATGTCTGGGAACTGGTTAAAGTCGAGCGAGATGGCGATATCTTGCTTGAGGTGTCTGATGCAGTGCGTCAAACACTGATTGCTGATATGGACTCAGAAGAGCTGCTGGCAGCTGCTGAGCAGCTTGATACCGATGAGTTGGCAGACTTGGCGCCAGACTTGCCAAAAGACGTGCTACAAGAGCTGTTAGACAGCTTAGATACACAAAATCGTGCCCGTTTACAATCCGCCTTGTCGCATTCAGATGATGCCGTTGGTGCGATTATGGACTTTGATATTGTCACTATTCGCGAAGATATCACCTTGGAAGTAGCCTTGCGCTATATGCGCCGCCTTGGTAGCTTACCTGACCATACTGACAAACTTTTTGTTGTAGATCGAGACGACATATTGCTCGGTGTACTACCTTTAAAGCGTTTAGTAGTGAATGATTTGGCCTCAAGCGTGGCTGATGTAATGGCTGTTGATGCGGTCGTTTTTCACCCAGAGGATATTGCAGATGAGGCAGCCAAGGCGTTTGAACGTTATGACTTGGTTACAGCGCCAGTGGTGGACGACAATAACAAATTGGTCGGACGTATTACCGTAGATGCAGTGATGGATTATATTAGAGAGGAAACTGAAAGTGATATGCTCTCTATGGCCGGCTTGCGCGAAGAAGAGGACTTTTTCGCGTCTGTTTGGAAGTCAGTACAAAACCGTTGGGCCTGGTTGGCTATTAATTTAGTAACAGCGATAGTTGCATCGCGTGTTATTGGATTATTTGAAGGTTCAATTGAAAAAATAGTGGCTTTGGCTGCGCTCATGCCCATCGTTGCCGGCATAGGCGGTAACTCTGGCAATCAAACTACGACGATGATAGTCCGTGGTTTGGCATTGGGTCAGGTTGCATCACATAATATGAAGTCACTTATCACAAAAGAGTTAGGCGTTGCCTTACTGAATGGTCTGTTTTGGGGTGGAGTATTGGGAATAATAGCTTACGCATTGTATGGCAGTTATCAACTTGGATTAGTCATGATGAGTGCGATGACACTGAATTTACTATTGGCTGCCGTGATGGGTGTGATGATCCCGCTTGTGATGAATAAAATTGGCCGTGATCCTGCTGTGGGCTCTAGTGTACTGATTACTGCAGTAACAGACAGTGGCGGTTTCTTTATATTTTTAGGTTTAGCTACTATATTTCTGATTTAACAGTATTTAACTAGAGTTAACAAAATTTTATTCTCCTATAAAAGTGTTTTAATTAAGTAGCCAACGATAAAGAAAATGAACCAAGACATACAATTTGTTTGGCAAGAAATGTTAGCCGACTTATCTACGCCAGCAGCACTATGGCAACTGGCCATTGTAATAGCCGCCTGTGGGGTTGCCTGGGCCATTAATGGCGTTTTGCGTGCGTATGTAATGAAACATGCGCCCGAAAAATGGAAGCTTGGAATAGGTGGCATTAATCGCGTGTTATTTCCTTTATCCACGCTGATTATTGTGCAGATTTGCAAAGTAATATTAGGGTATTGGCAACATACTAGTTTGTTGCACTTAGCAAGCACACTGCTATTCGCGATGGCGATCATACGCTTGGCTGTTTATGCCGTACGCTACATCGTTGCACCTGGCGGTGTGCTCAAAACGCTAGAAAATGGTATATCCGGCTTGATTTGGCTGATACTAGCACTACATTTAAGTGGCTTATTGCCACAATTATTGCAGATACTTGAGGATGTTAAATTTAACATCGGTAAAAACAAGATGGATCTGTTGTTGGTGTCGCAAGCACTCCTTACGATTATTGTCACTATCTTTGTAGCGCTTTGGATAAGTCGTCTTCTTGAAAATAAATTAATGCGCGCCGAGCATGTCAATCTGAACATGCGTGTTGTGATGAGCAAATTGCTACGCATTATTTTATTGTTTATCGCCATCTTGATCGCACTCTCTG
>DASQFK010000014.1:0-3307 GCA_035633175.1 Methylotenera sp.
TCAACTAGAGCAGTTAACCAAAGCTGGCGTACCGTTGTTGGAGTGCTTGCAGGATTTGCGAGAAAGCAATCCTAATCCTTACTTTCAAAAAGTATTAGGTGCAGTGAGCGCAGAGGTTGAAGGCGGCAAAATGCTTTCTCAAGCGCTGGCAGAGCACCCTAGTGTTTTTAGTGAAGTCTTTGTAAGTTTGATTGATGCGGGTGAGCAGACAGGCCAATTGCCAGCAGTGTTCAACAATCTATTTGAAACGATTCGCTGGCAGGATGAGCTTATGTCGCAGACTAAAAAACTGCTGGCTTATCCTGCGTTTGTTGCAGTAGTGGTATTGGGCGCGGTTGCATTCTTAATGACCTATCTAGTGCCGCAAATGGTGTCTTTTTTGCGTAATATGGGCCAAGAACTACCGTTAAATACTAAAATTTTAATCGCAGTTTCTAATGCGTTTGTGAATTATTGGTGGCTAGTAATAGGTTTGCCCATCTTAATTTTTGTTGGCTTGACCGCACTTATTCAAACCAACCCATTAGCACGCTATCGCTTTGATATGATTAAGCTGAATTTACCCATTACGGGGCCGATTTTGCACAAAATTATCATGGCACGGTTCGCGCGCTATTTTGCTTTAATGTATCAAACGGGTATCCCCATTTTGGACGCGATTAAGATTTGCGAAAGAATCGTAGGTAATCAGGTGGTGGCAGATGCATTAAGTCGTGCGCATGCACAAATCAATGCGGGAGATTCTATGAGCGAGAGTTTTCGCAATGCAGGTTTGTTTCCACCGCTAGTGGTGCGCATGATACGTGTGGGTGAAAGTACGGGTGCTTTGGATAAGTCATTGCTTAATATCAGTTATTTTTATGACAGAGACGTGAATGATTCCATGCAAAAAATGCTTAAAATGATTGAGCCTGCGCTTACTGTATTGTTGGGTGCCATACTAGGGTTTATCATGTTTTCCGTGCTTGGCCCTGTGTACGACTCGTTTAGTAAACTTAAGATTTAAAATTTAAGCACCAACAATATAAACTCAGCAAATGTTTAAAACTAGCCAAAATAAAATAGTGTTATGTGCCACCGCCCATAGTTTGCTGGCTGGGCTTTGGCATGCAGGTAATTTACAGGGTAGCCAAGTTTTTGCTAACGATATCGCTGGACATGAAGCATTCGCTGAATTCTTACAGCAATATCCAGCAACACCAGTCTATTTAATGGTAGATGCAGTAGAAGAAGATTACCGATTAGAAAGCGTGCCACACACTACGGGTGCGGCTAAACGAGAGCTTACGTTGCGTAAGCTCAATCAGTTTTATCGTGGGTTAGAATATCGTACCGCACACTTTATCAATCGTGATAAAGAAAAACGTAAAGACGATAAATTTTTATTTGTAGCACTTAATAATGCAGATTTTCTACAACCGTGGGTCACGGTTATTCAAGCAGTAAATGCACAGTTAGTAGGCGTTTATTTATTGCCCATGCTCAGCCAAGTATTAGTGCGGCAGCTAAAGCTTATGGCACCACATATTTTGTTATGTGAAAAACTTTCGTCAGGTTTACGCCAAACTTATCTGCATAATGGCCGTTTACGGATGAGCCGTTTGGTGTCTAATGTGCCAGCTGCGGCGAATCAGTTAGGTTATTTTTATTTGGTCGAAACGGAAAAAACGCGGCTGTATTTGATCAGTCAGCGGTTTATATCACGTGAAACGCCACTGAATTTAGTGTTAGCAAGTATTGACGGTGCTACGCAACAAATTAGCCAGGGCATTAGCCAAGAGCAGGGAATTGAATGTACGGATGTTAGTTTGGGCGAGTTTGTAAAAACACTGGGCTTACCAGCAAAGCTAGTACAGAAAATGCCTGAATTGTTGCACATGCAACTATTGGCAAGCGGTCATGAGGTAGATAACCTTGCACCAGAAGCACTCACTCAACAACATCAATTCACTAAGCTTAAACAAAATCTCATCATAGCAACTTTAGTCTTCGGTATTGTTGGCTTAAGTGCGGCGGGCTGGGTGCTCAAACAAGGTTTGGATCATAAAGCAGCCTTTAATCAGGCAGTGCAAGACACTATCATTCAACAGCATCAGTATGATGAGGTTGCAAAGAACTTCCCGGTGACTACAATTAGTGCAGCAGATTTAAAAGTCGCTGTAGAGTTAGATAAGACCATCACCAGGTATCCAAAATCACCGCGCCGTGTGATGTTAGTAGTAAGTGCCGCGATGGAACAGTCACCTGAAATTCAACTGAATAGGCTCCGTTGGGTACTAACCAGTGATATTAACGTGAAAGATGATGATAAGTTTATTGCGATTCCGAACAATACATCAGCTAATAACGGGCAAACCAATATTAATGCTCAATTAGCATCAGATCCAACAAAATTAAGCGAGTTAGGCTTTGTCACGGCAGAAATATCAGGCTTTACGGGCGATTACAGAAGCGCGCTCAATAGTGTGAATAAATTTGTCAGCACATTGAAAGCTGATGGCAGAGTGGCTGCAGTGGAGGTGTTGCAAGAGCCTGTAAATGTAAGTTCGTATGTTGATTTGCAAGGCAGCACAGCAGACGAGCAAACCACACAAACCCAACCTGCATTATTTAAGCTTAAAGTCATACTCACGGCGGCTGATACAGTAGTGGAAAAATCGGCCGGCGAGCTAATAAGCCAGAGATAACATTGTTATGAAACTAGACAAGCAAGATTGGCGTAAATTACAAAACACTTTAGTGATATTAGTGACAGTGGTGATTGTTGTCGCGCTATTGGTTTATGGTGCGCAAAACTATAGCGTAGAGCAAGAAGCGGCCTTGCAAACGCAGCAAAATTCACTCAATGCAGCACGCCAACGCTATCAATCTTCAGGCATGGAAAAAGACACAATTACTGAATATTTGCCCCAGTATCAGGCACTCATCAATAAGGGATTTGTGGGTGAAGAACGGCGCATTGAATGGGTAGAGGCGCTACGCGAGCAACAGAAAAACAATAAATTATTTGGCATTAAATATAACATTAGCCAGCAAGAGGATTTTAAACCATCGTTCGCACCTAATTTAGGTGGGTTTATAATGCATCGTTCTATCATGAAGCTAGACCTTGATATGCTTCACGAAGGCGATATCTTGCAATTAACCGAATCATTGAGTGCAAAAAATACGGCACCTTTTATGCTGCGCGATTGCGAAATCACCAGGTTAAATAGCGGCGGTACATTAAGTAAACAGCTAATTGCCAACTTACATGCACAATGCCAGCTAGACTGGTTAACTGCACGTGAGCCCGCGCCTGTGCAGC
>DASQFK010000015.1:0-11569 GCA_035633175.1 Methylotenera sp.
TTCAAACAGCATTTGCAGGCCAATACAGATACCTAAGAATGGCTTGTTCACAGCTGAATACAACACCGCTTCACGTAGGCCACGCACATCCATCTCGCGAATACAATCCGGCATGGCGCCCTGACCTGGAAACACCACACGCTCCGCAGCAGCGATCTCTTCAGGGTTACTAGTGACGACTACAGTTTTTGAAGGTGCAACATGCTCCAACGCCTTAGACACGGAACGCAAATTACCCATGCCATAATCTACTACCGCAATATCAATTTTTTTCATGCTGCTATATTCATCATTGTAGCTAAATGCTTATAAATTCAATATTACAAACTGCCTTTAGTAGATGGCATGATACCTTCCATGCGCGCATCAAACTCTACCGCCATGCGCAGTGCGCGACCAAATGCCTTGAAAATTGTTTCAGCTTGATGGTGAGCGTTATGGCCTTTTAAATTATCAATATGCAATGTGACATTGGCATGATTAACAAAACCTTGGAAGAATTCATGGAACAAATCTACATCGAACTCGCCAATCGCAGCACGCGTAAATGTACAGCCAAAGGACAAGCCTGGTCGACCTGAAATGTCTAACACTACGCGTGACAATGCCTCATCCAAAGGCACGTAAGCATGGCCATAACGACGTATCCCTTTTTTATCACCGACTGCTTTTGCAAAAGCTTGGCCTAGCGTAATACCAATATCTTCAACCGTGTGATGCGCATCAATATGCAAATCACCCTTAGCATTCACGCTAATATCCATCATGCCGTGACGGGCAATCTGGTCCATCATGTGGTCTAAAAAGCTCACACCTGTATTAAATTGAGAAACGCCTGTGCCATCCAAGTTGATGGTAACAGTAATTTGTGTTTCTAATGTATTTCTTATCACTTCAGCAGAGCGCATATTGAATCACTTAAAGGGTAAATCTTAATTAATACGACTATTTTAACCTAAACCCGATTTTATCAAACCAGATAAAAGTTTAAACCTAATAAAGTCTACAAAAATAGTATAAAAAGGCTAAAGAGAGCCCAAAAAAGAACAAAGCCTAGCAAGATATTCATAATCTATACTAGGCTTTGCTTAGCTCTGCTCAAATTAGCATTTGCTAATTTTTCCGCAATAACAAGCTACTTGCTATTGCTAATAGCTTGTAAAAACTATTGTGCAGCAGCAGGTGCTGCTTCTGCAGGAGCGGCTTCAGCAGGTGCAGCCTCAACTGGTGCTTCAGCAGCGGGTGCAGCTTCTGCAGGAGCAGCCATTTCTTCTGTAGCCGTAGCATCAACAGCATCTGCTGGCGCTTCTTTTTTGTTAAACACGGTAAACAACACTACTAATACAATCGCAGCAATAATCCATGGTAAGAATTTTTTAACACCACCAGCAGTTGCAGCATTACCATGTGCAATTGAAGTGATTTCAGCAGCAGCAGCAGCTGGGTCAGCAGCACCGTAAATAGCAGCACCAGCCACGATAATAGTAGCGCCTGCATCTTTTACTTGTTGTGTTGTAGCAGCTTTAACGCCACCAGCAACTGAGATTTCAACGCCTAAGCCTAGACCAGCAACCATGCTTAAGTCATTGAACGGGGTTTGGCCAGCAGCTTGTTGGTCTAAACCAGTATGTACGCCAATGATATGTGCGCCTAACTTAGCAACTTCTTGTGTACGTGTTTTTTTGTCAGCCACATTAATCAAGTCAACTTGTGCTTTTTTACCGTATTTGTTAGCAACGTCAATTACACCTTTGATCGTACCTAAATCTGCAGTACCTAGTACTGTACAAATATCTGCACCAGCCTTGTAGAATGGTTCAGCTTCATAGAAACCGGCATCCATTGTTTTTAAGTCAACCAAGATTTTATTATTTGGAAATTTAGCGCGTAATACTTCTAGTAACTTGATACCATTATGCTTAATGCATGGTGTACCAATTTCTAGAATATCTACGTGCGGAGCAACTTTAGTTGCTAAAGCGACGGTGCCGTCGAAATCTAATGAATCTAATGCCATTTGGGTTTGTGCCACGATACATCCTCCAACTGAAAATAAACCAGCGTCTGGTTTATTTAGATTAAAAATACGAATTGAACAGGTTATTTTACTTAGCCATGATTTTTGATCATGATTTTTTTATATTGTGCACAAATCGCACATAACCCACATAATAACCGCAGTTTGTAGGAAAGTTCAAACTTTTCACGCTTTTTTGCAATATTTTAAGCATTTATGCATGTATCTTTATCTAATACTCATTAGATAGCCGAATTAAAAGCGTTCAATATAAAATTTCAGTGAGCGCATTGATCAATATTTTGGACTGCTGATCCGTTCCAACGGTAATGCGCATATAAGGTGCAACCCTACTTGGCGCTTTGAAATGACGGACGATAATACTTCTATCGCGTAATGCCGAAGTTATATCAGCGCCATCTCTAGTTGGGTGTTTAGCAAATATAAAATTAGCACCTGATGGCAAGACTTCAAATCCTAATTTCGTTAAATCTTGAATAAGGGTTTTACGGGTTGAAACTACTTGGCTACAAGTTTTTTCAAAATAAGCAACATCTTGCATAGCGGCAATTGCGCCTGCTGAAGCAAACCGGTCAATCGGATACGAGTTAAAACTATCTTTCACACGTATAAGCGCTTCGATTAAATCAACCGAACCTAACGCATAACCAACCCGCAAACCTGCGAGCGAGCGTGCTTTAGATAAAGTATGCGTTACCAGCAAATTAGGGTAGCGATTAATCAGGCCTACGGCAGATTCTGTACCAAAATCAACATAGGCCTCGTCAATGACTACTACTGACTCAGTGTTTTTCTGTAGTAGATTTTCAATTTCCGCTAACGCGAGTGGAATTCCGGTCGGCGCGTTAGGGTTAGGGAATATGATGCCGCCATTAGCTCGGTTATAGTCGTTAACATTGATTGTGAAATCTTCAGCCAGCGGTATTGTTTGATAATCAATAGCGTATAAGCTGCAATATACTGGATAGAAACTGTAAGTGATGTCTGGAAACAGCAAGGGCTTGTCGTGTTTTAACAAGGCCTGAAATACATGCGCGAGCACTTCATCAGAACCATTGCCAACAAATACTTGTTTAGCCTCTAAACCATGAGTTTGGGCAATAGCTGCCTTAAGCGCATCTGAATTAGGATCTGGATATAACCTTAAACTATCAGTAGCTTCAAGTTTCAGCGCTTCTAACACCTTTGGGCTTGGCCCATAAGGATTTTCATTGGTATTAAGTTTCACTAGATTAGCTAGCTTGGGTTGTTCACCAGGCACATAAGGCGTTAGCTTATGCACCACATCACTCCAGAATTTACTCACCGTATTTGATCCAATTCCTAATCCAATCTCTCTGCCTAATCTTTCAATCTAAATTCAGCAGACCTAGCATGCGCTTGTAAACCTTCACCACGCGCTAACACTGAAGCGATTTTGCCTAATGTTTGAGCGCCTGCAGCTGACACCATGATTAAGCTTGACCGTTTTTGAAAATCATACACGCCCAGCGGTGATGAAAACCTTGCAGTACGTGACGTTGGCAACACGTGATTAGGTCCTGCACAATAATCGCCAATCGCTTCACAGGTATCGCGTCCCATGAAAATAGCCCCAGCGTGTTTGATTTTTTTACTGAATGCCAATGGTTCATCCATCGAAAGCTCTAAATGCTCTGGGGCGATGTAATTACTGATTTCTGCCGCTTCATCCAAATCGCGCACTAAAATCAGCGCGCCACGGTCAGTTAATGAAGTTGTAATTATGTCTTTGCGTGGCATTTCCTGCACCAGCTTTTGAATACTTGCGCTGACTTTATCTAAAAATTCTGCATCCGGACTTAACAAAATAGCCTGCGCTAGCTCATCATGCTCAGCTTGGCTGAACAAATCCATCGCCACCCAATCCGGGTTGGTTTTACCATCGCAAATCACTAATATTTCAGATGGTCCTGCGACCATATCAATGCCTACCACGCCAAATACACGGCGCTTAGCAGCGGCAACATAGGCATTGCCTGGGCCTACAATCTTATCAACCTGCGGTACAGTTTCAGTACCGTAAGCCATTGCGCCTACGGCTTGTGCGCCGCCAATACAGAATACGCGGTCAACGCCAGAAATTGCAGCAGCGGCCAATACCAGCGCGTTTTTTTCACCATTAGGGGTAGGTACGACCATAATTAACTCTGCTACACCTGCCACTTTGGCAGGAATCGCATTCATTAATACTGAAGACGGATATGCAGCTTTGCCGCCTGGTACATATAAACCCACACGGTCTAGCGAAGTGACTTGTTGCCCTAGTAGGGTTCCATCATCTTCGGTATAGCTCCAAGAAGCCATTAACTGCTTTTCGTGGTAACTGCGCACTCGGTCTGCAGCAGCTTGTAAAGCTTGACGTTGTTCAACTGGTAAGCCATTTAATGCTGCTGTAAGTTCATCTTTACTGACTTCAAGGTCAGTTAAGCTTGCAGCACTGGTTTTATCAAATCGATTAGTGTAGTCAAGTACCGCAGCATCACCACGTTTTTTAACGTCTTTTAATATGTCTGCAACTACAACGTCAACGCTATCATCCTGCGCAGTTTCAAACGCAAGTAACGCTTTCAGCTTTTCATCGAAATCATTATCGGTAGTAGAAAAACGCCTGACCTTGATACTCATACTTAAAACCTATATTTTTAATTGATTGATTTAAAATTGCTTTGTGTATTAAGCCGAAATCGCACTGACAAAGGCGTCCATAATTGGCTGCAATTGAGTTCTATTCAGTTTGAGTGAAGCTTGGTTAACGACTAAACGCGAGCTAATCTCGCCAACCTCCTCTACCGCTTTGAGGTTATTTGCGCGCAAAGTTCCGCCGGTGCTGACTAAATCGACAATCACGTCTGCCAAGCCTACTAGCGGACCTAGCTCCATAGAGCCATAAAGCTTGATTAAATCAACATGCATGCCTTTAGCGGCAAAGTGTTCGCGTGCCGTTTTAACGTACTTGGTTACAACTTTTAAACGTGCGCCGCTGCGAATTGAAGCAAAGTAATCAAAGTCTTCACGCACTGCAACCATCATTTTGCATTTAGCAATTTGCAAATCGATAGGTTGGTATAAGCCATCACCGCCATGCTCGTCCAGTACGTCTTTACCTGCAATACCTAAATCAGCCGCACCGTATTGTACATAAGTCGGTACATCACTCGCACGCACGATAATCAACCGCACATCAGGACGATTAGTCGCTAATATCAGTTTACGTGACGACTCAGGATCTTCAAGCGCATGAATACCAGCCGCAGCTAAAAGCGGAGTAGTTTCTTCAAAGATACGGCCTTTTGAAAGTGCGATGGTAATCATGTTTAAACTCGTTTTACATTCGCACCAAGTGCGTTAAGTTTTGCTTCTAAGTGCTCATAGCCACGGTCTAGGTGATAGATGCGCTCTATCACGGTTTCGCCACGGGCAACCAAGCCAGCTAATACCAGGCTTGCCGAAGCGCGTAAATCTGTTGCCATCACTGTGGCACCATCTAAAAACCCCACGCCTTTAACTAAAGCCGTATTGCCGTCAATGCTAATATCTGCACCCATACGCTGCATTTCCTGTACATGCATAAAGCGGTTTTCAAAAATCGTTTCGGTAACTTTCGCCACGCCTTCGGCCACCGTATTGAGCGCCATAAACTGGGCTTGCATATCCGTTGGGAAAGCTGGGTGTGGTGCTGTGCGGATATTCACCGCTTTGAGTTTACCGTCACTTTTCACAGTGATCGTATCGGCTTCTGATGTAACAGTCGCTCCAGCTTCGCGTAGTTTTTCAATCAAGGCATCCAGTAAATCAGCACGGGCATTGAGCAGTTTAACCTCGCCACCTGTCATCGCAGCTGCCACCATATAAGTGCCTGCCTCAATGCGGTCACACACAACGTTGTGTGTTGTACCATTCAGTTTATCTACGCCCACAATCGTAATGACATCGGTACCGGCGCCAGAGATATTTGCACCCATTTTAATCAGCATCTCGGCTAAATCAACCACTTCCGGCTCTTTAGCTGCATTTTCTAGCACAGTGGTACCTTCTGCCAACGCGGCTGCCATCATCAGGTTTTCCGTACCAGTGACTGTCACCAAGTCCATGTAATAACGTGCGCCCTGTAGACGACGATTGGGTAAATGTAAGGTGCTAGCTTGAATATAACCGTGTGTGATATGTATCGCCGCGCCCATCGCTTGCAAGCCTTTGATATGCAAATCAACCGGACGTGAGCCAATAGCACAACCACCCGGCAATGAAACACGTGCAGTACCAAAACGGGCCAATAGCGGACCTAGCACTAAAATGGATGCGCGCATGGTTTTAACCATTTCATAAGTCGCCTCAAAAGAAGCAACCTCGCTGGCATCTAAAGTCACCTCGCTGCCATTGCGGGCAATCTTCACACCCATGATATCAAGCAACTTAATAGTGGTATCAATATCTTTTAACGCTGCTACACCACTAAGTTTAAGTGGTGTTTCAGCCAATAAAGATGCACATAAAATAGGTAAAGCTGCATTTTTAGCGCCTGAAATAGTGACTTCGCCATGCAGACGATTACCACCTTGTATGATGAGCTTATCCAATTAGTTATCCAGTGACTTAACGGTTAAAGATTATTTGATATTTTTATTTAGCTGCATCTAACATCGTTTGCAGTTCACCGCTTTCATACATCGCGCGCATGATGTCTGAACCACCAACAAACTCACCATTGATATACAGCTGTGGAATCGTTGGCCAATTTGCGTAGGTTTTAATACCTTCACGAATATCCTGATCTGCAAGTACATCTACTGCTACATATGTTGCGTTACATGCATCTAAAATTTGTGTCGCCAGGTTAGAAAAGCCACATTGAGGAAACTTTGGTGTACCTTTCATGTAAAGGACCACCGGGTTAGTAGTGACTGTCTGTTTAATTTTTGCTTGTGCTTCCATGTGAATCTCCATTACTTTATATATTAAATTCGGAATTAAATCGCTTTACTCAAACGCTTTTAATTTGCGTTAAGCGCATGCCATTTTTCAGGCGTTAATGTTTTCATTGATAGCGCATGAATCTCTGCGCGCATTCTATCACCAAGTGCCGAATACACCAGCTGATGCTGCTGCACCATAGATTTACCCACAAATGCTGCGCTCACAATGACCGCCTCAAAATGGGTACCATCATCGCCTAATACTTTGATATGTTCACAGTCTAAATGTTGTGTGATATAGGATTCTAATTGCTGCGCGCTTAACACTGTTTAACCACCTTATTCTAGTCGTTGCTTTACTGCTTGCCCAATACCGCAAGCGTTTGGATTTATGCTCTTAGCTTATAGCCTGATTTTAACATTTTTAGGGTAACCAGTGCTAACACTAAGAACGACACGCCAACAATGGTCAAACTAATCATTGGCGAGATATCACCTTTGCCGAAGAAACCATATCTAAAGCCGTCTATCATGTAGAAAAATGGGTTCAGATGGGAAACTTGTTGCCAAAATGGCGGCAGTGAATGTATGGAATAAAACACGCCAGACAAAAATGATAGCGGCATGATAATAAAATTTTGGAACATCGCCATTTGGTCAAACCGGTCAGCCCAGATGCCCGCAATGATACCGAATGTACCTAATAGCGCGCTACCTAATAAGGCAAAAGCGAAGATCAAACTAGGATAAACAACTTGCAAATCCACAAACCAGAATGCCACCAAATAAATACATAACCCTACTACCAAGCCACGGATAATGGCTGCACATAAAAATGCACTGAAAAACTGTAAATGTGTAAGGGGTGTAAGTAAGACAAATACAATATTACCCATGACTTTTGATTGAATCAGGCTAGATGAGCTATTTGCAAATGCATTTTGTAACACCGACATCATAATAAGGCCAGGAATCAAAAATGCCGTATAAGGTACGCCGTCATACACTTGCACATGACCTTCAAGTACATGTGAAAAAATCAGCAAATATAACAACGCAGTAATCACCGGGGCGGCTACAGTTTGAAAAGCAACGCGCCAAAAACGCAGCATCTCTTTTTTTAGCAGTGTCCAAGGACCTCTTAAAGCTGGGCTTATCATCATTGGCCTACTAACGACAAAAACACATCTTCTAAATCTGCTTCATTTAACTGCATATCAATCACCTTGATATTAGCTGACCGTAATACTGATAACACTAGCTCAATTTGCGTCATATCATTTAATGCAAAAGTAAAAATTCCCCTGTCTTGGCTACGTAATAAAGGCTGGATATCAGCCGGTAAAGTCACGTCACCCAAAGTTAAGCTCAGATTTTTCCCTGCGAATTTATTCAGCAAATTAGCCGTACTATCCAGTGCCACAATTTTACCCTGCTTCATCATGCCTACACGGCTACATAAAGTTTCAGCCTCTTCTAAATAATGGGTAGTCAAAATAATGGTATGCCCATCACGATTCAGCTTTTTGATAAACTCCCAGAGCATTTGTCGCAACTCGACATCCACACCTGCGGTAGGCTCATCGAGCACTATTACAGGTGGCTTATGCGCTAAAGCCTGAGCAATAAGCGCGCGACGCTTCATGCCACCAGAAAGCTGGCGCATATTCGTATTCGCTTTATCTGCAAGACCTAAACCTTCGAGAATCTCATCTACCCATGCATCATTTTCTGGGCCATGGCCAAAATACCCTGCTTGAAAACGTAGCATCTCGCGCACATTAAAAAATGGGTCAAATACCAGCTCTTGTGGAACCACGCCTAGAAGTTGCCTAGCCTGTTGATATTGATTCACCACATCAAAGCCCATCACAGAAACATTTCCGGAAGTTGGTTTGATTAAACCTGCAAGAATACTGATTAAAGTTGATTTACCTGCACCATTTGGGCCTAGTAAGGCAAAAAATTCCCCTTGCTCAATGGTTAAATCAATTCCTTTGAGTGCATGTAAGTTACCAAAACGCTTATGTACGCCATTGATTTTAATTGCAGAGTTCATTTTATGTTTGGGTTGTGTAATAGAGCGGGTAAATTTGGCTTGGCAAATATGCATTTAAAATCAATGCATCGGGTTGTAAAACTTACGTTTAAAAAAATACGGCTCACATACAAATAAGCATGAATAAACCGTATGAATTTATTAACAGGTGGTGACGCTGTTACAAAAAGCAATAGCCTTTTAACAAAGGCTAGGAAGATTTGCTAATTTATACTGATTGGAATAAATTCTGTGACACCATACAGCGCAGCTAGGCTCGTTAAATCGGCGGGTAAGTTAGTAAAGGTCACTTTACAGTTAGAAGCAATGGCACGACGCTGCCATTCCATGATTAAACTCACTGCCGCAGTATCCACATCAGTAACCGCTGAAAAATCAATTTCAATTGGATTTGTCATCAAAAGCTCATGGCTCTGACTTAATGTTGCATTAACATTATCCATCAATAAATCGCCTGAAACACGCCATTGATTTTCCTGCTGGGTAATATTGGTCATTGAGACGATCTGTATGCAATCTAAATTTAAATTAAGTTAGAACTCAGTTCTAACTGGCCAATTTGTTTTTATCTGCAAGCTTTTTGTTCAAGCTATCTAAACCATTCTGGCGAATTTCATTGCTAAACTGACTGCGATAATTTGTCACTAAGCTCACGTTTTCGATCACAATGTCATAGACTTTCCAGCCGTTAGCACCTTTTACAAGCGAGTAATCAACTGCAACTGGCTGGCCACCTGGCTGCAAAATTTGTGTTTTTACACTCACATTTTTTGCATCTGGCTCCGCACGTAAAGGTTTATATTCAATCACTTGATCTTTATATTTACCTAGCGCAGAAGCATAAGTACGTAATAACAGACTACGGAACTCTTTTTGAAAACTAACCTGCTGTTCAGGTGTAGCCGTTTTCCAATTTTTGCCAAGCACCATGCGGCATACGCGATCAAAATCAAAATTGGGCAATATTTTTTCTTCAACTACAGAATATAATTGCTGCTGATTGCCCGCTTGAATCGCTTTATCATTTTTGATAATGGTTAACACCTCATCAGCAGTTTGCTTAACGAGTGCATCAGGCGTTGTTTCAGCATTGGCAATACCAAAATACAGGAACGAACTTGTAAGCAAACTAGCGCCTACCAAAAACTTTAAAAATGACTTCATTGGAACCCTTTATTTTTCTATACTTATATTATTTAAACTTGCATTATTTTAATACTTTTTATATTACTTTACAGTACCAGAAGCTTCACTCAGCACTTAACATGCTCTCTTAAAACGGCGCATCACCTAATTCGGTTGACTTTTTATCTGCTGGTTTAGCTGCTTTCTCTAATGCTTTAGGTTCTGCATCTTTTGTTTCTGATTTAGTTTCAGATGCTTTGCTAAACAAAAATTGACTAATCATTTTCTCTAACACCACCGCATCTTGCGTTTGCGTTATTTTATCACCATTTTTCAAAGCTTCGTCTTCACCACCCGCTTCAAGGCCTATGTACTGCTCACCTAACAAACCTGCCGTATATATATTGGCAAATGTGTCTTTAGGAAAACTATAGCTTTTGTCAATATTAATGACCACAATCGCTTCATATGTTTTGCTATCAAACGTAATATTATCAACCCGGCCTACTACAACTCCTGCACTTTTCACAGGTGCGTGTGGTTTTAAACTTCCCACATTTTCAAAAGCTGCGCTAACGCTATAAGTTTCACCAATTTTACTTGAGGTTAAATTTCCCACTTTCATCGCTAGGCCTAGTAAAGCAGCAACACCTAATGCCACAAAAACCCCTACCCATAAATCTATTGTTGTTCTATCCACTTAACATCCCCTCAATTTACACATTTCATGCTTTATAACTATCGCTGGTTTATATAACCAGCATAAAAGACGTTAAAACAAAATCTAAGCCCAATACGACGAATGATGAAATCACCACTGTACGAGTGGTTGCTCGGCTCACGCCTTCTGCTGTTGGAGGCGCATCAAATCCTTCAAATAAAGCAATCATGGTACAAACAACACCAAACACCAGGCTTTTGATTACACCATTAACGATGTCAGCTCTAAAATCTACATTCGCTTGCATTTGCGACCAAAACGCGCCGTCATCAACCCCTATTAAAGGCACAGCCACTAAATAGCCACCTAAAATACCTACCATAGAAAATAATGCCGCTAGTATAGGCATCGAAATAACGCCGGCCCAGAAACGTGGTGCAATCACACGCGCAATCGGGTTAACTGCCATCATTTCCATTGCGGATAACTGTTCCGTCGTTTTCATTAAGCCTATTTCAGCAGTAATTGCTGTACCTGCACGCCCTGCAAACAGTAAAGCTGTCACTACCGGCCCTAACTCACGCACCAAAGCAAGTGCTACCAACACGCCAATAGCCTCCGATGAACCATATTTTTGCAAAGTGTTATAACCCTGTAACGCCAACACCATACCTACGAAAAATGCCGACACGATAATAATCATCAGCGACATCACACCTGTAGAATAAATTTCGCGGAGCGTTAGATGAAAA
>DASQFK010000016.1:0-8278 GCA_035633175.1 Methylotenera sp.
GAATTGCACCGCCGAACCACAGGAGTTTTTCAGTCAGTGTAGTTTTACCCGCATCCGGGTGGGAAATAATGGCAAAGGTACGGCGACGTTTGATTTGAGCTTGTAAAGGTGTTGTTGGCAGTGCAGACATGGTGAACTTGAATTAGGCAAAACGCTATTTTACCCGAAATAGCCTTTATTCCGTCATCCTGTGCTCGACACGGAATTTAGAGTTTTTATGGTAGTCAAAAGTTTGATGTTGTAATTTGCATTGTAAGTGATGAACCGAACTGTACAGTAATGGTAAGTTGCAGTCGTTTCATTGCAAGTTTCATAATTTTTACTATGAATAAATGTATTAAAGGAAGAAGAGGTGAATAAATTTATAATACTTTTAGCTGGCTTGATTCCAGCATGTACCTCTGCTGCAGTGATAAAAACTCCCGACCCTGCCATATCCCCTGCGATGAAAAAAATTATGGTAGTTGATTTTGAGTTACGCGATGTATCGCCTATTCCAAATGTCGCGCAAGAAGTAGAGCGCACGGCACTGATTGACTCTGTCATCAGAAAAGAACTTGCTAGCAATGGCTATGAACTCATGCCGGCATGTGCCGAGCTGAAAAAAGCAAGTGATCAAGGCAATAGTTACTTATACGATCGCCCTGAAATTGCTGGAAAATTGGGCGGTGATTGTGGTGCTGACTATGTGTATATGGGTCAAACATGGAAGCCAAGCTTTTTGTTTGTATTTCCACAAGTGCAAGTGGTTGATACCCGCAAAAATCTCACACGTGAACAGTTGGTGGTTGTGAGTAGAGTGGTGCAACTTGAAGCCTCTACACTAGATAAAAACGTAACTGAAGCAGCAGGAAAGAAATTGGCTGTACAGATCATTGAGAAACTTAAGTCTTTGAAACCATAAAATATTTACTCATGAATCAATGTGCGTTTTGGTTCACTTCCCTCGCATCAAAAAGAAGGCTGCCAGTATAAGTGCTACCAATACCAGCAAGCCTTCCATCCTTATTTCACCACTTCTTTTAACTGTTCCAGAATGGCCGGATTATCCAACGTTGAAATGTCAGAAGTGATTTCTTCGCCTCTGGCCAGTGAGCGTAGTAACCGGCGCATAATCTTGCCGGAACGCGTTTTAGGCAGATTGTCGCCAAAGCGAATTTCATCCGCTGCCGTCGGTATTTCTGACCAGTAGCACGGGTACTGGGCTCATACGGACGATGGTTTCCGCATCGCTGCCCATCACCATGCGCTTAATGCCGCGCAAACCATGCGTACCTATGACGATCAAGTCTGCGGGCCATTCTTCAGCTTCACTAAGAACAAATTGAGACACTCGTCCCGTAATCGTTTCATTCATCCGCGAGTCCGCGGTCACCCCAGCTTGATGCGCAGCTTTTTCTGCCAGTTCCAGCAATTTTTTACCGTTATTACGTAAAATCTCTGGAAGATAAGCCACGTTAAAATCTATAGTGACATCCAGAATTGGAAAGTAAGTCTCGATTACATGCACAAAGCGCAGGGTTGCATGTTGGTCTTTTGCCAATTTAATAGCTTCGACCATGCCGCAATCAGAGGTGGCACTTCCATCGATTGGGCAAAGGATTCGTTGGTACATATAATATATCCTTCCTAAATATTTAACGCTAAAAATAACTGGCTTTTTAGTTTTCTGATTTTGTAGCTTTTAAGTGCTTAACTTCCCACCTTCTATTCTCTTTACTTCTAGTCTATTCAAATATTTAAGTCACTGGAATGCTAGCCAAAATTACGGGATTCTTTCGTAAAGAAGGTGTAATTTCATTATCTGGATAGCCCACAATGATAGGTGCAATCACGGAGAACTCATCGGGTATATTCAAATTGGCTCTTACTCCTGGCATATTCAGAGCCGGCAGAGCACTGCCAATGATGCATGTGCCCAATCTCATAGCGCAGGCTGCTAGCATGAGGTTTTCTGCGGCCAGCCAGCAGTCTGCTGTAACAAATGGCGCGCCTGTTTTGCCGCAGATGAGGATGAGCGTACTTGCATTATAAAAAATGTTGAAATCAGGACTATCAAAGAGATCAAGCATGTGGCCGGGCATATGACCGGACGGTGCCCCGCTATTTTGGCTCGCTTCAGCAAGAAATATTGGTTTGGCACGATCCGACAAGCCCTTTAATAATTCCAGATCCTGAATAATGACAAAAGCCCAAGGCTCCTGATGAATTGCAGTAGGTGCCCGCACAGCCGCTTCCAGTAACGCGCTAACGGTTACTTTATCTACTTTCCTTGTTAGATAACTACGTACAGAGCGTCTAGCGAGTATTGTCTCGAAAATGGTCATTTCCAATTTAGGCCATGGCACGATTTAATCACTCCAATGAATCTAATCAAATTAAGTGTAATCAAGTACACATTATCAAGAATTTAACAGACAGATAATCCGCGTGAGCACGTATATTAATGGGGCAGGTATTAACAAGTAATATTCGTTAATATTTTAATAGTTAAATATGGGTATCCGATTTACGTGATTGATTTGACCAAAAACTAGCTGAATGAAAATTTATTAGATTATGTTGATTTTCATTTCTAATTGTCCGCTTTATGGCAACCAAATTGATTTGTTATGAGACAAACTTCGGCCAAAGCGGACACTCAAAGTTCGGCATATAGTAAGGGTTCATTAAATACCGCTTGAAGTGCGTCAGGGCTGATTGAATTGCACCTTTGAAGCGTAATCCTGGACTTCAATATCAATCTTTTCCGTCTGCCCAATGGCTATTAGTGTGAAATTTTTTACATATTGATTTGCAATAGCAGCGGCAAAGTCTGCGCGATTTTCATCTGAGGTCTCATCCCCAAGTTGAAATGTCCCCCAATGTATTGCAATAGATTTCATTGGATTTAGGTCTATGTGAGCTTGCACAGCTTCGCTGGGGTTCATATGTTCGTAACGCATTAAATTGCGGGGTTCGTAAGCTCCTATGGGCAAAGTCGCCAAATCGATATGACCAACTTTTTGTGAAATTTGTTTGAATAGCTCTGCTTCATAAGCGGTATCGCCAGCAAAATAGAATTTCTTACTAGCGTATTCAACTATCCAGCCTCCCCATAATGTTTCGTTCTTATTTGTAAATGCTCTACCACTTGAATGTTGTGCGGGTACAAATTTAAAATTTGCATTATCTAGTTTTATTTCGTCCCACCAATTTAGCTCTTCTACTTTTGCCTCAACAACATTGGTTTTAAACCAAGATTTCAAACCTAGCCCGGTTAAAAACAATGGGCTGCCATTTTTTTGTTTGGCCAGGTTTCTTACAGTTTGTAAATCAAGATGATCATAATGATCGTGCGAAATCAGAACAATATCAATATGAGGTAAATCCTTCATATCTAACGGAAGCGGTACTAAGCGTTTAGGCCCTAGCGGTGGAGTAGGTGTGGCATATTGACTAAGAACTGGATCTGTTAATATCCACAGTTTTCCAGCTCTAATCAACATCGTATCATGCCCAAGCCACGTTACAGAAAAGTCATCATGCTCCAATTGCTTCATACTAACTGATGATTGCTTAATACTATTTTCATCTGCTTTCTTGTTGGTAATCTGTACCCAGGCACGATGTAGCATATAGCCAACTGAGGCACGTGATTTTGAGTCTTTTGGATGCTCGAACAAATTTTTATAAAGCGCTCGCTTCTCGCTTGCATTGTTATTGGCAAATACAATCACACTAGTTAGTAATATCGCTATAAATAAAATGAATTTGATCATAGAGTTTCTCATTTTTCCCTAGGCCAACTTTTTAAAGCGAACTCGACGATTTCCATGAGTTCTGCTTTTGATGCTCCGCTAGTTACTTGTACGGACATTCCTTGATGTAATGTGGATAGAAATTTAGCTAAAGTTTCGGCGTTAGCATCATTAGGTAAGTCGCCTTCTTCTTTTGCTTTCTCAAAACGTTTTGCTAATAGATGCTCATATGAATATCTATAATTGGCTAATAAATCTTTAACCATTAGTGAATCTGCACTGACAGATAGTGCAGCTTGTACAATCAAACAGCCTTTTGGATGTTTCGTGTCTGTGAAGAATTCTACGGCTTTAATCAAAAAATTCTGGGCAACATCAAAAGCTGTAGGCTGATTTACTACTTCTTGTATAAATGCAACTGGGCCAGCAACATATCTTGATAAAGCCTTTTTGAATATCTCTTCTTTATTGCCGAAGGCACCATATAAACTTGGTTTGTTAATACCCAAAGTTTCTGTTAGCTCAGCTATAGAAGCACCCTCAAAGCCCCTTTTCCAAAAGATTTCCAAAGCTTTATCCAAAGCTTCATCCATATCGAAAACCCTTGGACGGCCACGCATTTTTTTTATATCGGTAGACATATATTTCCCATTAAGTACATATTTATACCGATTGTTACAAAAATATCTTGACATGGCAAGAGCAAGTCAATTATATTTATGTACCGTTCGGTATTTTATTAATTGGATAAGGAGTTACAAATGAACAAATTCTTAAAATCTCTAGTTTTGATAGCCACAACATTTTCAGTAGTTGAGTCAGGTTCGGCATTGGCCGCGGACAAATTAGAAACAGCATCTACCAAATATGTAGAGGCTAATGGTGTGAAATTTTCATATCGCACATTAGGCCCTAAATCGGATACACCTTTAATACTTCTACAACACTTTACGGGCACTATGGATGCCTGGGATCCTGCAGTTGTCAATGCTTTAGCTAAATCTAGGACTGTTGTAGTGTTCAATAATCGAGGTGTCGGTGCTACCAATGGAGTTGTTGCGGATAATGTTTCCCAAATGACATCAGACGCCTATGCTTTCATACAAGCATTGGGTTATAAAAAAGTAGATTTGCTTGGGTTCTCAATGGGTGGTTTCGTTGCTCAACAATTAGCTGCTCAACATCCGGACTTGGTCAATAAAGTGATTATCGCTGGTACCACTCATCAAGGGGGTGGTAATAATTTAATGCAAGTTTTAGGCGAGGCATTTTCTAGACAAAATGCACCTGATCCACGTGATTACTTATTCTTCTCGCAGTCTGAAGCAGGTAAAAAAGCAGGAGGTGAATTTTTATCAAGAGTGTATGCAAGAACGAAAGATCGTGACCCAGAAAGCGGCAAAGAAATTGCCGATGCTCACGGTAAGGCGCTGATTGTTTTCACAAGCACACCTGACCCAGAATACAAGACACTCAAAGCCATCCATCAACCTGTATTAGTAGTAACTGGTAGCAATGACACGATGCTTCCTACTGAAGGTTCGATTACTTTATACAAGCAATTAAATAATGCTCAATTGATTTTATATCCTGACTCAAATCATGGCTCTATTTTTCAATATCACGCATCATTTGTTAATTCGGCGAATTTTTTCTTAGCTAATTAATAAAGTGGCCACAACCTAAGGGCTGTGGCTATTACTACTTAATCAATAATCTGAAAGTGATAAACAAAATGAAATCACTAACCCAAACGTACGTACCAGTTGTAAAAATCGCACCCAGTGCATGGCAGGTATTTACAGTTGCCAGTATCGCTATTTTTATGGCATCTCTGGATAGCACCATTCTCTATGCAGGGTTCAATAATATTTTAAACAGCTTTCCAGATTCTAAGGCTACTGATTTATCTTGGGCTATGAGTGGATATTCGATTGTATATGCTGCAATGCTAATTCCTGCTGGTGGAATAGCAGACAAATATGGCAGAAAAAAGATCTTTATGCTGGGTACACTTTTGTTTATCACAGCTTCATTTGCATGTGGAGCATCGCCCAGTGTTTTTTGGTTAATTGTAGCAAGGGTATTTCAATCAATTGGTGCTTGCTTGCTCACACCTGCTGCACTGGCCTTGGTGCTTGATGCATTCCCTAAAGAGAAACGCATGATTGCGATGGGTGCATGGGGTGCGGTAGGCGCTTTAGCGGCAGCCTTAGGTCCTGGCATCGGGTCATACATTATTGATGTCGGTGGGTGGGAGTGGGCCTTTTTCATCAATGTACCCATTGGATTACTTTGCATTTGGCAAAGCTCAAAAATATTACACGAATCTACTCAGCCCAGAGACAAAATGCGCATGGATTGGGTTGGCATGTTACAGCTGATTATTGGTGTTGGTGCCATTGCTTTTGGTATCGTTGAAATGAAGTCGACAGATTGGAATCATTTAGAGCTCATTGGGATAATTGTTCTAGGGTTTGCAATCATTTTAAGTTACATCCCTTGGGCAAAATTTAATCCTGAACCACTGTTCGAGCTCAGTTTGTTTAAAAACAAAACTTTTATGTTTTCAAATCTGGCTGGCATCACTTTTGCGATCGCTTTTTCTATCCTGTTCTTTTCATTCTTTTTTTGGATGAAAAACATTTGGCATTTCAATCAAACATTAGCAGGTGCTGCAATTATGCCGGGCCCACTAACGGTTGTGCCTACAGCAATATTATCAGGCAGAATTGCTTCTAAAATAGGCCATCGACCACTATTGGTCACTGGTGCATTTTTATTTGCTTTGAGCGGTTTATGGTTTTTATTAATTCCTGATGCAAATACTAATTATCTAAGAGACTGGTTGCCAGGATTACTTATTAATGGCATTTCTATTGGATTGGTGATGCCATCATTATCTGCTGCGGCAGTATATGGTTTGCCTCCGAAAGACTATGCAGTTGGCTCAGCAATCAATCAAGCTATGCGGCAAATAGGAACAGTAATAGGTGTGTCAATAACCGTACTTTTTTTAGCAAAGTCTCAACTAGTAGTAGCAGACTTCAGACCCACTTTTTTAATTCATATTGCATTGGCTTTGATAACCGCAATCTTGTGCATTCCAATTAAGACTCATCCCAAACACTCTATAACTGCTAAGTAGCAGAAGACTATAAAAGGTCATTATGATGCAAAGAATCGTCGTTACAAGTGTTGAGAGGGGTTGTGAGCCTGCATCCCAATAATATCAAGTGTGCTCTTCATAAAGGTATAGATTTGATGGGTAATGCTTCAGTGATTTTCAAGCGGTTTGAATCATAAATTATGCGTAGTTGTTAAGTATTAAAAATTGCAGTTCAACTTATCTATGAATGGAGAATAAAATGGAAAATGTACCAAAAGACTTAAAGTTTAGTGGTGAAGAGCTTTTTATCAAACTTACCGATGGTGAAGTATTAAGGGTAATTAAAACTGGCCATGGCGAGCCACTTATCTTGATGCATACAATAAGGACGCAAATTGAATTCTTTAGTGAGTTGATCCCATTTTATGCAAAAAACTATACTGTTTATGCTGTTGATTTACCAGGACATGGGCAATCTTCCATCAATAAAAAAATAAACTATGATGAACCATACTTAAGAAAATCTATGATTGATCTAATCAACAAGTTAAATCTTGAGAAAATCACACTTGTCGGTGAATCGATTGGCGCGACTCTCTCATTAACAATAGCAGCCTCTATTCCAAATAAAATTAAACAGGTTATTGCAGTCAATACCTACGACTATGAAACCCGTTATGCTGACGGGATTAGAAGGGGTAATTTTATTGCTAATTTTATGATGTGGAATTATTCAATTCCCATTAATGGTGCCATATTCGCAGCTTTAGAAAATCGATTTTTCTTAAGCTTAGTGATGAATGGTGGAGTAACTAATATTAAAAAAATACCTACATGGTTAATGAAACTTTTTGATCAAACAGGACATAGACCTGGGTATGGCTATTTAGGAAGAAATATATTAAAAAACTGGCGAAGTTGGGCAAAAGCTCCTATTAATTATCAACAGATTAGTAGCCCTGTCACATTGGTCTATGGCGAAAATGACTGGTCTACAAAAGAAGAAAGATCGCGTACTTTAAATAAAGTACCGAATGCTAAATTTGAAACGATTGCTAACTCTGGTCACTTTCTAAGTGTGGATAATCCTAATGCCCTCAAACAGGTTGTTACTAAGCACTTAATTGCATAATGTAAGAAAAATAAGATGAAGCAAACTGTTAATAATTGCATTGTTTATAGGTTTTATATTGGGATACGCATTCACAAATGCAGATAATAACAAGGCTCCTTTTAAGAATATGGTGAAGCAACCTGAGACACACAGAAGCTTCGATAGACCGTAAAAGTGTTGAAGGTCATCAAAGCGACCAAACAGTTTGGTAATTCATATTTGCCTAAACTAAGTGATAGCTCAAATCATCGGGCTATCACTTTCATTTGCAACACTCCTTCTGCTTACGCAGTTTTTAGTGTGTTGCATCGATCG
>DASQFK010000017.1:0-9955 GCA_035633175.1 Methylotenera sp.
TATGCCATGAGTTTTTCACGGCTTAACAGATCCCACTCACGCCACGGGGCGATAATTTGTATATTGGGATTTAAAGCATAAGCACCTAACTCAAAACGTACTTGGTCATTGCCTTTACCGGTAGCGCCGTGGGAAATGGCGTCGGCATTGGTCTCTGCGGCAATCTCAATCAAACGTTTTGCAATGAGTGGGCGCGCGATAGAAGTACCTAATAGATACTCGCCTTCATAGACTGTATTGGCACGGAACATTGGGAAAACGAAATCACGCACGAATTCTTCACGCACATCGTCAATGTAAATTTCTTTTACGCCTGCCGCTTTGGCTTTTGCACGTGCTGGCTCAAGCTCTTCACCTTGACCTAAGTCAGCAGTGAAAGTCACCACTTCGCATTTGTACTCATCTTGCAGCCACTTCAAAATCACTGACGTATCCAAACCGCCAGAATAAGCTAGCACTACTTTTTTGACTTCTTTAAGACCGTCTTTTTTTACAATACTCATTGCTTAACATTCCCAATTTAACTAATTCTATTGATTTAACCGATATTACGAATTCAACTTTTACTTCCATTTAATTGTGTTCTTAAATTAAAAACAAATCAAAAGCGATCAGCACGCTGATCAAACCCATCACACTCAAACCCGTTAGAAACAACCAATCTGCAATATTTTCAAGATATTCCGCTTGTTTCTCATGCCTTAACGTCCAATAAGACAGCCATGCACTCGCAAGGAATATCAACGCATCCAGCGCTAAAATCTCATCTGCCCATGACGATATGGCATTTTTTGGCACAAGTCGCACCAGTGAAATCACCGTCATGCAGACGCCCACCATGGTCGCTGCGACTGGCAAAATGTGATAACCAATATTTTTAGAAGCCACTAATTTCACACATTATTAAATAGAACATGTTTAATGCTATCAAGCTACTTTACTCGACCGAGTAACAAATACTCCATCAATGCTTTTTGCACGTGGAGGCGATTCTCCGCCTCATCCCACACCACAGATTGTGCGCCATCAATCACATCTGCTGCTACTTCTTCACCACGATGTGCTGGCAAACAATGCATGAATAGTGCATCTTTCGCGGCGACACGCATCATATCGCTATCTACTTGCCAATCAGCAAAATCACGCATGCGCTCTTCATTTTCCGCTTCAAAACCCATGCTGGTCCACACGTCCGTAGTGACTAAATCTGCATCTTTTGCGGCTTCCATCGGGTCTGCAAATTCTTCGTAATGGTCATTTCCGTATAAATTCGCACGCTCTGGCTCTACTTCATAGCCAGGAGGCGTAGAAACATGCACATTGAAGTCCAGCACTTCTGCGGCTTGCAGCCAAGTGTTGCATACGTTATTGCTATCTCCGATCCACGCCACTGTTTTACCTTGAATTGAGCCTCTATGCTCAATAAAGGTAAAAATATCGGCTAAAATCTGGCACGGATGATATTCATTGGTTAAGCCATTAATTACAGGCACACGCGAGTTAGCTGAAAAGCGCTCGATGATTTCCTGCTCAAAAGTACGAATCATCACAATATCGCTCATACGCGAAATGACTTGCGCAGCATCTTCCACCGGCTCGCCACGGCCTAATTGCGAATCGCGCGTATTGAGATAAATCGCTGAACCGCCCAATTGGTGCATGCCCGCCTCAAATGACAAACGTGTACGGGTACTGGCTTTTTCAAAAATCATCACCAGGGTACGGTCTTGTAAAGGCCAATATTGCTGATAGGTTTTAAATTGGTTTTTAATCCAAATGGCACGCTCGAACACATATTCAAGCTCATCGCGATTTAAGTCATTAAATTGTAAAAAATGTTTGATTGCCATAATGTTTATCGATTTAGTATTTATCGCAGTGGTTTTTGTTGCTCAAATTTTATATTTAGAACTTATAAGTATTTGTATTTTATATTGATTAACCGTGTTGCCAAAGCAAAAGCCGCGTAATGGCAAATTAGCTATTCAAAAACGCCTTAATGATCACAGACAAACGCTGCACCAGCTCATTTGCCTCAGCCTCATTCATCACTAGTGGCGGCAACAAACGCACTACTTTATCGGCGGTAACGTTAATCAATAGTTTAGCGTCTAAGCCCAAATTAGCCAGTTCACCACATGGTCGATCTAACTCTATCCCTATCATTAAACCTGCATTACGCACGTTCACAACACCTTTTGTGTTCTTGAATTCCTGATTGAACCCTTCACGGATGAGATTGCCGATTTTTTCAGCATTATCAAGCAAGCCTTCTTCTTCAATAATATTCAAAGTAGCCAGTCCAGCGGCGGTAGCTAACGGGTTACCACCAAAGGTAGAGCCATGTTTACCATAAGTAAATACAGTCGCAGCCTTACCCGCGGCTATACAAGCGCCGATTGGGACACCTGAGCCTAAGCCTTTTGCTAAAGTCATCACATCAGGTTGAATCGCGGTATGCTGAAAAGCAAACCAAGTACCTGTACGGGCAACACCAGTTTGCACTTCATCTAGCATCAATAACCAATCGCGTTCGTCGCAAATCTGACGCAATACTTCCAAATAAGCACTCGCATCTTTAGGAATATTAATACCGCCCTCGCCCTGCACTGGCTCAACCAAAATTGCCACTACATTATTATGACGTGAAGCGACTTGTTTAACAGCTTCAATATCATCGTAAGGTACACGGATAAAGCCACTGACTAAAGGCTCGAATCCCGCTTGCACTTTGCGATTACCTGTAGCAGAAAGTGTTGCCATGGTGCGACCATGAAAAGATTTATCCATGACAATAATTTCAGGATTTTCTATGCCTTTATTATGTCCATATAATCGCGCCAGCTTAATGGCAGCCTCATTTGCTTCGCAGCCGGAATTGCAGAAAAACACTTTATCCATGCCAGTGATTGCACACAACTTATCCGCCAGCGCGCTTTGCTCAGCAATATTGTAAATGTTGGATACATGTATCAGCTTAGCGGCTTGCTCGCTAATGGCTTTCACTAATTTAGGGTGGGCATGACCAAGGCCGTTAACCGCTACGCCAGCAAGCGCATCTAGATATTTTTCACCGTTCTCGTCCCATAGCCAAACGCCCTCACCTCTGGTAAAGGTCACTGGTTGGCGCATATAGGTGTTCATTAAATGATCTGACATAGATAACTTTATATAAAATTTAGCTTAATAGGATAAAAGTAAAAACTTAACTAATCATGACGAACAAGTTAAGTTTTAATAACAGTGCGTATAACAAAATAAAAACGGCGGCTAATGCCGCCGTTGTGAGCATTACTTAAAAATCAAAGACCGACAATAGCTCGATGTGACAAACCATTTGCCATAAAAAATAACATCGGAATCGATAACATCATATTAGTACGTGATGCCAAAAATGCGACGCGGCGGGCTTTTGCTTTTGCTTCATCGCTTGCAGGTACCATGCCTAAGATTTTTTGTTGATTGGGCCAAATAAAAAACCAAACATTAAACAACATGATAGTACCTAGCCATGCACCAACACCAATAGCAGCATACCCATTACGCAATGTAAATGCATCAACAAAACCACTACCAAGTAACCATGCACCTGCTACCCATGTAGCGACTGCCGACCAACGAAACCATAGCAATGCGCGTGGTGCCACATGCTTGGTAATCCCTATTGCTGTACCGTCTGCCCCAGCATCTTTCAATGCTGGCATTTGAACGAGGTTAAAGTAATACAGCAAACCAATCCAAGTGATGCCTGCCACAATGTGCGCCCAACGTGCGATTCCCGGTAGAAATTCCATGATTTATGCTCCCACTAACACGTTTTTAACAATTAAATACAACACTAACGTAAGTACTAAGCCTGCGATTATTGTTCCTGTAACTGAATCTAACGGATTTTTCATGTGGTGCATCTCCTTTAAGATTTTTATAAGCTATTTTATTGTGGTTTTCTGTAATTTTTTCAAGCGATTACTAAATGCGAGATTAGCTGAAAACCCCTAAATTGGCAAGTAATTGCATAGGATAGTGACCATAGTTAGCTCGATCTTGGCAATATTATGAATAACTTCTTAAAGACTTATAAATTCTTGTTAATCAATATAAACACTAAAGCATTAACACTTAAAAACTAGTACTTGAAAAAAAGTACATTTTAAGCAAAAATCGCAGCCTTTTATTTTAATTGCCGCGCGATTAATATGGCATCCGTCACCTCTATTTTTGCTCAATCTGCACACCCACAACTGCCGGTAGCTTGGTATGTTGACCCGCACATCTACATGCTGGAAGAAAGACATCTATTTTCTCAGACGTCTAACTACTTAGGGCATGAATTGATGTTGCCTAATGTTGGTGATTATCATGTATTGGATTGGAGTGGTGAAGCCAAGGCTTTAGTACATGATAAAAATGGCATCAATATAGTGAGTAATGTGTGCAGGCACCGCCAGGCCATTATGCTTAAGGGACGTGGCAATAAAAAAAGCATCGTTTGCCCGCTACACCATTGGGCCTATGATTTAGAGGGAAAATTATTGGCTGCGCCCCATTTTGATGAAAACCCTTGCCTGCATTTACAAACTGTTCAACTGCAGAATTGGCAAGGCTTGTTGTTTGATGGCAAACGCAATATTGCCCAAGATTTAGCTAAGTTAGGCTGTACGCAAGACTTTGATTTTACTGACTATCAATTTGACAGTGTTAAAGTTGAACACTATAACTTTAATTGGAAAACCTTTATTGAAGCCTACTTAGAAGATTATCATGTGGGCCCATTTCACCCTGGTTTGAATCAATTTGTCGATTGCAGCGATTTGGCATGGGATTTTGGCGAGCATTTCAGTGCGCAAACGTTGGGCTTTAAGTCGCGTGATGTTAAAAGCAATACACCTGTGTACCAAAAATGGCATCAATCAGCTATTCAATACACTAAAAATAAATCACCCCATCAAACACCTAAGCATGGCGCTATTTGGTTTGCCTATTACCCATTTTTAATGGTGGAATGGTATCCCAATGTGTTAGTAGTTTCGCATCTAATTCCTACTGATGTGAACCACTGTAGCAATGTTACGGAGTTTTATTACCCTAAAGACATTGCATTATTTGAGCGTGAATTTATTGCCGCGCAACAAGCTGCATATTTCGAAACCGCTGTTGAAGATAAAGAACTCTGTCAACGTATGCATGATGGGCGACGCGCTTTATTTGCCCAAGGGATTGACCAGCGCGGTCCTTACCAGCATCCTATGGAAAGTGGCTTGGAGCATTTTCATCGCTGGTATCGTAATCAAGTGCAAGGATTTATGCCTACCGCCTAAAGCATTTATTTAATGCTTTCATGTAACATGTTAACGCATGAAATATCTACAACTAAGACTCGTTAACTTTTCTTTACCGAATTTGGGTAGTTTATGGATGCTGGTTGCCGCACTTGGCTTTGCCATCATGGGGGCATTGGTGAAAGTAGGCGCTCAAAAATACAGTAGCGGCGAACTGGTGTTTTATCGTTCGCTATTTGGCTTAATCACTATTTGGCTTTATATATACGCAAAAAAACTACCGCTAGCTACGCCAGTGATGTTTAAACAAATGTCACGCGCCGTGGTTGGTTTTGTTTCATTGGTGCTGTTTTTCTACGCAATTGCCCATTTACCATTAGCAACTGCCATTACGCTTAACTACACTTCACCGTTATTTTTAGCAGTACTTACACCATTTTTCTTGCACGAGAAGCCAAGAAAAATCTTGTTTGTCGGACTAATCATTGGTTTTATCGGGGTAAGCTTGCTACTTAAACCAAGCTTTACTAATACAGATTGGTTAGCGGGCAGTTTGGGCTTGCTTTCTGGGCTAGGTGCGGCATTTGCTTATATGCATGTCAAGCAATTGGGCAAAGTGAATGAACCTGACTGGCGCACGGTATTTTATTTCACACTGATATCAACCATAGGCGCAGCCCTATGGATGTTTTTTGACAGCTTTCATGCGGTTACATGGAAAGATTTACCTGTGCTGTTGGGCTTGGGTGTTTCGGCCACCATTGCACAACTAGCAATGACGCGTGCCTACCGCACTGGCAATACCTTAGTCGTTGCCAGCCTAGCTTATGTCACTGTGATTATAGCGAGCCTGTTTGGCGTATTCTGGTGGCACGAACATCTAAGTCTAGATGCATGGTTGGCGATTGGTTTAATTATTTTCAGCGGTGTAATTAGTGTGCGCTCGACACGTTAATTTCGATACATTAATTTCAAAAGTTAATTTACAATCGCATTAAAAAACAATAGTCATAACAAGTACTTAAACCAAAATTCGCTAGACAATCAGATTATTCAGCAGTAATCTAATCCTCCCACGTTAAAAACGTAGCGCTCAATCGATCATGGCAATACATCGCACAATGAAATGTTTGGCCTTAAAGCGGTTGACGACTGTAGTCATCACATCTGCGCTTTGTTTATCATTGGGCGGATGCTTTGGCGGTTCGATGGCGCAGCTATTAGTACGTTCAATATTTATTCAAGGTGCAGATAAAGTCACTGCGGCGGCAATAGAGGCCAAAGAGCAAAACGACAAGCTAGCCATACAAAAAATGCCACGCAAAGATACACCCCCTGATCCTTATCAAATTGCTTTTTTGAATGCCGCATTTGAGAACGTACCATTACAGGTTGAACCTTTACCTGAAAAATCGCTTAATGAAGCAACAGCCTTACCTGTGAGCCAGGAAATCAAAATTATAGAATCCAAGCTTATACAGGTTGAAGTGTGGAATTTACTGGCAGGAGAGGAAAAACAAAGCATTCTTGAAAAAGCGAGAATTCAAGGGGTTACAAACATTCCACCGAACACTGAATGGCAAAAATGGCAGATTGCGGTGGGTGCTGAAAATAAAAAAACAACTACCAATAAATTAAGCAAGCAAGAAATTCACAAAACACAACCTATTACCTTCTTAATTCCACCGGAAATAGGAAAAATGTTTAGCGGAGAGATCGCGTTAGTAGAGTTATCTAGCGTGGGAGAGTTTAATATAGCGCGTTATGCTTTGAATTAAGGGCTTTGAATCAAGGATCTATCAACCCGCTACGCATCGCAATCAGCGCGATTTCTGCTGAATTATTCGCGTTAAGTTTTTGTTTAATGTTGTACAAATGCGTACCAACTGTACGTGGGCTTAAAAACAAAGTTTCGGCGATTTCATTGGTAGTTTTACCTTTTGCCAATGACATAAATACCTCAAACTCACGCGCCGATAAAACATCTACTGGGTTTTGATCTCCAGAAAGTTGCTGTATAGCCATTTGCTGTGCAACACTAGCCTCAAGATATTTTTTACCTGTCGCTACAGTTCTTATCGCTTTAATCAATTCTTCTGCAGCACTACGTTTGGTCAAATAACCCATCGCCCCTGCATTGAGTACACGTTTAGGGTGGACTGAATCTTCATGTGCAGATAACACTAGAATTCTAGCGTTATTATCTTTAGCTAAAATGCGCTCAATCGCTTCCAAACCGCCAATGCCTGGCATCGTAATATCCATTACCACTACATCCGGTTTATGCTCCATGTAACGTGTAATCGCAATCTCGCCACTTTCCGCTTCTGCAATCACCTTAATATCGGTATCGGTTTCCAGCAACATCTTAAATCCCATGCGCACCACGGCGTGGTCATCTACTAGCATGACGTTAATTTGACTCATGTTGCGATTCTCCCCCATTGCTGGGTCTTGTTAGATTAGATAGTAATTCGTGTTTAATTATCAATGTTGAGTTATTAATGGGTTAAAGGCTGCTTAGGAATGTCAATAGAAATAGTCGTGCCTTGGCTAAGCTCAGAATCCACCTTAAAACTGCCATTCAAAGCTTGCGCACGTTCACGCATGCCGAGCAAACCAAAGTGCCGATTTTGATCAACTGCTTCGACATCCATACCCAGACCATTGTCTTTAATGGTCAATTGCAATTCACCAGCGTTTGTTTTCGTCAATTCAATCGAAATCATCGTTGCTTCGGCATATTTGAGCGCATTAGTTAACGACTCTTGCACTATTCGATACAAATTAATGCTGACAGTTTCACCCAAGCCTTGTAAATCACCATTTAATTTCAGATTCATACTAATGTGTGGGTGTTGGGTTTGAAAGATGCTCACCACATCTTTCAATGTTTCGGCCAATCCTAAGTTATCCAATGACCCAGGCCGTAATTGCCGAATAATATTATGCATACCATCGTATATCTGGTTCGCAGCCGATACGATCACTTGTGCATTAGCAGCAATATCAGGCATGCCAGAGCTAGCGCCAATCGGTTTGGTTTTATTAACAATCCCAACAGCAAAGGTTTTAATCGCCGTCACATATTGGCCTAATTCATCGTGCAATTCACGCGCTAAGCTACGGCGCTCATCCTCAATATGTTTTTGTATGACATGCGTAAGTTGCCGATTTTCCTCTAACTGACGTTCCGCAGTGAGTGATTCGGCCATACGATTCAAACTATGCCCGATACGCTCGAATTCCGGCAGGCTAAATTTTGGCAAGCGGGTATTCAAATCACCGCGTTCCATTTTGTTAATGGCTCTCAACATGGGCTGCAAAGGCTGCAGCCAACGCCCTAGCATCCAGTACACAATTGTATTTAAGGCAACAAAAAAAGTTAAACCTATCCAAAACAAATAGCGCACCTTTCTCCATGCTTCACGAATAGCACCTCCAGGATTAGGAATAATCTCTAATTTACCAAAGCGAATAAAACGTGTGATTGATTTTTCATGTGGGTCAAGCAGGCTAATAAACCATTTTGGCGGATTCTCATCTGCACGATATTTGGATGGTGGCGATTGATATAACCTCGCGCCACTAATGCTAAACAACCTGATTTCATTACCACGTACATGGCCAAGCGATTCTAAAAAACGCCGCATTACATCATGCGTATAACCCCATTGTGGATTTTGCATAGAACTGACCACTACAGTATCCAGCAATTGTGAGGTCACACGCATTGATGCCTCAACACCCTCTTGAATTGAAGCTTTGGTACCTTTAATAGTCACATCACCCACGGCCAGCATAAACAGCAACAGTAACGCTGTAATCAGCAGATTCAGGCGAACGCGTAGACTAAGGCGTTGAAAATGAAAACTTAACATAAGAGAATTTTAACAACTTTAACTTAATTACCATATAGTGTTATTCATGATATGAGCGGACATACCTATTACGGAAATTTGAATGAACCAAATACATTTTTATTGCGCGTAACAAATTTTATTAAGCCCACTAGTTTAAGCGCTTTCTCTCAATTCTGAGTAATCGCAGAAATTCTAATGCAGTACGAAATGTGTTAAAAACTCCCCATATCTAACGCACCCATATGGTGACTTGCTATGATGCCAAATATATCGTTTAATCCAATTTACATCATTAATAACTTGCCATAAAAAAACTATGTCCTTGGGATCTACTTAATATTTGACCTCATGCCCTACAACGGTACAGACTAACCTCCTTCAGGCAGGCTACTGAACTTAAAAGATTTGATAGGTTTATTTCATGAGAATTGATTTTTTAGACATCGCAAAAGGATTATCAATTTTTCTGGTAGTAATCGGGCACACCCACTTATCGGGAGGCGATTTAGACAAACTAGATGCCATATTTAGTACGATTAGGATGCCTTTCTTTTTTTTCATTTCTGGGATTTTTTTCTCACCTAACAAAAATTTTATAAGTTATTCAATTTATAAATTTGATGTACTCGTTAAACCTTTTCTTTCTATCATATTGATTTTTCTAACGTACCAATTATTCTTCACAAGTTCGACTCCTGCGCTATATCATCAGGTCGTAGAGATGCTCTATGGTTCTTTGATTGCTTGGCCATGGACATCCATATGGTTTCTACCACATCTCTGGATAGTGTTTGTTTTTTCGACTGCAGTATT
>DASQFK010000018.1:0-2516 GCA_035633175.1 Methylotenera sp.
GCTGGCGTCACGTTCATTATGGGTATTCCCGGTGCGGATGACATTATGCTGAATTATCAAACGACTTCGTTTCACGATGCATTATATCTACGTAAAGTACTCGGCTTAAAAGCTGCACCGGAATTTGAGCAATGGCTAAAAACCATGAACATTATGGATAGTCATGGGCAGATACAACCTGTGACTAAAACGCATAATATGCTGCAGAACATGCCTAAACATTTATTAAGCGTGGCGTAATGGAGATGAAAACCCCATTGAACGATGCGCCCCCTAAGGAACTGGTTAGCGCAGAGGCTTTATCACCTGACCCATGGCAACAGCTCAAAGTTTTTACCCAAGCGCGCATTGCATTAGGTCGGGTGGGCAGTAGTTTACCCACGAGCGAAGTGTTAGATTTTGGTTTAGCGCATGCAATGGCGCGTGATGCAGTGCATTTGGCACTCGACGTAAATGCATTAGAGACGGGCATTCGAGGGCAAGGTTTTGATACGATTCAAGTACACAGCAGGGCACCAGACCGGGCGAGTTACTTACTACGCCCGGATTGGGGGCGTAAGCTGGACGATAAAAGTCAGGCAAACTTAGAGAGTCTGAGCTATTCCGAAAGTATCAATCAATCTAAGTCTATCGATTTGTTGATTGTAGTGGGTGATGGTTTATCTTCACTGGCGGTTGCACGTCATGTTGAACCGATGTTGCTTGAAATTCGCAACTACTTGCCAACTGATTGGCGGCTAGGGCCTGTAGTCATTGCCAGCCAGGCGCGGGTGGCAATAGCCGATGAGATTGGACAGGCGCTTGGTGCGCGCATGGTGGCGATGTTGATTGGTGAGCGCCCAGGTTTGAGTTCGCCAGATAGTTTGGGCATTTATTTAACTTATCACCCTAAATCAGGTTTGAGCGATGCAGACAGGAACTGCATCTCTAATGTGCGTCCTGAAGGCTTGCAATACGCTGCAGCTGCTAAAAAACTACTGTGGTTAGCTAAAGAAGCGTCGCGGCTCAAAATATCTGGTGTGGCGTTAAAAGATGAAAGTGATATACAAGAAATTGGTCAGCAAGGCATGCTTAAGTAAGTTTTCGGTGGTGTGGATTTGTAATTTATATATCGGCTTAATGGTCTTCAGCTAACAAATTAAGCAACTTATTCACCATGGGCGCAATCAGTAAAATGGCGACAAATACGATCGGCCATGCGGTGATAAATACACTAAGCCACTGCTTGATAAAATGGATATGCGATTCCATGCGCGTAAAAATGATAATGCCAGAAACAATGAGGGCTGTACTGCACGACATTATCAACGCAAAAAGAACGGTGCGATAACGATAAGCTATTTTAGTGTTCATGATATTTCCACTTCTGAAATCTAGTTATAAAAAACTACATATTTAGTATTGAATAAAAAATGCTTCGTACTCTTTTTATTCAATACCCTTTTGTATTGGCTTACGCTAATTGATAAATTACCAAGGCAAAGTGTCCCCTTGGTGAAAGAAGCCGCCATTAGCGCCGTTGCTGTCTAGCGTGGCTAATTGCACGCTAGTCTTGTAGCTGTCAGCCACTTCCATCGGTGCATTGCTACCGCCAAGCTCGGTTTTCACCCAGCCCGGATGTGCTGAATTCACTTTGATATTTGTGTCACGTAGCTCATGTGCTAAATGCACGGTGTAAACGTTGAGTGCCGTTTTGGATGCGTTATAGGCAAATGCTTTTGCAGGGTCAATCGGTGAATTAGGCATGCTATGCAAAGTGAGTGACGCCAGAATGCTGGAAAGATTAACGATACGTCCTGCCGGCGCTTTTTTAACGAGCGGTAGTAGTTTCTGTGTGAGTTCAATCACGGCAAATAAATTGCTATGAAAGGTTTGCTGCAAGGTATCAATGCTGACGGTACTGCTGTTATTGCTGCCCATGAGTTGTTCTTGGTTAATGCCTGCGTTATTCACCAGAATATCTAGCTTGCCGTAATGTTTATTCAAATATTCAAATGCAGCGTCAGCGGATTTTGCTTGGTTTGCATCGTAATAAATCGCTTCGGCTTTACAGCCCAATGCCTGTAATTGCTTAGCGGCTGCTTCGCCTTTTGCTGTATCGCGCGCACCAATTACTACACTGATGCCAAGCGCCCCCAAACCTTTGGCGGTTTCAAAACCAATGCCACGATTGGCCCCGGTGATAAAGGCTACTTTTTCTGTGGATGTCGTCATTTCATTAATCCTTAAGTTGATATTTAATTGCAAATAATATATTTTGTACCGATTGGTAAATAAATAATAGATGAACTAAAATTGTTTGTCAAATATATTTGTACCTAGTGGTACAATATTAATTTCTAACTCTCACAAAGTGATATGAGTGATGTAATGAATACTAAAGAAGCAATTAAACAACCGTTGAAACCACGTGGTCGACCGTTAGCGTTTGATCAGGATGCTGCGCTGGATGCAGCACTGAATGTATTTTGGACGCGAGGCTATGAAGGTGCCTCAATGACGGAACTCACGGAGGC
>DASQFK010000019.1:0-10815 GCA_035633175.1 Methylotenera sp.
AATCAACCTTGAAATTTCTTCTTTTTAATTCTAATTCTTGTGACAAGTATTTGACATTGCTTTTACTCACATATTGAAATTCATTTTTTGCATCAGCTCTTTTTTCGTAATATGCAGTTTCATCTGTCATATCTATTTTTAGTTCTCTAATTCGAGTTTCTTTTTGGTAGTTAGACATAAAGTCAACATAGCTAGCGTCTGTATTGGTTTCAACGACATTGTTTGAGCTTTTTATCTGATAATTCTTTTGAGCATGAACCTGTCTCCTTGATTCAGAGCTATCAAGTATATTGGGATCAATAATTAATTCGTTACCGACAGCATTAGAAGGACAAGCTGATTCTGAGTAAGTAATTTTGCCTTTTGAATTTTTACATTTATAGACCTGAGCAAGAGCTATGTTTGATTGAGATATCAAAGCTGTTACAAGCATTATTTTTATTAGCATTACACATTCCTATTATTAATTATGTGTCTTAAATGAAAATATCTGCACTAGCTTAGAGCTAGACGGTTGAATTCTGCAAAAATATTAGACCAGTTTTTAGAAATTATTATTTTTTATATATGAACTTAAGTGAATAATCAGCGAGGTTGTTGAGCCTGATATTTATTGAAAATTGCCATCGGTAACAAAATGAGCAATATCATCACCACAGCGACTGCAGATGCCATCGGCCAATCATTATTACTGAAGAACTCATCCCACAACACGCGACCGATCATCAGCGTATTTGGCCCGCCTAATAACTCTGGGATTACGTATTCACCGACCGCTGGAATGAACACCAACATAGACCCTGCGATGATGCCCGCTTTAGAAAGCGGCACTGTGATCAACCAGAAGGTTTTAAATGGACTAGTGCCCAAATCCGCAGCCGCTTCTAAATAGCGTAAATCTAGCTTAGATAGATTGGCGTATAAGGGCAATATCATGAATGGCAAGTATGAATACACCATGCCTATTAATAGTGAAAATGGCGTATTCATCATTTCCAGCGGTGCGTCGATAATACCTAAACTTAAAAGTGCATTATTAATCACTCCATTATTCACTAGCAGCGTTTTCCATGCATAGATGCGCAGCAGAAATGAGGTCCAAAACGGCAACATGATCATCATCAATAACATGGGTTGTAAATGCTTGGGCGAGCGCGCCATAAAATATGCAAATGGATAGCCTATAACTAAACATATTAACGTGGTTATAAGTGCATATTTAATTGAAGAAAGATAAGTTTGCACATATAGCGTATCTGACCCAATGAATATATAACTTGAAAAATCTAACTTAATCGTCGGCCAGCCGCTACTCCAGTCAAGCATACTGGAGACCGAAGTAGCCTCCATTTCCGACATGCTGATTTTAAGTACAATCAGCAATGGAACTGCGGCTAATAATAAAAACCATAGATAGGGTACGCCGATCACTATATGGCGGCCATCAAAAAAACTGCGCAGGTAATTGTATAGTTTAACCATTTACATGCCCTTTTATTGCGTTAACACTACCATTGCGAGGTCGTTCCACTGTGCGTAAGCGCGGTTACCCCAAGTGAGCCCGCAACTCAAGTCGCGCGTGTTATTAAGCTCTTGTGCTTTGATTATTTTTCCACTCGCCAGTTTGAGGTGATAAGTCGTGTGTGCGCCAAAATACACGATCTCGATCACTTCGCCTTCACACCAGTTATATTCACCCTGCGGCTTTTCTTTAGTCAGCAGTATTTTTTCTGGCCTTAATGCCACCCCAACGCTCATGCCAGTATTACCACTGATACCGTGACCTACATAATGCACACATTCTGTACAGCGTACGGTCACATGATCTGCTTCATCTTCTTCCAGCACGCCATCAAATATATTCACGTTACCAATAAAATCCGCCACTTGGCGGCTATTTGGCATTTCATAGACTTCATCTGGTGAACCGACCTGCAAAAAATAGCCTTCACTCATCACGGCAATGCGCGAAGCCATCGTCATGGCCTCTTCTTGGTCATGCGTCACTAACACGCAAGTCACGCCGACTTCTTCAATGATATTGACCAACTCTAGTTGTGTGGTTTCGCGTAACTTTTTATCTAGCGCGCCTAATGGCTCGTCCAGTAATAATAATTTAGGCCGCTTTGCCAAGCTGCGCGCCAAGGCAACACGCTGTTGCTGACCGCCAGAAAGTTGATGCGGTTTACGGTTGGCGAACTTGCTTAATTGCACTAGACCCAACATCTTTTCAACACGTTCAACGATTTGATCTTTCGGCATGCCATCACGCTTTAACCCGAAAGCAATGTTTTCCCAAACACTTAAATGCGGAAAAAGTGCATACGACTGAAACATCATGTTGATTGGGCGCTGGTAAGGTGGGATATTTGTAATATCCTGCCCTGCCAGGAAAATCTTACCTTTTGTTGGCGTTTCAAAACCCGCGAGCATACGCAATAAAGTAGATTTTCCACAGCCAGAACCGCCCAGCAATGCAAAAATTTCACCGGTCGCCACAGTAAGAGAAACATTGTCTACGGCTTTTACAGCACCATCGTAAATTTTAGTAAGCCCCTCAACGCGCAGTAAATCCTCGCGTACCGTATTAGCTTTCGGTGCCGTCGCCATTCATAGTCCCTATTTTATTAAAATGATGCTAAGTTTAAATTATTAATGCCAAGATGGCGCCTAGCTATTCAATTGCTACACGCCCTTAAGCTGTTTTGTAGATTACAGACCTGTTTTGAAACGTGTATATAAACGTGTCATATAACGACGCGTATTGTTATCCAAAGTACCAGGCGGTACTAATTTGGCAATATCAGCATCAGGTAAGTAAATGGATTTATTGTTTTTTATTTCTGGCTCTACAAATTTCGTTGCTGCTTTATTAGGGTTTGCATAAGTCACTGTATTAGTGATGGCAGCAGCTACTTCTGGTCTAAGTACATAATTAATGAATTTATGTGCATTATTTGGATGCGGTGCGTCAGCAGGAATCGCCATCGTATCCATAAACATCAACCCACCTGTTTTAGGCACCAGCGCGACGATATTCTGCTCTGATTTATTCTCGATGGAACGTTTACGTGCCAAGTTAAAGTCACCGGCCCAACCGTAGGCTACACATACGCTGCCGCTTGCTAAATCTTCAATCTGCCCGCCCGAATTAAAGCGTTTGATGTCTGGGCGGACTTTCTTCAACATGTCATAGGCAGCATTATAATCTTCTTTATTAGCGCTATACGCTGGCTTACCTAAGTAGTGCAAGGCTGCTGCAAATACATCAGATGGGGTATCGAGATAAGTAATGCCGCAAGATTTTAATTTTGAAGTATATTTAGGGTTAAAAATAAGCTCCCATGCATTGTCCGGCATAGGCGTTGTGCCCAACGCTTTCTTTACCTTATCTACGTTGATGCCTACCGTGTTGTAGCTCCACATCCAATCTACCAGATAGGTATTACCTGGGTCTAGCTTAGACATAAGGGTAAGAATGCCGGGGTCTAGATTTTTCCAGTTAGTCAGTTGTTTCTTGTCCAGCTTTTGAAATAATCCGCCATCCATCTGCAGTTTTGCCCAGTTTGATGTGGGTACCACAATGTCATAACCAGTCTTTCTGGCTACTAATTTGGCATGTAAAATCTCATTTGAATCAAATACATCATAGCGTACTTTAATGCCTGTTTCTTTCTCAAAATTCTTGATAGTGTCGGGCGCAATATAGTCAGACCAGTTATAAATATTCAGCACTTTTTCTTCTTGTGCGTAGCTGGTAGTCACTGAACTTATAACAATAACCAAGCCCATTAATACATGCATAACATGTTTACTAAAGGTCAATCTCATCAAATATTCTCTTAAATAGTTCACTAAATCACGAAAAATCTATCGTTTCACAGGCAAAAGTTAATCACTCCAAACTCACGTAACAACAGCCATTACACTTAGATTCAGAAATAAAAATAATTCTATCATGTGAAAAACTCAAATTTTTAATTAAAGCCTGATTCAGATTAATTAAACCAGTGTTAGGCAACATTCACTTTAAGTATTTCGCGAGGGATAACGCCGCCTGCCTGTAATTCTTCTAGCGTGGCATCTAGGCACTTGCGTATCAATATAATCAAATCATCAATTTGCGCTTTAGTAATCGTTAATGGCGGCGCAATAATCATTCTATCTCCCACCGCGCGCATGATTAAACCATTCGCAAAACAATGGTTCCTGCACATCATGCCAACTTGTAACGCTTCATCAAAAGGAATGTGATGTGCTTTGTCTTGCATGAGCGCAAACCCAGCCATCAAGCCGCAGGTTTCTGCACCACCTACTAAAGGATGGCTAGCTAATTCCGCAAATTTTTGTGCTAGATATGGCCCGGTTTCATTAAGAACTCGATCAACCAAACCCTCTTTTTCAAGGATATCAATATTAGCTAAAGCTACCGCACATGCCACTGGATGGCCTGAATAAGTGTAGCCGTGATTAAAATCGCCGCCTTGCTCAATCAGCACTTCAGCCACCCGTTTGCCAACCACTACGCCACCCAATGGAATGTAGCCAGAAGTAACACCCTTGGCAAAGGTCATTAAATCGGGTTGACAGCCTAATAATTGAGAACCAAACCACTTACCTAAGCGACCAAAACCACAAATCACTTCATCGCAGATCAGCAAAATGCCGTATTTATCACAAATGCGCTGAATTTCGGGCCAGTAAGTTTTAGGTGGAATGATGACCCCGCCTGCGCCTTGTATTGGTTCACCTATAAACGCAGCGACTTTCTCTGCGCCTACTTCAAGGATTTTTTCTTCTAACCAGCTTGCGGCTCTAATGCCAAAGGCATCTTTATCCTCTGTGGGTGCAATGCCATAGTGATAAGGCTGTTCAATATAGACGATATCTGGAATGGGCAAGCCGCCCTGTGCATGCATATAACTCATGCCGCTAAGCGAAGCGCCTGCCATGGTCGAGCCGTGATAGGCATTGTTTCGGCTAATAATCACCTTGCGCTCCGGCTGCCCTAAAGTAGCCCAATAATGGCGCACCATGCGAATGTTGGTGTCGTTTGCCTCTGACCCTGAGCTGCTGAAAAATACGTGGCTATAGTGATCACCCGCCAGCTTAACGATACGCGCTGCAAGTTTTACCGCAGGGATGTTGGTTGTTTGAAAAAAACTATTGTAATAAGGGAGTTCCTGCATTTGTGCTGCGGCAGCATCTACTAACTCTTTGCGACCGTAGCCTACGTTTACGCACCATAAACCAGACATTGCATCTAGAATCTTGACGCCATTTGAATCCCAGATATAAATACCATCGGCTTTAGTAATAATCCGCGCACCTTTTGCTGCCAGGCTTTTATGGTCAGTAAAAGGATGCAGATAATGTGCTGAATCTATTGCTTGAATATCACTTGTTGCTAGATTTAAAGCCATGTCGTTCTCAATTCTCAGTGTTTAACAATTACACATGCATTAACAAATGTTCACGTTCCCACGGACTAATTACGCGCATAAACTCATCGTGTTCGGTTGCTTTCACGGCCAGATAAACATCGACGAAATTTTTACCTAAAACCTCATGCAGTGCTTTAGCATTTTCAAGCTCGCGTAAGGCTTCAGAAAGGCCGCGCGGCAATTGGTAATCCGACGCATATGCACTGCCGGTAGTCACTGCAGTAGGCTGTAATTTTTCGGTGATGCCCAAATAACCGCAAGCTAGCGTGACTGCCATTGCAAGATAAGGATTAGCATCCGCACCCACCACACGATTTTCGATACGGCGCGATGCCGGATCAGAAATTGGCACGCGAATACCTACCGTGCGATTATCGTAACCCCATTCAATATTGATCGGAGCAGCGCCATCGCGCACGATACGGCGATAAGAGTTTACATAGGGCGCTAATAAAGGCATTGCTGCTGGCAGATATTTTTGCAGCCCAGCAATGTAGTTAAAAAACAGGGGTGAAGCACTGCCGTCTGGTTTGCTAAAAATATTATGGCCGGTTTTGCTATCTATCACGCTTTGGTGAATATGCATGGCAGAACCAGGCTCATGCTGCATTGGTTTAGCCATGAATGTCGCGTACATATTATGCCGCATCGCAGCTTCACGTAATACGCGTTTGAAGAAGAATGACTTGTCCGCTAGAACCATGGGTTCACCATGCAAAAAGTTAATTTCCATCTGCCCCGCGCCAAACTCATGAATCAGCGTATCAAGCTCTAAACCCATCACTTCGCAATAGTCATAAATGTCCTCAAACAAAGGGTCGAACTCATTCACGGCATCAATACTGTATAACTGGCGACTGGTTTCTCTACGACCACTACGGCCTACGGGAGGCGTTAATGGTAAATCTGGGTCAGTATTGCGGGCAAGCAGGTAAAACTCTAATTCGGGCGCTACGATGGGCGTCCAGCCTAAGTCTTTGTACAAATTAGCTACTCGACGCAGTACATTCCTAGGCGCAAAATCAATTGGCTGACCATCGTGGCCCACACAATCCATAATCACTTGCGCAGTTGGATCCGCAGCCCAAGGCACTAATCTCAATGTGGTAGGGTCTGGCAGTAATACCATGTCTTTATCGGTAAAGCCCATGACTTTATCGTAATCAGCATGACCATCTGGCGACTCTCCCGTCACGGTTACACCGAGTACCGCTTCTGGAAGGCGCATGGCGCGTTCGGTAGAGAATTTTTCACGCGGTAAGATTTTTCCCCTTGCTACACCTGTTAAGTCTGGGACTAAACATTCTATTTCTGTAATATTATTATCTGTTAACCAACGGTCCATATCTGCAAGATCAAAATTTCTCGGGTCAGCCATTTTTATTCTCCGGTGCTATTGGTTTTATTTAGCATATTTACTATAGCAGTTCATGTCACTTTTTAAAGTTTATCCAACCTTAACTTATGATTAAAGTCATTGCTACTCTCTTTCCGTACGTTCTTTGGCCCTCACGCGGCAAGCATCGCCAAAAGCATTAAAAATTGCTAAATAAGCGGGGTTATCCATCACTTTCCATTCCGGATGCCATTGCACACCCAACGCAAAGGCGGTCGCATTATCTACGCGTAACGCTTCAATTAAACCATCTGGGGCATAAGCTTCTGCGGATAACCCCTTGCCCAATCTATCAACCCCTTGGCCATGTAAAGAATTCACCATCATTTGTTCGCTGCCCACGATATTAGCCAATTGTCCTTTAGCAACCAAACGCACTGGGTGAGTTGGCGCGTACTGTATGGCGATAGCCTCATCTTTAGGTTCTCTATGGTCTTTAAAGTCGGGCACTTCATGAACGGCTTGATGTAGCGTACCGCCAAAAGCAACATTCATTTCCTGAAATCCACGGCAAATAGCCAATAATGGCACACCAGTTTTAACCGCAGCTTGAATCAGTTTGAGCGTCAGTGCATCACGCGCCGGATCTAACGGTAATGCCGGATTAAGCACTGTTTGGCCGAAATTTGATGGATGAACATTCGATACAGCGCCGGTAAGCAAGATACCATCGGCCATTGCTACCAACTCATCAATTTCCATTTGGTCGGCAACCGCAGGAATAATCAATGGCAATGCACCAGCGGCTTCTGTCACAGCCAAAATATATTTTTGCCCAGCCATATGAAACGGGTGTTCACCCACCAGCTTGATATCTGCAGGAAGCAAAACAACAGGTCTTTTTGCAGTCTTTTGTAGTGGAGATTTAGGAGGTGCTGTATTCATGTCAAAGTCGATTAAATGCCAATAATCAATAACAATATTTTGTTAAGACTTTCTGTGATTAAGACTAGTATAGAAAATTTTAATCACAATTTTGTCTTAAGTTACCATCTGGATTGACTCGCTAATTTACATCCGATAGAAGTATAGGCACTACAGTTGTCATCACTTACTCAACGAGACAATCGCCTCAATTTCCACCAAGACATCGCGTGGCAATTTAGCCACTTGTACAGTGGATCTTGCTGGCGTGTGGCTACCGAATGCTTCGCCATAGATACCATTCATCACGATAAAATCGTCCAGGTTTTTTAAGAATACTGTGGTTTTTACAACTTTTGATAAATCAGCGCCTGCAGCTTCAATCACGGCTTTAAGGTTAGCCAATACTTGCGTTGTTTGCACGGTAATATCGCCATTATTTAATGTGCCGTCTGGACGCAAAGCAATTTGGCCTGAGGTAAATAATAAATCGCCAACCACCATCCCTTGTGAATATGGACCAATAGCAGCTGGAGCATTTGGAGTTTGAATAACGTGCATGTGCATTACCTCTTCTTTTGATTTAATTGTTTTATGTGGTGTGTAGCTAGATGCTGCATCTGAATAAATACTCTACAACTAGGAGCCTACTAAATTAAGTATCCGTATACCCGAATTGTACGCGCTTAACATTACAAAACAATTCATAGGCAATGGTACCCGCGCTATTTGCTACTGCATTCGCTGACACTTGATCGCCCCATAGTTCGACTTGGCTGCCAATGACTGCTGTCGGAATATCGGTTAAATCAGCGAACAACATATCCATCGACACCCGACCAATCAGCCGAGTCATTTTGCCATCTACTGCCATTGGCGTACCCATCACTGCTGACCTTGGGTAGCCATCTGCATAACCACACGCAACTACACCAACTACAGTGTCGCACTCGGCAGTAAATATGCTGCCGTAGCCAATAGTTTCACCTTTGACGATTTTACGTATTGAGATAATGCGAGAAGTTAACTGCATTACAGGTCTTAATATGTGTTTTTGATTAAAAATTTGATTCGCGTATAAAGGATTAGCCCCGTATAGCATAATGCCGGGCCGTGTCCATTGCGTGATGATGTTAGGCAAACCCTGCGTACGCTGTATCTGCGGCCAGCCTAAAATTGCAGCGGAGTTTGCTAGACTGGTTTCGGTACTTTCCAACTTCAAGCTCGCTACGGTTTGCTTAAATAAATCTACCTGCTGCTGGGTATGTGCGGAGTTTAGGTTATCTGCATTTGCAAAATGGCTCATCAACACGATTTTTGCCACATTCACATGGTTAACAAGACGCAGATACGCACTTTTATATTCTGTGGGCGATAAGCCGACGCGATGCATCCCTGTGTCCATCTTTAACCAGACCTGCAGAGGTTTTGCCAACCTAGCGGCAAGCAATATCTCTAACTGCCACATATGATGGATGACTATCCATAAATCGTTTGCAGCAATGTAAGGCAATTCCGCTACTTCAAAAAAACCTTCCAGCAATAAAATGGGTGCGGTAATGCCGGCTTCGCGTAATTGCAATGCTTCTTCTATTGCTGCAACGGCAAAACCATCAGCTTCATTTTCAATAGCTTTTGCACACTGCACTGCGCCATGACCATAAGCATTGGCTTTAATAACAGCCAACGCTTTACCTCCATGGGATTTTTTGGCTATACGATAGTTATGCCTAAAAGCATCTAGGCGAATGTGAGCGATGGCAGGACGAGACATGTATTAATTTTTAGTTATTGTTTATGAGCTGAATGTGCAAAATCTTTATTCCCTCTTTGGGTTAAGACTTTATTATTAAGCACTATATTATCAGGCGCTTTAAACTCCAAGACTTTAGTATAACGACTAAAAGCTAAATCATCACTTTGAATCGCTGGTTGATGGTTCGCTACCAAATCTGCCAAGAGTTGCCCAGAGCCACAGGCCATCGTCCAGCCTAGGGTACCGTGTCCAGTATTCAGCCATACATTATCATGCTGAGGTTGACTGGAAGCACGACCTATAATCGGCGTTCCATCTGGCGTCATTGGGCGCAAGCCTGCCCACAACGTGGCATTGGAGATATCGCCCGCGTTGGGAAACAGATCATTGGTAATCATCTCTAAGGTTTCGCGACGGCGTGGATTCAGGTTTAAATCAAAGCCGGCCAACTCTGCCATACCGCCTACTCGAATGCGATTATCAAAACGCGTAATCGCAACTTTGTAAGTTTCATCCATCACAGTAGAGACAGGCGAAGCTTCACTTTTTAATACTGGCACGGTAAGTGAGTAACCTTTGACTGGATATACCGGCAGACTCAAATTTAGATTTTTCATCAACTCGCGTGAATAACTGCCTAGCGCGACTACATATTGATCAGCATTGAGAGTTTCTTTGCCTATTTCTGTGGAAATTTCCACACCACTCAGCTTGCCATGGCTTGTTAGCAAACGCTCAATGAAGACATTTTGCCTAAATTGCACCCCCAGTTTGCGTGCCTCCTCGGCTAAGCGCACAGTAAATAATTGGCAATCACCAGTTTCATCACCGGGTAAACGCAAACCGCCCATCAGCTTATGTTTTACCAGCGCTAAAGCTGGCTCTACCTGCACACACCCGTCTCGGTCCAGCAATTCAAAAGGTACGGCACAGCGGCTCAACACTGCGATATCTTTTGCAGCCGCATCCAGCTGGCGTTGGGTCCGAAATACTTGTAACGTACCTTGTGTTCTAGCTTCGTATTGAATGCCTGTGCGGATACGCAATGCATCTAAACAATCGCGGCTATATTCAGCCAAACGCACCATGCGCTCTTTGTTAGTGTCATAACTGGCAGCATTGCAATTTTGTAAAAGTTGGATAGCCCATTGCAATTGCCATAGCGTGCCATCCACTTTCATAGCAAAAGGGGAATGGCGTTGAAAGAGCCATTTAATTGCTTTCATAGGCACGCCTGGCCCAGCCCAAGGTGTGGAGTAGCCAGGTGATATTTGGCCGGCATTGGCAAAACTAGCCTCCATGCCAGGCGAAGGCTGACGATCAATTACGGTGACTTTAAAGCCTTTTTTTGCCAA
>DASQFK010000020.1:0-4664 GCA_035633175.1 Methylotenera sp.
CATTGTTGTGTATGGCTATGGCGGGGAGATTGTCCGCGAAACATTTAGTCATGAAAATATTACCTGGGTGAATCAAGTAGAGCAACTAGGTACAGGTCATGCTGTGCAGCAGGCGGCACCCTATTTGGATGCAGATGCCAATACATTGATTATGTTAGGTGATGTGCCGTTAGTGGATGTAGAAGCTTGTAAAAGCTTAATTACAGCGAATAATAAACTCGCGATACTGTCGTTTAATAAAGCAGACCCAACAGGTTACGGCCGTATTGTGCGAAATAATAATCTGGTAGCGGCAATCATAGAACATAAAGATGCGACAGAAGCACAACGCAGTATTGCAGAAGTAAATACCGGCATCATGGCGATGCCAAATATTCATTTAAGTAAATGGTTGTCACAGCTCACCAATAACAACGCGCAGGGTGAATACTATTTAACCGATATCGTCGCGCTGGCAGTGGAACAAGGTGTAGAAGTGGTAGCGGAAATGACTGCAGACGAATGGTCAGTCACTGGTATCAATTCAAAAACAGATTTAAGTGCCATCGAGCGCGTCTATCAAACTCGTATTGCGCGAAAACTCTTGCAGCAAGGCGTAACATTAAGAGACCCAGCCCGCTTAGATGTAAGAGGTACATTGATTTGTGGTCGTGATGTAGAGATTGATGTGAACTGTTTGTTTGAAGGCACAGTAAGTTTGGGCGATAACGTTAAAATTGCCGCAAACTGCGTGATTAAGAATGCAGTGATACAAGCAGGTACGCACATCGCGCCGTTCACACACATTGATGACACGCAGATTGGTGAAAATAGTCGCATTGGCCCATATGCGCGTTTGCGTCCAGGTACTACACTGGCAGCCGATACACATATTGGTAACTTTGTAGAACTTAAAAATACACAGGTCGAAGTCGGCAGCAAAATCAATCATCTGAGCTATGTGGGCGATACTACCGTCGGCAAAAACGTTAACATCGGCGCGGGTACAATCACTTGTAATTACGATGGTGCCAATAAATTTAGAACGATTATTGAAGATAATGCCTTCATAGGCTCAGATTCACAGCTAGTAGCCCCTATCACCATAGGTAAAGGTGCAACGATAGCAGCAGGTTCAACGATCACGAGAGATGCACCAGCAGATCAGCTCACGTTTTGCAGAGCTAAAGAGCAAAAATCAATTGCGGGTTGGAAACGTCCGAGTAAGATAAAAAAATAGTATTTCTGTCATTCCCGCGTAGGCGGGAATCCATTAGATTTAAACAGTCGAACTGGATCCCGCCTTCGCACCAAAAGGCATTCCGATTTGTAAAGTGCTAAAGCACTTGCAAAGTCGTATGCGGGAATGACGGAGTTGGTAAAATAAAGATTAATTAAGAGAGTATAAATTTATGTGTGGCATTGTTGGCGCAGTTGCAAATAGAAACGTCGTTTCAACCCTCATAGAAGGCCTCAGCCGCTTGGAATATCGCGGTTATGACTCTGCTGGCGTTGCAGTATTAAGTAGCGGCGGTATTGAACGCGTGCGTGCTGTAGGCCGTGTAGCAGCGATGACTGAAAAGGCATTAGAAGTAAATTTGACTGGCGAAGTTGGCATCGGCCATACACGCTGGGCAACGCATGGCGGCGTTACAGAAAGTAATGCGCATCCGCATGTTTCAAAAGGTGAGATTGCCGTGGTGCATAACGGCATTATTGAAAATCACGATGAGCAACGCACCCGCTTAAAAGCGCTTGGTTATGAGTTCACCTCGCAAACCGATACTGAAGTCATCGCGCACCTGATTCATTTTTACAACAAAGATTTACCGCTATTAGCCGCTACGCAAAAAGCAGTGGCTGAGCTCACAGGTGCATTTGCCATTAGCGTAATTTCAGTCAAAGAGCCTGAGCACATGATTACTGCACGCTTGGGTTGCCCATTATTGATAGGCTTGGGTGAAGGTGAAAATTTCATCGCTTCAGACGTTTCCGCAGTGCTTTCCGTTACCCGTAAAGTCATTTATCTTGAAGATGGCGACGTGGCTGATATTCGTCGCGACGGCGTCACGATTTTTGGTCGCGATGGCAATACTGTAGAACGCAAAATCCACATGAGCGATGTATCACTCGCCAGCATGGAACTTGGCCCATATGCGCACTTCATGCAAAAAGAAATTCACGAGCAACCTAAAGCCCTCACAGATACGATTGAAGCGCTGATTGACGACAATAGTTTCTCCCCTGCACTGTTTGGTAACGCTGCCAGCGAAGTATTTAGCCAAATCGATAGCATATTGATACTTGCCGCAGGAACTAGCTATTACGCAGCACTTACTGCTAAATACTGGCTAGAAAGTATTGCAAAAATACCGACCAATGTCGAAATCGCCAGTGAATATCGCTACCGCACTTCGGTACCCAACCCAAAACAATTGATCGTTACCATTTCACAGTCTGGTGAAACACTTGACACGATGGAAGCCCTAAAACATGCTAAATCCTTAGGTCAAGCACTCACATTGGCGATTTGTAACGTACAAGAGAGTGCCATTCCACGAGCCTCGCAGCTAATATTCTATACTCGTGCAGGCGCAGAGATTGGTGTAGCTTCTACCAAAGCCTTCACTACACAATTGGTCGCTTTATTCACGTTGGCCGCAACACTCGCAAAACAACGCGGTTTATTAAGCGCTACAGATGAACAAGAATATTTAAGCGCATTAAGATTATTAGCCGGTAGCGTGCAGCACGCCCTTAATCTTGAGCCACAAATTCGTGAATGGGCAAAACGTTTTGCCAATAAACAACATGCGCTGTTTTTAGGGCGCGGCATCCATTACCCCATCGCATTAGAGGGCGCGTTAAAGCTTAAGGAAATCTCATATATCCATGCCGAAGCATATCCTGCCGGCGAGCTAAAGCACGGCCCGCTGGCGCTGGTAGATAGTGACATGCCGGTGGTAGTGATTGCACCGAATGATGCTTTACTGGAAAAAGTAAAATCCAACATGCAGGAAGTGAAAGCGCGTGGCGGTGAGCTATTTGTATTTGCAGATAGTGATAGTCACTTTACCGAGTCCGAAGGTGTGCATGTGATTCGCACCCCGCGCCACGTGGGCGTGCTTTCCCCTATTTTGCATACGATACCTGTGCAGTTGCTGGCATATCATGCGGCGTTGCTAAAAGGGACGGATGTGGATAAGCCTAGGAATTTGGCTAAGAGTGTGACGGTCGAGTAGTAAACATAAAAAAGGTTGTCCAACTTAAGAAAATAAAGTACTACCTTACAAAATAAAGTTATACCGTACCAAATAAAAGATGAAGGCATTTGTAGGGCAGCAGTACTGCCTACATGTCATTATAAAGTTAGCAGCCGATATATGAGAGGTATAAACTAAACACAATCATCTATTGATAATTAAAATGAGGTCACCATGCTGACCCTCATACTTCTCTAGATACCCAACTTAGTTGCCATGGACTTTTGGAGAGGATCATGAAAAGCTATTTAAGCGTTTTGATGAGCATTCTAGTTGCGACTTCACTAATGTTCTGCCTTATTGCATGTAGTGAGGTCGTCAAGTCATCAACCATGACAATTAATCCTCCCAAAGCCCAGATTACAGTGCTATACGATGCTTTTGGTAAGGATTCAGCTTTGCAAAAAGACTGGGGTTATGCGGCACTAATCGAATATGGTGGAAAACGTATTTTGTTCGACACTGGGGATAATCCAGATATTCTGGCGCATAACGTCAAAATGTTAGGCGTTGACCTGTCGAAGCTGGATTTCGTAGTTATGTCACACCGCCATAGCGATCATATGGGAGGCTTGAACTATCTGCTGAGTGTTAATCCCAAAGTGAAGATATACGCGCCCAAGGAAAACTTCGGTGTTTATGGTTTTTCACTCCCCAGCACTTTCTATCGAAAAGATACTTCTTTGCCTCCAGAACAGCGTTATTACGATGGTAAGCCACCAGCGATAATGAAATTTGGTACTGCATGGCCTAATGCTAATTTTGACTTGATTGAGAAAACAACTGAAATTTTGCCCGGAATTCATTTGATATTCCAGATTTCAGACAAGCCAACAACGATGGAGTTAAGGGAGCTCTCGCTGGCGATTGAAACACCAGAAGGTATCGTTCTGATGGTTGGCTGTTCACATCCTGGTCTAGATAAGATTGTGGATGCTGCAACTAAGATTAATAAGCGCATTCACATGGTGACGGGAGGGTTTCATCAAGTAGTCGCCAAGGATGCTGAAATTGAGCAAATTGTAAGTACTCTGCACGATACTTTTAAAGTGAATTTTGTTGCTCCGAGTCACTGCACAGGAGAACCCGCTTTCACCGCATTTAAGCAGACTTTTGGTAACCACTACATCTACGCTGGACTAGGCACTTCCATCGAACTGAATACCAATACTTTGTCAGTTGCAGATATAAGCAATGGACAGTTGATTATGGACGTGGATGAACTCAGAACTTACCGAGCGCTCTTGTCAAAAAGTGATGAAAGCTCCGTGATGGCTAGCAGGGAGGTGACAAGGTAATGATTTAGTAATAAGTAGCTGCCTGCTGAACGCCTGCTTTGGGCGGCCGTTCATTTCAGTTGTTAATTTCCTATAAATGTAGTTCCTCAATTAATTTAATTAATCCATTCTTTGTCTGTATATT
>DASQFK010000021.1:0-3117 GCA_035633175.1 Methylotenera sp.
ACGCCAGAGGGTGTCATCAGTGTGCGGTTGCCCACACCAGGTTTGCACAATGTAATGAATGCGTTGGCGGCTACTGCTACGGCATTAGGCATGGGCGCATCACTTAAGAATGTTGCTGAAGGTTTAGAGAATTACGCGGGCGTAAAAGGTCGTTTACAACATTTAACAGGCTTGAATGGCGCACTCGTAGTGGACGACACCTACAACGCTAACCCAATGTCTATGAAAGCTGCGATTGATGTATTAACCGTAAAATCAGGTAAAAAAATGCTGGTTTTGGGTGATATGGGCGAGCTGGGTGACGATGCGGCCGAACTGCATGCAGAAATCGGAAGGTATGCAAAAAACGCGGGTGTTGACGCGCTTTTAACTTTGGGTAATTTAAGTCAAGAAATGGCCAGCGCTTTTGGCGTGGGTGCTCAGCATTACGAGTCTGTAGGAGCCTTAGTAGCGGATTTAACCTCACAAATGCAGGAAAAAAGTACGGTGTTAGTAAAAGGCTCACGTTTTATGGCGATGGAGCGAATAGTGAATGAAATCATAAGTAAAAGCGACAGCAGAAACGATATACAGAAAAACGGGGAGGTACATTAAATGTTATTAGAGTTAGCACAATGGCTGGCAAGGGATATTCGTGGATTTCATGTGTTCGATTACATCACTTTACGTGCAGTAATGGCCACGCTAACCGCGTTAATCATTTCATTTGCAGTGGGCCCTACTTTGATTCGTAAGCTCACTTTTTACAAAGTCGGACAATCGGTACGCGATGATGGTCCACAAACACATTTAATTAAAGCGGGTACGCCAACTATGGGCGGTGCACTCATCTTAGTGGCTATCTCGATTTCAACATTGTTATGGGCAGATTTAAGTAATCGATTCGTTTGGGTGGTGCTCTTTACTACGTTAGGGTTTGGCATTATCGGCTGGGTAGATGACTGGCGCAAAGTGGTGCATCGCAATCCCAAAGGCTTGTCGGCCAAAGAAAAGTATTTTTGGCAGTCTGTAGTGGGCTTAAGTGTTGCTATATTTTTGCAGCAAACGGCTGTAGTGCCAGCAGAAACAACTTTATTGATTCCATTTTTCAAAAGCCTGGTTATTCCGCTAAGCGCTGTTGGATTCATTGTTTTGACTTACTTGGTGGTTGTGGGCAGCAGTAACGCTGTGAACTTAACGGATGGTTTAGATGGCTTAGCCATTATGCCAACCGTGATGGTCGCAAGTGCTTTGGCGCTATTTGCCTATGTGACAGGACATTTTTACTTCTCAAAATACTTAGGTATTTCATATATTCCAGGCGCTGGTGAGTTGGCGGTATTTTGTTCAGCAATGGCGGGTGCGGGCTTAGGATTTTTGTGGTTTAACGCTTACCCCGCAGAAGTGTTCATGGGTGATGTAGGCGCACTGGCACTTGGTGCGGCACTAGGCATTGTGGCGGTAATCGTAAGACAAGAAATCGTATTGTTCATCATGGGTGGCGTGTTTGTGATGGAAACTTTATCGGTTGCGGCACAAGTGACTTATTTCAAATATACAAAATTTAAAACAGGTACTGGTAAGCGCATCTTTTTAATGGCGCCGCTGCATCACCACTATGAACAAAAAGGTTGGAAAGAAACACAAGTCGTAGTGCGCTTCTGGATTATTACCATGATGTTGGTGTTGGTGGGTTTATCAACCCTTAAATTAAGATAAACAGACTTAAATTGATGAAAATTGAGCTTAAAAGTAAACGTGTATTAGTGTTAGGCCTTGGTGAAACAGGCTTATCAGCATTGCGTTGGTTAAACGCACAGGGTGCACGTTTGTCTGTGGCGGATACACGTGATAATCCGCCTGGAATTGCAGCCCTCAAAGCTGAATTGCCAGAGGTCACCGTTTACACAGGCGCTTTTAGATCCACTATTTTTGCTGATGCTGAGTTAATCGTGGTGAGCCCTGGCGTGCCATTGAACGAACCTGAAATTCAATCTGCAATCAACCGTGGAATCAGTGTGATTGGCGATGTTGAGCTGTTCGCACAATATCGGTCGCCCAATGCCAAGGTAATTGCGATTACCGGTGCAAATGGCAAAACGACTGTGACGACTTTAGTAGGCGAAATGTGTAAAGCGGCAGGTTTAAAAACCATCGTTGCTGGCAATATTGGTTTGCCAGTGCTGGATGCGTTAAATATGGAAACGCCTGATGTATACGTATTGGAGCTTTCTAGTTTTCAACTTGAAACCACTAACAGCCTGCACGTGGATGCGGCGACCATGTTGAATTTATCTGAAGATCACATGGATAGATACGCGAGTTTTCAAGATTATGCCATTGCAAAAGCGCGAGTTTTTTATAACGCGACGTTACAAGTGCTTAATCGTGATGATGCGTGGAGCATGATGATGGGGCGTGCAAAATTACGGCAAGTGACTTTTGGCTTAACTGTGCTCAATGAAAAAGACAGTGCTGAAGAAAACTCTTATGGCTTAATGCAAGTGGATGGCGGAACTTGGCTATGCGAAGGTGAAAAAGAACTGATTAACCTGCAGGACCTTAAGATTGTAGGCTTGCATAACGCGGCTAATGCGCTGGCTGCAGTTGCGCTTTGTCGTGGAATTGGCATTGATTACCCTCCTATCATTCAAACTTTATATAACTTTAAAGGCTTGCCGCACCGTGTGGAGTGGGTAGCAAATATTGATGATGTAGATTATTACGATGATTCCAAGGGTACAAATGTAGGCGCAACCTGCGCAGCATTATCAGGGTTGCCGCAAAAGGTGGTTTTGATTGCAGGCGGCGACGGCAAAGGGCAGGATTTTTCACCGTTAACAGATGCTGTGGCTGAAAATGCACGTGCAGTAGTGTTAATCGGGCGTGATGCGCCGTTGATTGAAGCAGTATTACTGAATACTAGTATCCCCTTATATCGAGCAATAGATTTACCTGAAGCAGTCAATATTGCTAAAAAAATCGCCCTAACTGGCGATGCAGTGTTGCTATCGCCTGCTTGTGCAAGTTTTGATATGTTTAAAAACTACGTACATCGTGCAGAAGTTTTTGTTAACGCTGTCTTGAGCTTAAAAGACGGCGATAGTTTAAAAGAGCATGGCAACTTAGAAGAAGATG
>DASQFK010000022.1:0-6354 GCA_035633175.1 Methylotenera sp.
GGCTGCAGCTAAATTATCCAGGCCGACTGGGCCACCGCCAAATTTCTCTAGCACAGCAAGTAATAGCTTTCTATCCATCACGTCAAAACCCAACTTATCTACATCCAGCATTTTAAGCGCAGCATCCGCAATATCAGATGACACAGTGCCATCGCCTTTTACTTGAGCGTAATCTCGCACTCTACGAAGCAACCTATTGGCAATACGCGGTGTGCCACGTGAGCGCTTAGCAATTTCCAGCGAGCCGGTATCGACCATTTCAACCTCTAACAAACCCGCGCTACGTTGCACGATTCTAGCGAGTTCTTCTGAAGTATAAAACTCCAAACGTGACACGATACCAAAACGGTCGCGTAATGGATTAGTAAGCATGCCAGCGCGAGTAGTAGCACCTATCAGCGTAAATGGCGGCAAATCTAATCGCACGCTACGGGCGGCAGGACCTTCACCAATCATAATATCCAGCCGATAATCTTCCATCGCGGGATACAAAATTTCTTCTACTACCGGAGAAAGTCGATGAATTTCATCAATAAACAATACGTCATTAGGCTCTAAATTTGTCAGTAACGCGGCTAAATCACCCGCACGCTCTAAGACAGGCCCAGAAGTTTGGCGCATATTGACGCCCATTTCCTTGGCAATAATATGCGCTAGCGTGGTTTTACCTAAACCAGGCGGGCCAAATAATAACACGTGATCTAAGGCCTCACTTCGGCCACGTGCTGCGTTGATAAAAATCTCCAACTGGCTACGCGCTTTTTCTTGCCCTACATATTCCTCTAGCAGCTTTGGCCGTAGCGCTCGTTCTAGCGCTTCTTCAATAGGGCTTTCAGTTGCAGGAGCTATCAGGCGATCGGTTTCTATCATCTTTTTATGTTTATGCTTTACTTATATGATTTACAGTGCCTGATTTAAGGTACTTAATTTATAGTGCTTTGGGCAAACAGCATCGCTATTATGCCTGCAATCTATTGTGTTTGTAGCTTTGAAAAATTTTCAATTAATTTCTTGACAGCAATTGGCGACCCTAAATGTAAGCCTTGTCCATAATGTACGCCTATGGTTTTTAATTCATTCAAGATAATTTCATTTTCGACAAATTCGGCGACCGTTTTAATATTCATGGCTTCCGCTACGCTATGGATTGAGCGCACCATGGCATGATCTATGCGGTTAAGATGCATTTCCTTCACAAAAGAACCATCAATTTTTAAAAAATCGACTTCAAAATTTTTCAAATAGGTAAATGAAGACATCCCGCTACCAAAATCATCTAACGCAAAGCTACACCCTATCGCTCTTAACGCAGTAAATAGGCTAATCGTATTTTTTAAGTTAACAATTGCAGCAGTTTCTGTAATCTCAAAACAAATACGTTCAGGTGGAATAGCATAGATAGAAAACTGCTCTCGAATGTAACCCAGCAGACTTTTATCGCTGAGTGAAGTTCCTGATAAATTAATGGAAAATATATAATTGCATTCTTCATTACTCATATCCAACAACTCACGATAAGCTGAAAAGGTATTTCTAATCACCCATCTATCAATATTGGGCATAAGATTGTAACGCTCTGCAGACGGTATAAAAGTAGTTGGCAACATAATATTGCCATCTGGATCTATTTTTCTAATTAGAATTTCATAATGCCGTTGTTGCGGCACTATCGATGATAGTGGCACAATAGGCTGACAATAAAGCACAAATTGCTCATCATCAATTTCATCGGTGATATCTGCAATTGCCTCTACTGCACTTTGACGCTGCTGTACTTCTAAATCAGCCGCACTAAATAAAAAGCTTTGATTACGACCGGCTTTTTTAGCCGCATAACAGGCTGAATCGGCCGCATGAATAATTTCACTGGTATTTTCAAAACCCGAATTAATCACGACTATGCCTATACTTACACCTATATTGAAAATCTTATCGTCATAAATAAATCGATAATCCCGAATTAGTTTTAATAGTTCGTTGGTAATTTGGTTGGCATCCACCAAGCTACAGTTTTCAAGTAATATACCAAACTCATCACCACCCAAGCGAGCCAGCGTATCTCTATCTCGCATTCTATTAGTAAGTAACATACTTACTTGCCTCAATAGCTCGTCGCCCGCTGCATGTCCACACGTATCATTGACCAATTTGAATTGATCTAAATCTAAATAGCAAAACACATGCTGCACATTAATTTCATGTGCAGCTTTTAGACTACGCTGCAACCTTACTTCAAATTCACGACGGTTAATTAAACCTGTTAAATCATCATGTTGCGCTTGGTGCCGCAGCATGGTGGTAGCATCATTGATTCTATCCTGCATCACATCGTAAGCTTGTTTCAAGCTAGATGACATTGAGTTGAAACCTCGCTGCAAGGTTTTTAATTCGCCACTGGAATTTTCAATGATGGTTTGTGAAAACATCCCATCACCCACTTTATTCACCGCATAAGCAATCTCCTGGATAGGTTTAGTGATATTTCTACCAATCCACCAAGCAATCAATGCGCTCAAGAACAATCCGAACAAACCTATCATGAAAATTTTAATGATTAAATCCTGCTTTAGATTCCGCAAGCTTTGATTACTCAATTCAACATAAACCTGACCGATTTTTAACTGAGCCAATCCCCCTTTGTTAATGGGTTCACTACCAATGTTAGTAAAGTCATCGATTTCAACCAAGCTTCGATAGATAGGTGAAGTAAAAACAATGCCGTATTTCAATTTAAATACCTGTACATTATTCTTTTTGATTTCATCTATAAGTTTATTAGTGAGTGCTGGGCCGCTTAACGCCAATATTTGACCCAGATTATCTACTATCAACACTGTTCTCAAATCCTGCTCATTAGAAAGTGCTTCTTGCACCAGCCTTTGCAGAATTTGTTTATTCCCCGAAAGCACTCCATATTCAGCAGCAGGAGCAAGTTGAGACGCAATGATCCGCCCACGGTCATATAGTGATTGATTTAAAACGCCAAACACATTGGAGATGGCATAGCCAGCTAAAATAATTGCGAACAGCAATGCTGGGATGGTGCCTAAAAATATTACGCGAGATTTGATACCTAAGTTCTTCATTTTTGGATCGCCTCCAACGCTAACATTCTTTTGTAAAGGGCATCTTCATCCAAAATCGGAATATTAAGAGAACGTCCTACTTGGTAATTCACTATAATTGAAAAATATTTAGGTGTTTGCGGTGGCGGCAAAAGACTCGGTGCTTGCTGCGAACTAACAGTTATTTCCGCTGCTTGTCTAGCCAATTGACTAGGCTTGCTATACACCGCAGCCAAAGCCCCGGCCCGAACATACGATTGTGAATATCCAAAAACAGGCTTTAAATGCCGATAGCTCGTTAATAAGATGGGCTGGGCTGTTTCTCGACTATAAACCAATGGATCCGGAATTGCCAATAAGGCATCGGTTGCCTCTAATGTTTTTTGTAATTTTGGAATTAAATCAGACTCTTGGTAGATATTTTCTTCTGAGACACTGAATGTGTTTTTTTCAGCCTCGTCTTTCAAAAGCTCATTGTATTGTGAAGAGGTGGGCCCCAACAAAATACCAATACTTTTAGTATCAGGCAAAACAGTTTTAATGAGCGCCATCTGTCGGAAGTAAGGTTGATCTAATACAATCGCTGTAAAATTCCCTAAGTCTCGTCGACTTGTTAATAGCAAACTATTAAACGCAGGGAGGGGTGTAAAAACGCCCATCACCGGTGTGGTGAGCTTTAACTTACTTGCTGCTCCAAGCGCTTTTACCCCTAAAGCAATGACCAATTCGCTATTTTCTGCTACCACCAGTTTTTCTGAATCTTGCAGATCGATGACCTTGACCCTAAGATTCACCGCACTCAATCTAACAAGTTCATCTTTGAAATTTTTAACAAATTCTTGATTTGCAGCCGTAGGAGCGCTTATTACAATGGTAACGCCATTATATGCTTGTGCTAAAAAAGGAGCGAAAAGTCCCAGCATTAGCGCAAAACACGCTAACTTGTTCATTAAATATGATTTTTTATGCCAATTACTTAACAAAATTATTACTTAAAATATTCCTGCTGAAATTCAAAACAATGAGAGATCTAAGACCATTAGAAACCAAATAACTTAAAAATAAAACCATTAAAAATCCAAGCTTACATTAATCCGTGCACGTCTTTTTAAGGTGTTGTAATCAGCAAATTCTTGATAATGCTCGTTGAATACATTTTCGACTACTGCAGAAACTTCTCCGTTCCATCGTCCGCTGTTAAATTTACGCGCGACTCGAACATCTGATTTTCTTATTAAATCCACTGGATCACCATCCCCTAAAAGAGTGGTTTTGCTAGTTTGATAATAAGCAAAACTGGCATCCCAATGACTATCAAATCGATGCGTAATCAAGGCACTGATGGTATTACGCGGCATAGAGTTAATATAATTCCGTACGAGACCATCTTGAGTTTCACGGATTTTTACATAGGCATAGTTAAGCAATACATCAGTTTTCCTTGCCATCTGCCACTTAAGCTGCGTTTCGAAACCATTGACTGTAGCACTACCGTCATTGACGCCATTCTGTACATCGCCTGCATTCACCAAAACTAAGCCTGGGGGCGTAACGAAATCATCGCGCTCTCTATTTCTAATAACATCAGTGATGCTGTCATGGAACAACCTGGCATCTACACTTAAACGCCCAACTTTGCCTAAATAGCCAATCTCCCTGGAAACAATATGTTCAGGATGTACATTTCCTTTATCCGCATTGAATTGTGCTAACAGCGAGATATTAGGATCTAGCGTTGGTGCAACCACACGACGATTAAATTTCTCTTCTGTGTAATTAGGCGTACGCAAAGCACTCGAAATTCCTAACCGAATAGTATGATTAGGCTGAAGTTTAAAGTTAATACTTGCGCGCGGTGAAATATCGGTTCCAGTAAAATCATTATGTTCAACCATAGCGCCTACATTGAATAACAGCCTTTCATGCGCTCTCCACTCGGCATGGCCAAATAATCGCTGCAAATTAAAATAATCAGTTTTATTGGTACCTAAGTAATGAGGCGCATACATTGCATCTTGTCTTACACTGCCACCCCACACCACTCTAAGTGTTTTTCCTAAAGCAAAGTTATGCTGTGCCTCAAGATCATATCGCTCTGTTTCTACCAAATTTTTCACCGTAATATAGGTTGGATCGGCTACGATTCCGGGAAATAAACTGATTAAATTAATTGAAGTAGTTTCATCATCTGATCGATCAAACGAATGATAGGCTTGCAAGGAAAAATCACTGTCGTCACTTAAATTATGTCGCCAACGTGCAAGTTCATAATGATTGTTAATCTGTTTAGTACGCGGTAAAAATAAAATAGGATCTTCGTTAATATTACCTTCGCCTCGTGCGCCGTCGGCTAAGCCAAACTCAAACTCTAAAGTATTTTTCGCATTCACATGGTAATCCGCTTGCGCATTCAATAAGCGCGTACGTTTAAAATCATTACGATTATCCAAGCCTTCATCTTCACGATAGCCTGTAGTAATGCGGTAGTTTAAATCCTCAATTTTGCCGGCATGCCTATAAAAAGCCTCATTGCGGCCATTCCCATGTGTCGCCAATAGTGTGTTAGGTACCACGGTACTAGGGTTTTGCGTGATGATATTAATCACACCAAAAAATGAATTTGCCCCGTAACTGGCGGCATTTGGTCCGCGGGTTATTTCCATACGCTCAATATCAGCAATTGCAATGGGCAACTCGCTCCACTGCACACCACCATATAATGGGCTATAAACTGACCGGCCATTGATTAACACCTGCATAGAACCTGAATACGCGGTGGTCATGCCGTGATAGCTTACTGCATGGTTGGTGTTATGCACATAACCCGCATTTGTACCCACATAGAAACCAGGCACCAACCGAAATACCTCGGGCAAGTCTACGATACCAGCAGCACGAATTGTCTCGCGGTCAATCACCGTTACTGCTGAAGGCGCATCCGCCAACGATTGCGACAACCGAGAGACAGTTAACACTTTAGGTACATCACCCAGATAATCATCTTCTGTGACGATTGTAGGCGCTACGATTTGCGGCCAAACATCTACTTGAGGCAAAGCATCTTCGGCTTTTGCCACTTGCCAAGAGGTTGCCAATGGCAATATAAGGAGAACGATATATCTCTTATCGATCATTACAGTGAATTCGGCATTATAGTAAATTCAACATTACAGTAAATTTAGCGGTTTATTACAATGATTTTCAGTGTCACCTTAACATAGCTTTAATTTTAGTCCAAAATTTTCGTACTAAAATAATCATTGGGATACCAAAAAATAACCACGGCAAT
>DASQFK010000023.1:0-6887 GCA_035633175.1 Methylotenera sp.
ACGACCATAGTGGGTTGAGTGTACGTCACGCACCTCAAAACCTGCACGTTCACGTGTTAAACCACCAGGGCCTAGAGCAGAAATACGGCGTTTATGCGTAATTTCTGACAATGGATTGGTTTGGTCCATAAATTGTGACAATTGACTAGAACCAAAGAATTCACGAATCGCGCTTGAAACCGGTTTCGCATTGATCAAGTCATGCGGCATCAGGTTATCAGATTCGGCTTGTGACAAACGCTCTTTAACAGCGCGCTCTACACGAACTAAACCAGCACGGAATTGGTTCTCAGCCAATTCACCGACTGAACGAATACGACGATTACCTAAGTGATCGATATCATCGATCTCGCCACGGCCGTTACGTAACTCTAGCAACACGCCAATTACAGCAAGAATGTCATCGTTTGAAAGCACATATTCACCTTCAGCACCGCGAGCACCTTTTTCTTCGTAGAATTTACGCATCCAGTTTGATTGACGCTCTTCCGCTTTTTCAGGGAATGCACGACGGTTAAACTTCATACGGCCTACGCGCGACAAGTCATAGCGGTCTTCATTGAAGAACAAGCCATTGAACAACGCTTCAACTGAATCTTCAGTAGGCGGCTCGCCTGGACGCATCATACGATAGATAGCTACACGCGCACTGTATTGGTCAGGGATTTCATCAATACGTAATGTTTGTGAAATGTAGTCACCGTGGTCTAAATCGTTAGAGTAAAGCGTGCTGATCGTGTCAATATTTGCGTCGATTAATTTTTCTAACAATGATTCGGTAAGTTCGTCATTAGCATTGGCAACCACTTCACCAGTTTCTTTATCAACAATATTGTTCGCAATTGCGCGACCTAGAATAAAGTCTTGCGGCACAGCGATTTTGCTTACGCCAGCTTTTTCCATCTCACGAATGTGCTTAACGGTAATACGTTTGTCTTTAGCAACCAACACGGTACCGTCTTTAGCCACGATATCGAATTTAGCTACTTCACCGCGTAAGCGTTCAGGCACAATGGTAAATTGCACGCCTTTAGCGCTGACATGGAATGTATCAAAGTCAAAGAATGTAGCGATAATTTGCTCTGGGGTATAACCAAGTGCTTTAAGCAAAATGGTCACTGGCATTTTACGGCGACGATCGATACGGAAATACAAATAGTCTTTAGGATCAAACTCAAAGTCTAACCATGAACCACGGTAAGGAATAATACGTGCTGAAAACAGCAACTTACCTGACGAATGCGTTTTACCACGGTCATGCTCAAAGAACACGCCTGGACTACGATGCAATTGTGAAACAATCACACGTTCAGTACCGTTAATCACAAATGAGCCATTTTCAGTCATCAAAGGCAATTCGCCCATGTAAACTTCTTGCTCTTTCACTTCTTTCACGGTCGGCTTAGAAGCCTCTTTATCCATGATCGTTAAACGCACTTTCACGCGTAATGGTGCAGCGTAGGTTAAACCACGTTGCTGACATTCTTTCACGTCAAACGGCTCAGCGCCTAATTGATAGCTTACATAATCTAAGCGCGCATTACCTGAGTGACTGACGATAGGAAAAACGGAACTAAAAGTTGATTGCAAACCATCTTCCGTGCGTTTATCAGCAGGGGTATTGGCTTGCAAAAAGGCAGCATAAGACTCTAGCTGCATGGCAAGTAGATATGGAATCTCCTGCACACTTTCGCGCTTGGCGAAACTTTTACGAAGGCGTTTTTTTTCGGTGAAGGAATAGCTCATTGCATCTCCTAATGTTTGAGGGCAGAAATAAAAATACTTTTATAAAAATTTAATGACTTAATTAAATCGTTATAAATCATGCAAGTACTTTGATTTCTAACTTCAACAAGTGTTAACTTAATTTTAAAAACAAACTTGATTCTTACTGCAACAACCAATTACATTTCGTTACATTGCCACGCCATCAGAAACGGCGAAGGCTGACGGTCTCCCGTCAGCCTAGGTCTACCATTTAAAAATGGTTTATTTGATTTCGCCAGTTGCGCCAGCTTCAATCAGTTTTTTCAACGCTGCATCAGCATCAGCTTTAGAAACGCCTTCTTTAATTGCTTTAGGAGCGCCGTCTACTAAGTCTTTAGCTTCTTTCAAGCCTAATGCAGTTAATTCACGTACTGCTTTAATAACGCTAACTTTTTGCTCGCCAGCTGTTAAAAGAATTACATTGAACTCTGTTTGCTCTGCTGCAGCTGGTGCTGCTGCACCGCCTGCTGATGCTGCTACTGCTACTGCAGCAGCTGATACACCAAATTTTTCTTCGATTTCTTTAATGAATGCTGTTAAGTCCAGCACTGACATCTTGCCTACTGTATCTAAAATATCTGCATTTGAAATTGCCATTTGAATATTCCCTAAAATTTAATAATGTAGCTAACGATGAAGTTGCTAATGTTAAGCTAAGCTGCTTTAGCTTCAAGAACTGCCGCAAGCGCACGCGCAAACTTGGTTGGCACTTCATTAAGCGTACGTGCAAATTTGGCGAGCAATTCTTCACGACTAAGCATAGATGCCAAGGCTTGTACGCCAGCAACATCCATTACTTGGTTTGGAACAGCACCCGCTTTAATAACAAATTTATCGTTTGTTTTTGCAAAGTTGTTTAGCACTTTTGCAGCCGCAACGGGATCTTGGCTAATACCAAAAACCAATGGACCGACCATGTCATTTGCAAGGCCAGAAAACGCTGTGTTTTCTACTGCACGACGTACTAAAGTATTTTTTAGCACACGTAAGTAAACACCAGATTCCCGAGCACTAGCACGCAACTTAGTCATATCTGCCACACCCGTACCGCGGTATTCAGCAAGAACGATGACTTGTGCATTAGCAACTTGTTCGCTAACTTCAGCTACAACTGCTTTTTTCTCTGTAAGATTTAGACTCAAGTCTTTTCTCCTTCCGTTAAAATCTTTGATTACTTAACTGACTAATAATTCGTTTTATTAAATAATCAAAATCAGTCTTTACGAACCGTTAAGCACATAAAAACCATTTTACGGCGACCTGTCATCAGAAATAATTTTCTGTTTAGGGATGCGCCATCTGCGTAGGGTTCAGTTAAATTAAAGCAGAGGTTAAAGCGCAATATATTTACACTCAGCACTTCTTCACCCACCTTAATGCACTTACATTAAATCCTTACGGACACCTACGGTCTTTGATAACCTCATTGCTGTTTACTGGTACTAAACCTGCAAACTACAATAAGCCCAAAGCCCTTTGTAAATAAAGCCAGACTGCCACAGGCAACCCAGCTTTACTCATCATTCATTTAAGCGGTTAAACTCGCTTGATCTACACGTACGCCAGCACCCATGGTGCTAGATACAGATAATTTTTTAAGATAAACGCCTTTAGTAGACGCCGGTTTTGCTTTATTCAAAGCTTCAACTAGGGCAACCAAGTTACCTTGTAATTGCTCAACCGTGAAAGATGCACGACCAATCGTGCAATGAATAATACCGCCTTTATCTGTACGGTATTGCACTTGACCTGCTTTAGCATTTTTAACTGCTGTCGCAGCATCAGGTGTCACAGTACCTACTTTTGGGTTTGGCATTAAACCGCGTGGACCTAAAATTTGACCTAAAGCACCCACAATACGCATTGCGTCTGGGGTTGCAATTACAATGTCAAAGTCCATCACACCTGCTTTAACTTGTTCAGCTAAATCATCAAAACCAACAATGTCTGCACCAGCCGCTTTAGCAGCTTCAGCTTGTGCACCTTGTGCAAATACAGCTACGCGGGTTGTCTTACCAGTTCCGTTTGGCAACACCAAAGCGCCACGTACCAATTGGTCTGATTTACGCGCATCAATACCAAGATTGATCACAGCATCAACAGATTCATTGAATTTGGCTTTTGCATTCTCTTTAACTAATGTAAGACCATCAACCACAGGATAAAGTTTATTACGATCTACTTTTGCGCGAAGCGCAGCTATTCTTTTACCCATGTTATACACCCTCCACTTCGATACCCATGCTGCGTGCGCTACCTGCGATAGTACGCACTGCTGCGTCCATATCTGATGCAGTTAAGTCAGGCATTTTGGTCGTTGCAATTTCTTCAGCTTGTTTACGAGTAATTTTGCCTACTTTATTAGTGTGCGGAGTAGGTGAACCTTTAGTGATATTTGCTGCTTTTTTGATCAGAATCGTCGCCGGAGGCGTTTTCATCACAAATGTGAAACTCTTATCAGCAAAAGCTGTAATCACTACTGGAATTGGCAAGCCAGGCTCTACGCCTTGCGTTGCAGCATTAAATGCCTTACAGAATTCCATAATATTTAAACCGCGTTGACCTAAAGCTGGGCCGACTGGTGGACTTGGGTTGGCTTTACCTGCAGGAATCTGCAGCTTAATATAGCCGATGACTTTCTTTGCCATGGTATAACTCCTAATGTGGGTGCAAGCGCTAAGCTAGTTAGCTCCCCTGTGATTAATTACTACTTAAACTAAACGATTACTTTTTACTACTAAACTTCTTTTTCAATCTGGCTGAACTCTAACTCCACTGGCGTTGAGCGACCAAAAATCACCACTGATACGCGCAATTTACTTTTCTCGTAGTTAATATCTTCAACATTACCCGAGAAATCTTTGAATGGCCCATCAGTGATACGCACTGACTCACCTTTTTCAAAAGTGAGTTTTTGCGTAGGATTACTTTTACTTTCATCAATACGCTGCAAGATGATATCAACTTCTTTATCTTTAATCGGCGTAGGCTTTTGTGCGCTACCGCCAATAAAGGCTGTAACACGCGGCGTACTTTTCACCAAATGCCAGCTTTCATCCGTCATCGCCATTTGCACTAGAACATATCCCGGATAAAGCTTGCGCTCAGAAATAGTTTTCTGACCAGCCTTCATCTCAATCACTTCTTCGATAGGTACTAAGATTTGACCGAACTGGTCTTGTAGACCCGTGCGTATAACACGCTCTTCTATACCTTTTTGTACAGATTTCTCAAAGCCCGAGAAGGCTTGTACCGCGTACCATTTCATGCTCATTACGCGCTCCGTCCCATTAACCACTGCACCATATAAGCGAATCCGATATCTACTACAGCCAAAAATGCTGCCATGATAACAACCAACACAAATACAACCAATGTGGTTTGTATGGTTTCTTTACGTGTTGGCCATACTACTTTACGTGCTTCGGCAACCGACTCACCAATAAATCCAAGTGAGCGCTGACCTACAGGCGTAGTCCACAGCACTGCTATAGACGCACCCAATCCAGCTAACACAGCCAGTATACGCAATACCGCAGCCTTATCGGCTAGCAAATAGAAGCCTGCAATTCCTGCAACAAGTAGCAAAAGCGCCACCAACAACTTAATTTTGTTGATCATAATTTACTTAAATATCGCTTACTTGATAGTGACTAAATGTTCTACTAAACCACTCATCAATCAATCAAACGTTTAACTCAAGATCAATTAAACGCCCAACTATTAGACAAGAAATCTCTACTTAAAATCTGGCAGGCCAAGAGGGTGTCGAACCCCCAACCCTCGGTTTTGGAGACCGATACTCTACCAATTGAGCTATTGGCCTGTTGTTTAAGACTTAAAAAGCCTCAAAACTTTAAAAACTACGCTGGGTTGTTAGCGTAGTTTTTATTAAACTATTTTATTACAATGCGTCTTTAAAATCACCTTATTCGATGATTTTAGCCACCACACCAGCACCAACAGTACGACCACCTTCACGAATCGCAAAGCGTAGACCGTCTTCCATCGCGATTGGCGCGATTAGCGCTACCGTGATCGATACGTTATCGCCTGGCATGACCATTTCTGTACCTGCTGGCAATTCAACTGCACCAGTCACGTCAGTAGTACGGAAGTAGAACTGTGGACGGTAGCCGTTGAAGAATGGTGTGTGACGACCGCCTTCATCTTTACCTAGCACATAGATCTCTGCGGTGAATTTTGTGTGTGGTTTGATAGAGCCTGATTTAGACAATACTTGACCACGTTCGATGTCTTCACGTTTAGTACCGCGTAATAGCACGCCGACGTTGTCGCCTGCCATACCTTGGTCTAGCAGTTTACGGAACATCTCTACACCAGTACAAGTGGTTTTAACGGTTGGTTTGATACCCACGATTTCAATTTCGTCACCGACTTTTACAATACCGCGTTCGATACGACCTGTTACTACAGTACCGCGACCTGAGATTGAGAATACGTCTTCTACTGGCATCAGGAATGTACCGTCAATCGCACGTTCCGGCATTGGGATGTAGCTGTCTAATGCTTCTGCTAATTTAAGGATTGCTGGTTCGCCGATTGGTGATTGGTCACCTTCTAAGGCTAGTTTAGCTGAACCGTGGATGATGGGTGTATCGTCACCTGGGAAGTCGTATTTGCTGAGCAATTCACGCACTTCCATTTCAACCAGTTCTAATAACTCAGCATCATCTACCATGTCGGCTTTGTTTAGGAATACCACGATGTATGGCACGCCAACTTGACGAGCAAGAAGGATGTGTTCACGTGTTTGCGGCATAGGACCGTCAGCTGCTGAACATACTAGAATCGCGCCGTCCATTTGGGCTGCGCCGGTGATCATGTTTTTAACATAGTCGGCATGGCCTGGACAGTCTACGTGTGCGTAGTGGCGATTCGCTGTTTCGTATTCAACGTGGGCTGTGTTAATGGTAATACCACGTGCTTTTTCTTCTGGTGCTGCGTCAATTTGGTCGTAAGCTTTGGCTTCGCCACCGAATTTTTTTGACAGGATTGTGGTAATCGCTGCTGTTAGTGTTGTTTTACCGTGATCGACGTGACCAATCGTGCCTACGTTGACGTGCGGCTTGGTCCGCTCAAATTTACCTTTTGCCATT
>DASQFK010000024.1:0-8283 GCA_035633175.1 Methylotenera sp.
TACAACGTTGACAATATTGGATATGGGAAATCATTACTTAATCGTACTACCGTAATGAGTTTTTGGTGGGGCTTGCACGACTGGCATGACCCAATTACTTTTTTATTCGGGCATGGCTTAGGTAGTTCTTTTGGTTCAGCTTTTGATGCAGGGCATATTGCGCAGATGTATCCTAATTATGGTATTAACCTAACCACGGTTTCTACTCTCCTCTGGGATTTAGGTTTGGTTGGCTTAGTACTGTATATCAGTATTTTTATCATTGCATGGTTTCAGGTCAGCAAGATTTGGCGGTCGACTAATAGCCCATCTATAAAAGCCGATTGTTTAGCTATACAGGCTGGCATTGCATTTACCTTATTATTTCTGTTGTATTCGGATAGCCAGGTCAATTTAATGGTGCATGAAATCATTATTGCCGTGCTACTTGGTTATGCCGCATTTTTATATCAAACGCAACGCAAAGCGTCCAACATATGAGTTTGGTTAACACGCAGCAAAACATTTGGTTTAAATTGGCTTTTATAGGAGTCGCCAGTTTTTTGGCATTACTCTTTGGTTTAATTGCGGCCACTGCTAATCCTACTTTTATAGGATTAGCAGCGGGTTTGGTTTTAGGTTTGTTTTTATTGGCCGCACCAAAAAAAACCATCGGGCTAGTCATTGCGCTAGGTCTTGGCACACCAGCACTGCTAGATATGGCTGAACATGGGTTTTCAAAAGCACTATGGGCAATCTCAATGATGGCGTTGCTGTTATGGATACCAGGCCTGCTCAATTTGTTTGATTTAAACTCCAGTCATAAAAAACACATTCCATTTTTTATTTGGATCGCTATTTTGTTTACTCTATACGCCGTTATCACGACGGTATTCAAAATGCATTCCATAGGGGAGTTGTTTGGCGGGTTTAAGCGTTATTTCCAAGTGTTTGGCCTAATGCTCGCCTTGGCTACATTAGCAATAACAAAAAAAGACTTTGATCAATGGCTTAAACTGTTACTAGCGCTAGCGCTGTTGCAACTACCATTTGCATTATTCGAACGCGTCATACTCGTGCCAATGCGAGGCGGCTTTGCCGAATTGGGTGGTGCCGCTACAGACGTCGTGGCCGGCACCATGGGCGCCAATTTAACGACTGGCAGCCCGAATTCAATCATGGTGATATTTGTGCTCATTGCCTTTGGGTTTATTTTTTCTCGTTGGAAGGCGGGGGTAATTCGAACATCACGCATGTTGTTGCTTAGCTTGATTTTATTACTGCCACTAGTATTGGGCGAAACCAAAGTAGTAGTGCTGATGTTGCCATTAATGGGCTTAGTGTTGCTACGTAAATATATCATTCAGAATCCTGTAAAAAATCTACCTATGTTTTTTGGCATAATGGTATTAACAGCAGTGTTTGCCTACATTTACGTTTATGGCATTTTAGAAAGTACCTTTGCAGAAACTTTTGCGGGGTTTTTACGGTACAACTTAGGAAGTGCTGGCTATGGGGATTTGCTGCTTAACCGTACCACCGTCATGAGTTTTTGGTGGGGCTTGCATGGCTGGCATGACCCGGTTTCATTTTTATTCGGGCATGGTTTAGGTAGTTCTTATGATGCAGGGCATATTGCGCAGAGGTATCCTAATTATGGTATCAACCTAACCACTGTTTCTACCATTCTTTGGGATTTGGGTTTGGTTGGCCTAGTGTTATATATCAGTATTTTTATAACCACTTGGTTTCAAGTGAGTAAAGTTTGGCAACGCACTAATAACGCAACAGTGAAAGCAGATTGCTTATCCATACAAGTTGGCATTGCATTTACCCTATTATTTCTGCTGTATTCTGATAGCCAAGTTAATCTAATGGTGCATGAAATCATTATTGCCGTGCTACTTGGGTATGCGGCATTTTTATATCAACAGCAGCGTAGGGAATCTGATGCTGTTTTATCCCAGGGCTATTAAATTAGATGATGCATATATTATTTTTAACTAGCGAACAATGGCCAACGCACAGAGCTGATTTAACGGTTTTGTTTGGTAAGTATTTACCACGTTTAGGCACCACTTGTGATTTAGTGACCGAGCAAGATTTTGCAAGTAACGCAACTCAATTAGCGCCATGGCCTGCAGGTAATGCCTTGTTATGCAAAGTGCCAGCCAACCGTGCAGTGCAATACATAAGTAAATTTTCTCATCAATTAAAAGTGTTAATTACTAGCGACTATAAGCAATATCAAGCAGTGCAAGTAAGAGACATGACGATTATTGCGTTATTTGCGATTGTGATGTGTAAGTTAAAAAAGCACCCATTTTATTATTGGTTGTCTTACCCGCAGTCTGAAGGGCAAATACAACGTGCTAAAGCACGCGGAACAAGTGCAGGTATACGCTACTGGTTTCCATTAGTACAAGGCATAATCGGAAAGTGGTTGCTTTACAAAGTTATTTTGCCAAATGCGAACCATATATTTGTGCAAAGCCAAACCATGCTTGAAATGATTGCTCAACATGGCATCGCAGCTGAAAAAATGACGCCAGTGCCTATGGGCGTAGATTTGGAAGCAGCACAACAAAAACCTTTACCTAGTGACAATCCACTTTTGAGTGGTAAACGTGTATTAGTGTATTTAGGCACTTTAGACCGTGTTCGTCAAATTGAAATTTTATTTAGTATGTTAGCGATTGTTCGTCAGCAAGTTCCCAATGTATTACTCGTACTTGCAGGTGATACCGAAGATAGCACTCATAGAGAATGGCTAAAACAAGAAGCACAAAAATTAGGTGTCATGCAGCATGTGTTATGGACAGGTTGGTTACCAATGCAAGAAGCATGGCGCTATGTAGCTGCAGCAAAAATAGGCTTGTCACCCGTGCCTCGTGGCTATCTGCTCGATATGAGTTCGCCTACTAAAGCGGTTGAATATATGGCACTTGGTTTACCTGTTTTAATGAACGACAACCCTGATCAAGCACAAGTGATTCAAGAAAGTGGTGCTGGTATTTGTGTTGAACTAGCGCCGGAACCTTTTGCAGAATCAGTGGTAGCGTTACTGAATAACCCAGCGCAACGTGCTGAAATGGCCGTACTAGGTCTAGCATATGTAGCTAAGAAACGCGGCTATGAAAGCATTGCTAGTATGCTTGCAAAAAAGTACGAGCAATTATTAAGTGTTAGCGACACATAAATAATGCTGAACGATTTTTTTGATGATCTAAAAGTTTATCGAGAAGGTGTACTGGCTCAAGGTTTTTGGGCATTACAAATATATCGTTTCGGACATGCTAGATTTAAATATCAGTCTAAGTTAATACGTTGGCCATGGGCCGTAATTCATACAGTCCTATCAAAAATTTCTGAAATATTTTTTGGCGTCTTTATTGGGCCAAAAGCAAAAATCGGCCGTAGATTAGTGATAGAACATTTTGGCTCAATTATCATACATGGTGGCTCTGTCATTGGGGATGACTGCAGTATTCGCCAAGGTGTGACCATTGGTAATAGGCAACATAATGCTACATTAGATTCGCCGACACTGGGTTCTAGGGTTAATGTTGGCGCTGGAGCAAAGTTGCTAGGTAAAATTTATATAGGCGATGATGTAGATGTCGGTGCAAATGCGGTAGTGATTGGTGACGTACCAGCTAATCATATTGCGGTTGGTGTGCCTGCTAAAGTAAAGCCTAAAAAGTAATATCAAAAGGTCTAGTGAACAAAGGCAAATAATAAAAAATTACTGCACTCAAAAAATGCTATCTATCGTCCTAAAAACATCATCTTCTAATCTCAAAACTGTCATAAAACTTAATTAATATTAAAAATAATAAAGTTATTAATAATGTTCATTAAGTTAAGGTATTGATGGTGTTTGATTTGAAAAATTGTAGATTGTGTTGTATGTATTGGAATGAGTTAGCATGCAAATAAGCCCTAGTAGCCTGCCAACATTCACCGTATTTACGCCAACTTATAATCGTGCTCACACCTTACATCGTGTCTTTGAAAGTTTACAAGCACAAACCTATAAAAACTTTGAATGGCTGGTGGTGGATGATGGCTCGACAGATGGCACTTACCACCTAATTAAAGACTGGCAAAAAACTGCTGAATTTCCAATTATCTATGTACAACAACCTAACTATGGCATGCACATTGCGTTCAATCGAGGAGTAAAGTTAGCCAAAGGTGAGTTTTTCCTTCCAATAGATTCTGATGATGCTTTTTTGTCGAATTCTTTGGCTGTTATGTTGCACTGGTGGCAGTTGATTCCAGAAGACAGCAGGCTGAAATTTTCTGGCATTGTTACTTTGTGTCAATTTGAAAATAGTCAGATTTGTGGTGATTTATTTGCTGCTCACCCATTAGATACAAATACCCTTGATTTACGCTATAAATATAAAAAGCGAGGCCAAACTTGGGGATTTCACCGTACTGATATTCTTAAAAAATTCCCTTTTCCTGCGGATGTTACCGTGAACTTTGTGCCAGAAAATATCGTATGGGATGCAATTGCTAATGAATATCAAATTAGATGTATTAATGAACCATTAAGAGTTTTTTATCAAGACTCTGGCAATCAAATTACTAAGGCCAGCCCACAGAAAAAGGCATTGGTAAAAGATTATTTTTTACAGATACTTAATCGCGATTTGAAATATTTTACTGACGACCCTAAAACTTTTATTAAATGGGCAGTACTGTACGTGCGTTATAGCTTGCACGCTGCCGATGCTGGTTTTATGCGCCTATCAAGATTTAAGCGCGTAGGAGCGTTTATTTTGTGTTGCATCGCTATGTTGCCAGGGTTAATGTTTTATATAGTCGATACTGTAGTTTATTTTAAAAAACTTAAACGAGCTTATTAAGTAAGAATTTTTTACTTAACATTAAGAGGTGTTTTGATCATGCAAACGAGAAATACAGTAAGCATTTCCTTAAACACTACGAACATTAAGTTAAGTAATATTTATAAGAGCTTTTAAGTATGACTATAAAAAAATCGATGAAATGGCTGGAAATCTTGCCTTTAAGATCAAGTAGTATTTATAAATGCTTATCTTTTTTAATTCTTATTCTTTGCTTGCCAACTAGTTTCGCTAGCGACTGGGTGCCTGTAAAAGATGGCTCTTTGATGATAGAAGAAGGAAGCATCCTGGATTTTTCTAATCTAGTACCGCACCCAAAGACGATAGAATCACGCGTTATTATTAATAGCCAAGGTCATTTTTCTTTAGAAAATGACCCTGAAAAATCAGTACGCTTTTTAATTGGTTCTTTAGGTTTTGTAACCGCACATGGTGGTTTTCCTAGTCATGCAATCACAGATGCATATGTAACACAGTTTCGTATGCATGGCTACAATATGGCAAGACTTGATTTCGTTGAAGATACTTTGATGGAAGGGCGTGCTAAAGATTTTGATTACAATCCAGAGCAGCTTGATAGATTTTATTACTTAGTTGCTGCATTAAAACGTAATGGTATTTATTTAATGCTAAATGGAATCACGGGTGGAAATGGGGCTTATGGTAACATTTCTGAGCGTTGGATTGGTCAAAAGGGATTGGGTCTTGGTGTTTATTTCGAAACAGAAAAACAAGCACATTGGAAAAAACTAATTGCCACCATTTACGGCAGCGTGAATCCATACACTGGGGTTACCATATTAAAAGACCCAACTTTAGCAGGGTTAATTTTAGTGAATGAAGGTGGTTTGGTGATGTTGAGCCGACAAGGCGTCTCTGACACCCTTAAACCACATTTCTCGAAATGGCTGAAAGCAAAATATGGCAGTAATAAAGCTTTAAAAGTTGCTTGGGGGAGTGAGCTTAAAGCAGATGAAAATTTTGAAAAAAATCAAATTAACTTCCCAAAACCAGATGCTTGGACATCACGACGTATGTCTGACCTTCAACAGTTCTTTGGCGCCTCTGAAAAAACTACTGCAGATTGGATGACCCAATATTTGCGTCAATTAGGGTATACAGGTTCAGTGACCAGCTTTGATAATTGGCAGTCGCCTGCGGCACAAGCAAGTCGTGCTCAGTTTGATTGGGTTGATATGCACGACTATTTTGCCGAGCCTTCAAGTTTTGTTGCAGCTGGTTCGGTGATGAGACAAGACAGTTTAATTGAAAATCATGGAAGTTATGTTCGAACTCTCATGGCGAATAAACACCTCGGTAAAGCTTATACAGTAAGTGAGTTTGGCCAAGTGTTTTGGAATAAGTATCGACGTGAATCAGGCTTGGCAATACCTGCTTATGCAGCATTGCAAAGTTGGGATGGTATTTGTCAGCACTCAACAGCAGTTGAATTAAGTTATTCAGGGATGCCCGGACAAGGTCGTAAAGATATTATTTATCCATTTGGTGTAGGTCTGGATCCTATTTCACGTGCCACGGAAACGTTAGCGGCTTTGCTATATTTGCGGGGCGACGTTGCGCCTGCGCAGCATACTATTAGCGTTAAATTAACACCACAAGATGCTTATGATAATAGCGCGCACTTAGGTAACACCCCAAACGATATTTCTAAATTAGCGCTCGTTACTGGTTTAGGGCTTAATTGGCAAAGTGGTAATGATGCTAAAACTACTCAAAAAACAAAAAAAATACCTTATGACGCACAAATGGAATATAACAAACCTGGCATTGTACTAAGTAAAAGTGGTATTAATAAAGAAGTTAAGCCTAGTGAAAACTTAGGGCTCAAGTTAGATAATTTAGCTAAAAAATATACTGGAGGTTTAGCTTATAAAATCAGTAAAGTTAAAATGATCGCTGATGATCGCTGGTCGGCAAGAGTCAAAAATCTGCGTGATGCGCAATTGATAGGTACCAACAACCTAACTAACGCCGAAGAGGGTATTTACCAGAGTGATACTGGTGAAATTATATTAAATAGTCAGCAAAAAAAAATGACGGTCATTACACCTAAAACCGAAGCAATAGTTTTTGATGAGTTGGTGCCTATTAATCTTAATAATCTTTCTGTTTTGTCAGCTGATAGTGCAGCATTAGTAGCGGTGTCTTCTATGGATGACCAGCCGCTAGCAACCAGCAAACGGATGTTGTTGGTGCTGTCAACGGACGCCAGAAATACCGATATGCGTTTTAGTGATGATGCTAAAACCACGTTGCTAGATTTAGGTAAAAAGCCTGTGTTAGTTCGCTCAGTTAAAATTAAACTTGCTTTGAAAAATATTAATAAAAGTCAGTTGAAAGTTTTTTCAACTAATTTAAGTGGCCAACGTCAAGATGCCATCAAACTGAAACAAACAGATACTACTATTGAGTTTGAGTTAGATACTGGAAAATTAACGCACGGCGCGACAACCTATTTTGAAATAAGTGTTTAGATTTTACTGGTGGATTTAGTAATTAGGGGGGCAAAACCAACCGAAATTCGACATAACATACAGTGCGCACATACTTGATGACTACTAAAGAAAAAAATAGATTTGATTATCTAGATGTGTTGCGAGGTATCGCAGTTTTAGCAGTTTGCATCCAACATATTTTTGGTTACATTTATGATGCATACAGTACAAACCATCCTTTGCATTCATACTTAAAGTTTATTGTTGCCGAATCAGTTGATTGGGGAAGATTTGGAGTTGTACTATTTTTTTTAGTGAGTGGTTTTATTATTCCTAATAGTTTGAAACCAGGATCTAGCCTTAGAAAATTTTTTGTAAGTCGTATCTTCAGACTTTATCCAGCATATTGGGCTATCTTGGTGCTTATTTTTATTTCAGCTCCTTATCTAAGTGATTTGCATTCTACGTATTCGTACACACAATTTTTTGCAAATTCCACTATGGTTCCAAAATTGTTTGGTAGTAATGAGATGAGTGGAGTTTTTTGGACGTTATTCATTGAAATATTATTTTATATGTGTTGTGCAGTTTTATTTCATTTTAGCTGGCTTGATAAAACAAAAGTTATTGGTTTCATTGCGCTGGGGCTGAATTTAATTACGCCTACTGCAATTATTCTTAACAAGTATTATCAGCTTGGTATTCCTGTCCAGTTTGTCTTGTATCACCTTTCTTTTCTTTTTGCGGGTAATTTGCTAAGACTCACATTTGTAAAAAAAGATAAAGTTGCTATGTATTTGAGCACAATATTTATTATGCTGACTATGCTGACTGTACCCATTACTACGGGAATGCTATTCATAGTTCAGGAGGCGAGTGAAAAAGGATTTGTAATGTTTAGACCGGAGTCAGTCGTATACGCTTATTTTATGGCTATAACGCTTTTTATATATGCTATTTATTATAAATCT
>DASQFK010000025.1:0-9653 GCA_035633175.1 Methylotenera sp.
CGCGGCCACAACCATCACGGCATCGGACTGTTGTTGCACTTTCAGCGATGCTGACGTTACGTCGGCGGAAATGTTGGATACATCCTGCAATACCTTCGCGGTTTCGCTGGAAAGCAAGTTCAACGCATCAGACAGCGTACCGGTCACATCCTCGGTCACTGGCATTTTAATCGTCAAGTCTCTACGGGCAAGCTGTGCCACCGCTTGCAATAGCGCCAGAATTGAGTCATTAAGCTGGTTATTTTCCTTTTGAATCGCGTCCTGAACAGCCAGACGTTCATCCATCATGGTGTCAAACTGGCGGGCAAGTGTACCGATCTCGTCTGGAGTATCCAGATTGGCTCGCGCATCGTTATCGCCTTTGGCGAGTCGATCCACAACCCCTGTGAGGAGACCTACTGGGTTAGTCACTGAACGTACGGTAATGAACGCAATCAGTAACGCAAGGAGCACGATGCCAATAATCATTAAGATGGCTAACCATTGAGCAAAAACAAGCTTTGTAACCATGCTATTTAGCAAGCGATGGAAGATCCCAATAGAGGTATCTCGTAGCTGGTTCTGCTCATCCAGTGCGGCTGTGCCTAATGCGAAAAATGCTGGTGCCGAGATTGTAAGTGTTTCGCCACGGGATAGTGATTCTGCATAACTCAAGAATGTGCGAAGCTTGGTTTCTGTGGAGGATACCTTTGGATTAATCTCAGAGTTCAGGTTGGGGGCATAGGTATATACACCACTAAGTGAGCGTTTGACCGCATCGAACTCTTCGTTTACGCTGGCTATTTGGGTAGCGATGGTAATTTGTTCGGAGGGCTCAGAGGTTCCCTTCTGAATTAAACCAGTCGCAAACCCGCGCAGTACACCAATTTTTTCGGCTAGCGTCGCACCATGCAGCGCCGTAGCATCAACCAGATACCAGGTTTCAGGCGTTGTATCGAGAATCAGGATTGATGTTTTGGTAACGATATTATTAAGTTCCAGCGCTTGTTTAATCAAAGCCGTATGACGGGCAAAGCTGTCTGCTGGGGATAGGTATAGAATCTCGTTCTTAAGCGTGGACCATGCAGATTTAATGGCAGCAGTTTTCTCTTGCGCTTTGATTTGTGCATTGACAAGACCGTTTTTCGATTCAAGATCAGTCAGGTCTTTTTTGATTTTTTCCTCAACTTCTCGAAGTTTCGGTAGCATGGACTGATTACCGTTTAAATACAGGTTGCTCATACCACGATGTTCTGCAGTGTGGCGCATGAATTGATCCAGTGGCGTCAAGTAATCCGCGGCATTTTTTTCAAGCTGTGCCGTATGGGCTGCTTCAATTTTAGATTGGACGTATACGTAACCTAGAACGATTAATGGTATCACTAGCACCACCACGGAGATAGCCAGACGACGTCCTACGCGGAGCTTACTAAGTATGCTTTGCAGCTTATTTTCAAAACGATTGATATTCATGACTTCACTTCCCTAACTGGTTATCTTGCTATACGGTTTTAACTGGGTTTTTATTGGAATTCTATTTTTTATTAGTAGCTAATATTCAGTGTTTCATTTGGAAAACTGGTTATTCAGTATTGGTAGCTACCAGCGTGCTAAAGAAGGCCTCATGGTCAAACTCGAGCCATAAGTTTTCTTCTTTCATGTAGCCTGTAGATACGCATCCTTCCAACTTATGTGGTAGTTGTGGCAAGCGCTGCAGTCTTTGCAGGCCAAGCAGGGCTTGTGGAAAGCCATCTACAATCATGCCGACTGCCTTATCGCCTTTATCCAGAATAAGCACCATGGGCTTAATCCCTTGTTCATCTAGTTGTTCATGTTTGTCTAGCGCTAGCAATAGCATCAAGTCGAATACTGGCACTAGGTTACCGCGTAAATTAAGCATGCCCCGCAAGTATGCGGGCGTATTTGGAATAGGGGTGAGCACCTCCATTGGGATTATTTCGCTGCCCGTAGTCAAACCGATTAGCAGGTTAATAGTTCCAACTTGGTAGCCGTAACGCGTCCACTCCTTAGCTTCCGTCGCTTCATAAAGTGCACCTGGAGGCGGCTCGAAGCGGTTTAAAGCAGCGCTTAATGGCAACGTCTCTTCAATTAATGCCTCTTCAACTGCAGAGATATTGGCAATGGATTCGTTAACAAGCATATTCATGGTACTCACCGTACTTGCTAGGCGACTGCTTTGAGCTGGTCAATAATCTGATCTGGTGTAAAAGGCTTGGTTACGTGACCTTTACCACCTTGCATCTGACCCCAGACCACATCGGCTTTTTGGTTCTTGCTCGTTACAAAGACGACTGGGATGCCCTTGGTGATTGGATCTTCTGATAGTAGGCGACAGGCTTCGTAACCATCCATGTCTGGCATGACAATATCCAGAAAAATAACTGAAGGTTTTTCTGCTTTCGCTTTTTCTACGGCTTCTTTACCTGAAGATGCAACCACAACCAGACAACCTGCGTCCGACAGTATTGATTTGATATTAGCCAGTTCGGCAGGAGAGTCATCGACAACAAGTGCTTTTTGTACCATTTTTATTCCTTAAAGTAAGTGATAGCTTAGAATGATGCGTTGGTATTAAAGTAGCCTGGGTAGGGCTGTTTAACGGACGCGGTATCAACAACGCCCTGTTTTGAGGGTGATGTCAGATATTTTTGTAATATGTCTTGGAAAATTTTATTTTCCACGGGCTTGGTTAGATAAGCGTCGCACCCTGCTAACGTCCCACGCACACGGTCAAAGGGCGAGGACTTACTTGTCAGCATGACAACTGGGGTTTTCTTGGTGAGAGGCTGTCTTTTAATACTTTTGCACACTTCATAGCCATCTGTACCTGGCAGCACTACATCAAGAAAAACCAAGTCATAGGTTTGGTGATTATTTTGTTTTGCAATGAACTCCAGTGCTTGCTCGCCCGTTTCTGCAAGGTCTATGGCAACACGGTAAGGTAATAACCCCAGCTCAATCTGCTTACGTACAGTTGGGCTGTCATCCACAACCAGGACTTTTGGCCTGCGACCATCCCTGCCAGCAGTTGCCTGTGGTGTTTCCAGCGTATTGTGCAGATTGGTTTCATCCAACAGTTGTTTTTCCAAACGATGAGAAGTGTCGCTCACTTCTCCAATAGATACGCTTGCTACCAAGTTTAGTTCAGTTAACGCAATCTGGTCTAACAATTGCAGGACTTTGGAAACGGTTAGACGGCGTTGCAGATGATAGCGCTGGGAGTCTAATGCAGGGTTCTCGCTTACATAGACAGTCACTATTTTTGGATTTACGGATTGAATTTTTTGCCCATGCGCCAATGCGCTTTCCAAGTCGGCATTGACCATCAGGATATCTGCTTTGCCTGGGTTGTCATTGGCAAATGTATAGTTGCGCTGCCGTGATTTGGTGAGCAGAAACATGCTCGCTAATAGGCGAACTTCTAATTCAGGAAGGCCAACGGGTATTATTAGTATTTGGTTATCGATTGCCACTGGACTCCTCTCGCCATTTTTTATGGTTTCGTTTATATTTTTATTGTTAACAATAATGATTATTATTTACTATTGTGCCAATGTTGCGACAAGATGCACTTTTAAAGTGTTATATTCATCTATTGTACATGTGGCTATGTGCATGAAGATATTAGGAAATTCTCTTTATATATAAGGAAATCCTTAATATTCTCTACTGGAAAATTATCCGGATAAACGGAAAGTACAGATGCGGTATTTTATTTGGAGGTTTATGATATCTTTATTAAAAACTAAAGATTCAAAGTGGAAAATATCAAATATTTTCCAGTTATGAGTATATTGAGGGGGGGAGCATAAATTGATAGATACTGATTCTAAAGTAATGCATTTGCCTTTCTACTTTAAAGACAAACCACTCACTGATTTATTGCCGCTATTCCAAATGCTATTTGATGCGTCATTAGATAATGTTGCTATTCACTCAGCGTTTGATGAGCCTGTTTATCTTAATCCAGCGTTATTTAAAACGCTTAATCTGCCTAGTTCTTTAGCAAAATACAAAGAGATATATGATGATGAGGTAAATTTCCTCTCATATAAAGATGCAATAAAAACAGTGCTCAGGACGGGCGAGTCAAAGGAATTTCTTCTTGTTGATCTACAACCTAAATTTGGACGAGTCATTTATGATTTGATTTATATATCCGTCATAAAGGATTCGGAGGGTCAAATCATTGGTGTGCTAGCCACGGGCCGCGATCTGGATTTCTTTGAACAGAAAAAAAACCAAGAAATCAAAAAACAGGAGCATTACTTAAGAGCGTTGCTGGATAGTTTCCCTTTTATGGTGTGGATGAAAGATAAAGAAAGTCGTTTTCTCGCATGTAATAACGTGCTTGCCAAGATGGCAGGTGTGGCCTCAGTACATGATTTGGAAGGTAAGACAGACTACGACTATTTTGCAGAGCAGGCAGCTGGTTATATTGAGGATGATCAAGAGATACTCAATACAGGCATTCCTAAAATGGTGATAGAGCCCATCAGTCGTAATGATGGTGAGGTGCATTGGGTTGAAACCTATAAGTCGCCTGTGACTATTAATGGTGAAATGATAGGTACGGTTGGATATGCACGTGACATTAGCGAGCAGATTGAACTACATAAAAAAGTGGCAAAAAAGGATATGGAATATAAAGTGCTGGCAGAAAATACGCCAGACATGATTGTACGTTACGACCGTGACTTTCGAAGAGTGTTCGTCAATCAGGCCTATATCAGAAATACAGGCTTTCTCCTTGAGCAAGTGATCAATAAAAGCTTAGATGGGGTGTGGTCAGCCAATAATATGTCCTCAGATGCATATAAAGCACGTCTACAATTAGTCATGGAAACTGGGGATTCTGATAGGGTGTTGTTGGAATGGATAGACACGAATGAAAAAATGCTTAGTCTTGATACGCATTTGGTTGCAGAGCGAGATGCACAAGGACAAGTGGTAGGTGTGCTGGCTTTTGGCCGTAATATTTCTGTGCTTAAGGAGGCTGAACGGAATCTTGATCACTCAAGATCTTTAATTCTTGAGTGGGCTGCGGTTCGCGAACGTACGCTAGAAGCTGAACGTAAGCGGATTGCACGTGAAATTCATGATGAACTAGGGCAGTTGTTGACACATCTTCGCCTAAAAATACAGCTACTTCCACTTCAGTTGAGCACTATTGAACAGCTCCCAGAAAATATTATTGAAGTGATAGAAGTCGTTGATGCATCTATAAAAGTTGTGAGAAATTTTGCTAGTAGCTTACGTCCTGCAGTATTGGACTCAGGTTTTGTTCCTGCGTTGGAATGGCTGGCTGATGAATTTAGTCGGCATACTGGTATCGCTTGTAAATTGTATGCAAATCAACAGGATGCTCCAATGGAGGAGCATATTATCATTGAGTTATTCCGTATTACCCAAGAGTCTTTGACAAATGTAACGCGCCACTCTGAGGGCACTGAAGTTACCATCAAGCTTAAAAAGGAATTGACACCTCCACAGTTTGTACTTGAGATACAAGATAATGGCAAAGGCTTCAACCCTAAGGCAAAAAATACAAAGAATTCGTTAGGGCTTATGGGGATGCATGAGCGAGTGCGTATGTTGTCCGGGGAATTGACTATCTTTAGTGCAATTGAGCAAGGTACTTTGCTGCGTATATCTGTACCAAATAAAGAAGTAACGGAGGCAGTGTGACTATTCGCGTGATGATTGCCGATGACCATGTATTAATTCGAGAAGGACTAAAGCAGCTTTTCAAGATGACTAATGATATACATGTTATCGCTGAAGCTTCCAATGGCGACGAGGTGCTTGAAGTGCTGAGTAAAGTGAGTATTGATTTGTTGATACTCGATGTTGTTATGCCAAATACTAGTGGAGCAAGTTTAATAAAGGAAATACTCATTTTTTACCCAAAATTACCAATTTTAATTTTGACTATGCATAACGAACCGCAGATTGCACGTCGTAAATTAAACGCAGGCGCATTGGGATATATTACTAAGGATAGTGACCCTGAAATGCTGGTTTCTGCGGTAAGGAAGGTAGCAAGCGGGAGGCGCTTTATTTCTCATCATCTGGCTGAGCAATTGGCATTTGAGAGTAATGAGAAAAAACCTGTGTTGGCTCATGAATCTTTGAGTAAGAGAGAGTTCCAAGTTTTTCTCAAATTAGTCAATGGGCAAAGTGTCAACGATGTAGCTGCAGATCTTTTTCTTAGCAACAAAACTGTGAGCGCACACAAAATTCGATTGATGGAGAAGATGGGTATAGAAAACAATTCAAAGCTCATACAGTATGCAGTTACACACGGTTTTGTAAACTAGTTCTGATCATAGCAAAATCATAGGTCTGGCCGATTGTCATGGAATACTTGTTGTTTTCAAGACAACATTAATATCAAAATCCTGTGATTCAAAAATGACGGCTAAATGGCTGCATGGTATGATTCAATCAATCTGAAATTGAAAGAATCACATGCAAATTGGTACCCCATTAAGCCCTAACGCAACCCGTGTCATGCTGTTAGGTAGCGGCGAATTAGGCAAAGAAGTCATTATTGCCCTACAGCGTTTAGGCGTTGAAGTAATTGCAGTAGACCGCTATAAAAACGCGCCTGGTCATCAGGTTGCACATCGTGCTTATACTATTGATATGACAGACGACAAGGCGTTGCGTGATTTAATCGCACAAGAAAAACCGCATTTAATTGTGCCGGAAATTGAAGCGCTAAATACAAATACGCTTGCTGATATTGAAGCTGCAGGCATTGCGACAGTCATTCCTACAGTAAAAGCGGTGCAGCTCACCATGAATCGCGAGGGTATACGCAGACTCGCTGCGGAAGAGCTTCAATTACCTACTTCCCCTTATGCCTTTGCTAAAAGTGAAGCTGAATTACAAATAGCGATTGATGCAGGCATTGGCTATCCATGTTTCATTAAGCCGACCATGTCATCATCTGGCAAAGGGCAATCTCGTATTACCAATGCCGCAGAAGTCAAAACTGCATGGGATTATGCTGCTTCTGGCGGACGTGTAAATCAAGGTGTGGTAATTGTAGAAGGTCAAATTGATTTTGATTACGAGATTACCTTACTGACAGTACGTGCAAGAAATGCACAAGGTGAAATTGAAACTTATTTCTGTGAGCCTATCGGACATGTGCAAGAGAAGGGTGATTATGTAGAAAGCTGGCAACCACAGGCGATGACTGTCGCAGCGCTGCAAGAATCTAAAAGGATTGCAAAAGCCGTGACGGATAGCCTGGGTGGCTTAGGTTTATTTGGTGTAGAGTTATTTATTAAGCGCGACCAAGTGTGGTTTAGTGAAGTGAGCCCACGACCGCATGACACTGGCATGGTCACGATGTGTAGCCAGCGTTTCAGTGAGTTTGATTTACATGCACGTGCAATATTAGGTTTACCAGTTGATGTTAGCTTGCGAGAAGCAGGTGCTAGCGCCGTAATTTATGGTGGACATGAAACGCATAACCTAGCATTTGATGGCGTTAATAAAGCGCTTGCTGTACCAAATAGCGATATTCGCTTATTTGGTAAACCAGAGTCTTTTGTTAAGCGGCGTATGGGTGTGGCATTAGCAACTGGAAAAGATGTAACCGAAGCGAGAGAACGTGCAAAATTGGCCGCTAGCCTTGTGAAACCTATAGTTGTTTAATAACAGGTCGTTAAGCTTTGGGTTTTTAAATTCGAATTGGTTTAAGCAATATGCTGAATAAAGTTGAAGAAGTTGGTAGTAGTAAAAGCACATTCTTTGAGTTGCTTGGTGGAGAAGCGCACGGTGTTGAGAATGTGCGCAAGTTAGTTGAGACTTTTTACGATGTAATGGATAGTGACCCTAAAGCACAACCAATTCGTGCTATGCATCCAGCAGATTTAACATCGTCACGTGAAAAGCTCTTTATGTTTTTAACAGGCTGGACAGGTGGTCCGCAGCTCTATATAGAACGTTACGGACACCCAATGCTGCGTAGACGTCACATGCCATTTTCTGTTGACGAGTCTGCGCGAGACCAATGGATGTATTGCATGATCAAAGCCATGCAGCAGCTAGACTTTGAAGAAGCGCTGATGACTAAACTTGCTGAGCAGCTATATGGGGTTGCAGATTTTATGCGTAATCAATAAGTATTAACCTTTCTTTATTAGTCTTACCTATAATGAATGCAATATACAAAAAAAGGGGTTAGCTTTAGCTAACCCCTTTTAATTACTACAACGCTAATTTTGGCGTTATTACTTATTAAGTCTTAAACCACCGAGCAATGCCGCAACTGGCACTTTGCTTGTAGGCATAGACCTGATAGTGATGTCCTTGGCTTGAATTGCTGCTTCATAAGGTTTATCAAACCAAGGGTCGATAGTTTTCTTTTTGGCAGGCATGCGTTTTGTTGCTGATGCATCTTGATTAGCCGCAGTGCTACTAGATTTATTATGACTGGTTTTACTTATGCTTTGGCGCGGTCTAGCGACAGGTTTTTCAATCTCAATCGTTTCTTTGGTGATTGGGCGTTTAATCAGCTTTTCAATTTCGACCATGTATTTATCTTCTTCAGGACTGACGAAGGAGATCGCAATACCTGATGCACCAGCGCGGCCAGTACGGCCAATACGGTGCACATAATCTTCTGGTGCACTTGGAATCTCATAGTTAATTACTGTCGGTAATTCGCTAATATCTAATCCACGTGCTGCTACATCTGTCGCTACAAGCGCAGTTACAGTGCCTGCTTTGAAAGCATCTAAGGCTTTAATACGTTCTTGTTGTGTCTTGTCACCGTGAATTGCGTCTGCGGCAATGCCTTCACGCTCTAAGCTACGGCTTAAGCGGCTGGCGGTAATCTTGGTTTTAGTGAATATGATTACTTGTTTAGCATCAGCTGCTTTTAACAGTTGTATTAGCAGCGCTTCTTTATCGCTTTGCGCTACTTCATATACTTTTTGTGTCACGTTATCGTTGGTGGCATTGCTACGTGCGACTTCGATTAACTGCGGCTTCGTTAAAAAGTCATCGGCTAATTTTTTAATATCATTAGAAAATGTGGCTGAAAACATTAAATTTTGACGCTGCTTTGGGAGCAACGCCAAAATTCGTTTCAAATCAGGCATAAAGCCCATGTCCAGCATTCTATCTGCTTCATCCAGCACTAACATTTGCACTTGATTAAGCTGAACTGTCTTTTGTTCAATATGATCCAACAAACGACCCGGTGTAGCTACCAACACCTCTACACCCGTTTTTAAATGCGGTGTTTGAGTTTTGATGTCTACACCGCCATACACCACGAGTGTGCGTAGCGGCGTATGTTTTGCATAAGCCCTTACACTTTCTTCCACCTGAATTGCCAGTTCGCGCGTTGGTACTAAAATCAATGCACGTACTGGGTGTTTAGCAGGTGATGCACTTGCGCTGGCTAATGGGAGCAATTTTTGTAGCAAGGGTAACGCAAATGCCGCAGTTTTACCTGTGCCAGTTTGCGCGCCTGCCATTAGATCACCCCCAGCCAAAGCAACAGGAATTGCCTGTACTTGGATTGGCGTGGGTGTGGTGTAACCAGACTCGGTGAGCGCTTTAAGTAATTCAGGTGCTAAACCTAAATCATTAAAACCGAGGCTGTCAATAGTTGCTATTTCTGTCAT
>DASQFK010000026.1:0-4818 GCA_035633175.1 Methylotenera sp.
ATACCAGAACCATAGGCTGTGATGGGTTGGATTGTTTTTTCTGAATCATCATGTGCGTATCCAATCCATGCCAAACAATAACCGCCAACATCTACGGCTAGTTCACAGGCTTTATTCAGCAAATCATTTTCATCAGATGCCTGAATAATCGATTGAGTCAATGAGTTATACATCAATAGTGCGCGATTTAAACGTGACAGTTCTAACTCAACTTGCTTGCGCTCAGTTATTTCGCGCTCTACTGCTATCCAATGGGTGTACAAACCATTCTCATCTGCTACTGGAACAATATCGAGTTCCACCCAAAACTCTTCGCCGCTTTTTGTGTAATTAATAAGTTCGGCACGCACGGGTTGCCACTTTTCCAGTGCTCTATGAATCCGATCAAGCTCACTCCGCTGCGTTTTAGGCCCCTGCAGAATGCGGGGTGTTTGACCAATCGCTTCTTCGCGGGTGAAGCCTGTCCTTTGTTCAAAGGCATCATTTACAAATAAAATCTTAGGTCCTGGGGCACTAAAGGGTTCAGCCTCAGTGATTAATACGATGTCACTCAGCCGTGAGATACAGACTTCTAAAAGTTCTAACTGCTCTTGTGATTTACGTGATGCAGTAATATCAGTAGTAAAGCCATGCCACAGCACCGAGCCATCAGCTTCATATTGGGGTAATGCACTGCCTGACACCCAAGTGACCTCGCCATTTTCAAACCGTAAACGAAACTCTTTAATCCAAGGGCTTAAGTGAGCTGCCGAAGTCTGTAGTGAAGTCTTTACTGAATCCAAATCATCTGGATGTATTTTATTAAATATCAGCGTTGCATTATCAATCACGTCTTCTGGAGATAGGCGAAAAATATTTCGTATTGCTTCACTTACGTAAGGCATGCTGATAGTGCCATCAGGTCGCTGCCGAAATTCATAAATCATTCCTGGCAAGCGGCTAGCAATTCTCTGCATTCTTATAAGTGCATCCTGCTTTTCCTGCTCAGCCTTTTTTCGAGCACTAATATCCTGATAAGCACCTTGCAACCCTACAATATTAGCCTTGACATCTCGCACAGCTTGACCAATGGTACGCACCCAAACAGCACGGCCTTTACGTGTAACGATCTGCAACTCTAAATCATAAGCCGTGCCATCGCGCACGCATGCCTGAACTGCCTGCTCGATACTTTCCCGACATTCTTCTACGTAATAATCAAAACCATCGCTTAGAATTGGTGAATAGCCAGGCGGTTCGTCGTGAATGACTGCCACTTCATCTGACCACGTGAGCTTCCAATCGGGTAAAGTAATCGACCAGCCTCCCATACGGGAAATTTGACTTGCTATCTTTAATAAAGACTGCGTTTTCTGCAGTTCTTCCTCAACCAATTTTTCTGAAGTGATGTCTTCTGTGACGGTAATAATATTGGTTGGATTTCCGTCATTCGATCTAATCAACGAAATATTATCGCGAAGCCATACTGTATCCCCATTTTTCTTGAAGCACTTTTTTTCAATGATGAAACTTTCAAACTCGCCCTTTAATAATCTATTGATTTGTTCAAGATTTCTTTGTCTATCGTCTGGATGTGTCAAAGCGATGAAATCCAGACTGCATATTTCCTCCTCAGCGTAACCAATCATTTTGCAGTATGCAGGGTTTGCTATCACGAAGGTGCCATCTAACTCCGTCATGGCAATGCCCGCATTCGCCGCTGCAAATGTGGCTCTTACTATCGCTTCATTTTGAGCCAGTGTTAGTTCTCTAATTTTTTGTTCCGTCACATCCTGAACAGAACCATAGAGCAGGTCAGCTTGCCCTTCAATATCTAGAGTCCATTCGGCACGCTCATGCACAAAGCGCAACTCGCCGTTAGGTCTAATGATTCGATACACACAATCAAGCGGCCTTTTTCCTTGCAAGGCATCGTTTTGTTTTGCAAGCAACTTCGTTAGATCGTCAGGATGCACAAAAGACAAGAATGCTTCAAAAGTTTCATTGAAAGCACCCTTTGAAACTCCAAAAATTTGGTACGTTTCATCTGACCATTTCAAAAGACTATCTTTGACATTCAGCTCCCAACTACCTATGTGAGATATGCGCTGTGTCTCTTTAAGTTTTGTACTTTGATGAAAGGCAGCTAATTTGAGCAGTTGAATTTCTGAAGTTAATTGTTCTTGATAAAAACGTTGATAGAAGAATTCAAGCTGCACCACCATCTGCTCAGCTAGGGTTTGTAATGTTTCTTTTTGAAGTGGGGTGAGGGTATGTGGGTCATAATCCTGAATAGCTAATACACCAAGCACACCCCCACTTTTTGAAATAAGAGGCATGCCTGCATAGAACTTCACATAGGGCTCGGAGTCTGCTTGAGAAGTTCTGACAAAGCGCGAATCTTTTTCGGCATCAGGAATTACGAGTAATTCTTTACTCTGGATGGCGAAAGGGTGAAATATAGAAGCTTGATTGTTTTCACGGGTATCTGAACCAAACGTATATTCAAAATATTCACGCCCCTCATCAATCAAAGTAATTGTGGCAATAGGTGTTTGACAGAGACGGGCAACTAACTGGGTGAGCCGCTCAAAGTTGGATTTTGATGCGTCATCAAGGATTGCAAAAGACTTAAGCTCATTGATTCGACTTTGGTTCAAAATATTATCCATAGCTGATCTTTTATGAAATCATCATAATTAATCAATTATTTAAGTTAATCAGCTTTCCGTACAAACTAACATTACTTATGTCTATTACTAAAATAACGCATACTGAAATAAGAAATAACTTAGTAGAAATATCAAATGAGATTCAAAAATTTTATTTAAAATTAGCACTAAACTGCTAAATTAAAAATTGCACCAGAACCCCTCAACTCATTTTAATTGACCTGGTAATTCAACTTTCCTAAGTGCTTGCTGTTTAACATTAACGCTAATTGCAATCTATCTTTAGCACCTAATGTTTCAAATGTTGAAGATAAATGCGCCTTAACTGTACGGTCAGTAATACTTAAAATACGGGCGATTTCCTTATTACTTAAACCTTTAGCCGCTTGCACTGCCACTTCTTGCTCACGTTTTGTCAACTTATTGAGCAAGTCACATACTTGTTGTGGCTGATTACCCACAAGACTTGTGGTAATTTCAATCAACTGTTTTAGTAAATCATTCCCCATCCATACGCCACCGTTGATAACCACCGTTTTAATCTCATTCAGTAACTGTGCTGCGCTAAAAGCATGACAATAGCCCTGAGCACCTAAACTCAAGCAATAAAAAGCCTCAGCCTGATTGGGTGCGTTTGCCAGCACCACCATTTTAGCTGTTGGATAGTGCTGTTTAATTTCTGCAATTGCATTGGACATCCATTGCTGCCTATCAACATTCATATGCAACCAAAACATAATGTCATTATTTTCTGAAACTGCTGGAATATTAAAGGCTAGTTCGGCCTTGGAAAAAGCCTCGATCCAATTGCTTAATAATTGTTGTTGTGTTGTTATAAATATATCGCGCATTATCGCTCAGTAAAAGCAGTAGCTTTGGCTTTAAGCACAGGCTTCAGTAAATATGAAAGTATGGTTTTTTTGCCTGTTAGAATATCTACCTGCGCTACCATACCAGGAATAATAGGTAAGCCTTCACCTAAACTAGACTTTAGCGTACGCACACGTACTAAATAATAGGCATTGCCTTTATCGTCTACGGTAGAATCCGCTGATATCCCTTCAAGCACGCCTTCGAGCGTTCCGTAAATGGTGTAATCATACGCGGTAAGCTTAACAACAGCCGGTTGCTGGGGCCGTAAAAAAGCAATGTCCTTGATTTCAACTTTAGTTTCTATCACCAAGGCGTCATCTGTTGGCACAATTTCCATCACTTCCTTACCAGATTGAATCACCCCGCCTATAGTATTAAAAAATATACGGCTAACTTTTCCATTTACAGGTGACTTTAATGTTGCCTGTTTCACTCTATCGCTCAGCGCTACACTAGTTTCAGTGAGTGAGCCCAATTTAGCCGAAGTATCTGTAAGCTCAGTACGCACTTTACTTCTGAACGTTTGCTCAACTTCTGTGATTTTACGGCTAGCTTCAGTAATAGAGACTTGTATTCTGCTGATTTGCGCACGGGCTTGATCAATCTCGCCCCGCGCTCTATTTACTTCTCTTTCTAACTTCAATATGTCAATCTCAGAAACGGCACCACTCGCTAGCAGAGGCTTATTAGCAGCCAATTCTTTCGCTGTCGATTCATAGGTTTTTTCCGCTAATTCTTTTTTGAATTGTACTTCCACCAATTCTTTTTCCCGCTGTTCCATTTGATTGCGCGAAATGCTGAGCATTGAAGACAGTTCATCTTTGCTGGATTGATATAAAGCATATTCTTCAGCATATAAATTAGGATCATTTTGTTTAACTTCAGCAGGAGGATCAAATGCACTACCTGTTGCTAAGGCCTGCAACCGTGCTTGACGTGCAAGTAAGGATAAATATTGCGACTGATTTTCGCGTAAAGATGACACCGCACGCGTTTCGTCTATACGTACCAAAGGTGTGCCGGCAATTACGTTATCGCCTTCTTTCACTAAAATTGCAGTAACGATACCGCCATCCAAAGACTGTATGATTTGCACTTGCTTTGATGGAATGACTCTGCCCTCACCTCTTGTTACTTCATCTACTTTGGCAAAATATGCCCATACAATTAACGTAAGTAGAATTAGCGCGATCAAATAGAGTATTTTTCTTGCGTGTACTGGCTTCTGCTCATTCAGTAATAAATCTGCCTCATCATCCCAAGCTAAATCTTCGCTGGTTTTATTAGGCACTAC
>DASQFK010000027.1:0-10578 GCA_035633175.1 Methylotenera sp.
CTTCCATAGCGGCATCATCCGTGACGCGCAATCCATTGATGAATTTAGGCGTGAGTTTGTCACGACGTAAACGTTTTTCAATTTGTGGGCGTGAGCCATGTACTAAGACCAGTCTTACTTCTAAGCTAGCTAATAGGTTCAAGTCATGTGATAACGCAATAAATTGTTTTTCATCCACCACTTCGCCGCCAAATGCAATCACAAACGTACGCCCACCGAATGCATGAATATAAGGTGTGGCAGATCTAAACCATTGAACAAAATCATTGGCGTTTGAATTATTGGTAATACTCACCGGCTGTAATAATCCCGCAAGATACGGCTGCTGATTTTCTTGAACTTTAAAATTATTATGCCCACTAGTGCCGGCTAAAGGCGCATCACTTTGCGCATATAAGTACGCTGGCGTGCAACTTAAAGCCTCAGAGATCTTGCGTAATAATGTTTCTGAAATGCCCAATTCACCACGTTCTATACGTGACAGGTTCCCAGCATCAGCGTGTACCAAGCTAGAAAGTGTTTGCAGGGTGATATTAAGTGACTTACGTCTTCTGCGAATTGATAAACCTAATGACATAGTTAACCCAGATATATAATGTAATATTTACATTATATTAAAATATTTATGTAATAAATGCAAATATTTAGATGTATTTAATAGGTTTGAATTAAAAATCACCCCATAAAGTTTGCAAGGCGGCGATAGTAGCCAAAGCAGCCGTTTCAGTACGTAAAATTCGAGCGCCTAATACCACAGATTGAAATCCATGCTGAAGCGCTAAATCTATTTCGGTCTGAGCCAAACCACCCTCAGCACCAATAAGCAATTGAATTTCATTTTGTGGTGCAGTCATTTCTGCTAGCCGTAGCGCGCCAATAGGATTAAGTAAAATTCGCATGCCATTATTGTTAACATTATTTGCAAGCCATTGTTGCAAACTCGATGGCGTAGCTACTTGGGGAACAACAGCCCTGCCTGATTGCTCGCAAGCTGAAGTTGCCACATTTTGCCAATGTTCAATGCGCTTTTCTGCTCGTTCAGCCGATAGTTTCACTACGCTACGCTGACTAGTGATTGGTTGAATGCTAGTCACCCCTAGTTCTACGGCTTTTTGAATGGTGTAATCCATGCGATCACCGCTGGAAATAGCTTGCAACAGAGTAATGCGTAGCGGTGACTCGTTGCTTATCTTTTTAGCAGCTGTAATTTTGGCGATTACTGTATTTTTTTTAATCGAAGTCAGTTCGCAATTATAATCAAAGCCATCTCCGTTAAACAGAATCGCACTATCGCCCACATTTAATCTTAGGGCGCGGGTAGCATGAGCAGCTGCGCTTTCAGATAACTGAATATAGTCCTCCAAAACTAGAGGATTATTGGTGTAAAAGCGCAGGTTAGCCATGGATTTATCGTCTTAAAGGAGTGTCAAAGTGATAACATAAACATTAGTATTATAAAGAAACTAATAAAACTAAAGTTTGAAAACTAGAATTAGAAAAACTGGAGAAGAAAATGACGAGTTTAAATCCACCCGTTTGTAATTTCGGCGAGCCTGCCTCTGATTTTAATTTGCTAGGTGTTGACGGAAAATATTACTCTTTGGCCAACAGTGCGGGAAAAAATGGCTTGTTAGTGATGTTTATTTGTAATCATTGCCCTTATGTAAAAGCCATTAAAACGCGCTTGGTGGCAGACTGTCGCGAGTTGCTGAAGTATGGCATTAACACCATCGCCATTCAGAGTAATGATACTGAAAACTATCCTGCCGATTCTTATGAACACATGATGGAAGAGTCAAAAATATTTAATTTTTCATTCCCGTATGTATTGGATAGTACACAGGATATTGCTTCAGCCTATGGCGCGGTTTGCACACCGGATTTCTTTGGTTTTAATGCGGATTTAGAATTACAGTATCGTGGCCGTTTTGATGCTGCTGGTCGCAGTGAGCCGCCAGTAGGCAATACGCGAGATTTGTTTAATGCCATGAAATTGATTAGTGAAACCGGCGAAGGGCCACGCGAACAAATCCCCAGCATAGGCTGTAGCATCAAATGGTTTGCGCAGGAATCAATTTAGCTTATGGAAAATACAATAAAACTGCGATGGGGCATCTTGGGTGCAGCCCGCGTTAATGAGAGATTGCTGCCCGCCATTATTGAAGCACCTAATTCAGAATTAGTAGCCATTGCCAGCCGTAGAGCAGGTGCTGCAAAATCCACTTTAGAAAAATACGCGCCTTGCCATGGCAATGTGACTTGTTATGACGACCTGGATTCACTGATTAATGATGCGAACGTGCAAGCGGTGTATTGCCCCATGGCCAATAATGAGCATGTGGAATGGGCAATCAAAGCGATCAATGCCGGTAAGCATGTGCTCATTGAAAAACCAATGGCTTTAACTGTTAATGACATTGAGGCGATTGAAGCTGCTGCGATTAAAAACAAGGTCATAGTGATGGAAGGTTTTATGTATCGCTTTCATCCGCAGCATGCGCGCTTGAAAGAGATTGTGGAATCTGGGTTGATAGGCGATGTGTTATCAGTTCGTGCTTCTTACTCGTTTCTAATGAAACCTGCTCGTATGTATCGTATTGCCAGTAGCTTTAAACAGGGTGGCGGTGCGATGTGGGATATTGGTCCATACGCGATACATAGCTTGCGTTGGGCAATGGGTTTAACTAAGGTCGCTCAAAATGGTAAACCAATTGAACCAGTTTCAGTAACAGCCCATGCTAAATTCAACGAAGTTGGTGCAGATATCGTCACCAGTGGCCTACTGGATTTTGGACTAGATGCAGAAGGCCGTGCCCGTTTTGGTCATTTTGACGTGAGCTTCGAACGCTCACGTAAATCAGAATATGAAATCATTGGCACCAAAGGTTGGGTTAAGTGCCACGCCGCATGGGTGTTTCAAAACGATGTGCCAGTGATTTCATGGGCGCTGGAAGATGGAAAATATGCCGAAGAGCGTTTTGCACCGAGTAATCACTTTAATTTAGAAATTGAACACTTTAGTGATTGCGTGCTTAATGATAAAGCACCGCTATTAAACTTTGCTGATGCAAAAGCCAATTGCAAGGTGATTGAAGCTGTATTGCAGTCAGCCGAGACTGGACAATTGGTTAATCTTAAAGCCTGATTTTTTCTGATACATCAAAACGTAATACTTATTAAAAATAGCTTCGTGATAAATATAAGCTATCAACTCAATAAATTTAATTGAATTCATTTAAATTTAATGTTGCTATATCATGATGCATATTAAATTTAAGCAACACACTAAATAACAAGTTTTCTAATTCATTCAAAGGAAATAAATCATGATAGTTAATGTACCTAATGTCACTTTTAAAACGCGTGTACGTGACGAAAGCATCGGCGGCGAGAACCCATTCCGTTGGCAAGATGTAACAACGGCTGACATTTTTAAAGGTAAAAAAGTCATTATCGTTGCATTACCAGGTGCTTTCACACCTACATGCTCAAGCACGCATTTACCTGGCTATGAAGCTAAATATGCAGAATTCAAAGCACTGGGTGTTGATGAAATCTACTGCTTAAGTGTTAATGATGCGTTTGTAATGTTCCAATGGGGCAAAAACCTAGGCGTTCAGAACGTAAAAATGTTGCCAGATGGTAACGGTGATTTCACTCGCGGTATGGGTATGTTGGTACAAAAATACAACCTAGGTTTTGGTGATCGCTCATGGCGCTATTCAATGCTTGTAGAAGATGGCGAAGTGAAACAGATGTTTGTTGAACCAGGTAAAGATGATAATTTCGGTGCAGATCCATTTGAAGTGAGTGATGCAGGCACATTGCTAAACTATTTGAAAAAATAATTAACATCGGTGATTACTAAAATTCTGTAATTTAATTACGTTTAGTAATTTGAGGAAAAGGCGATGTGAAATACATCGCCTTTTTTTATTGAATAATGAGCAATAAAAAAATTTAACCGCCATAAATTTAACCCCCAATCTGAAAATTTTTAGAGAGAACTCAATTGGCTAGCCATAATGAAAACAAGTACCAACCTACCACACAATATGATTATGATTTATTTGTCATTGGCGCAGGCTCCGGCGGTGTAAGAGCCGCACGCATGGCGGCAGGTCATGGCGCAAAAGTGGCCATTGTTGAAGACCTGTATTTTGGAGGCACCTGCGTGAATGTGGGTTGCGTACCTAAAAAGCTTTATGTGTATGCCTCACAGTTTAGCGAGAGCTTTACAGGTTCTGCTGGCTTTGGCTGGAAAATTGATTCGCAGCCTAAATTTGACTGGCCAACTTTAGTGGCTAACAAAGATGCCGAAATTAAAAGATTACAAGGTGTATACGACCGATTGCTACAGGAGAGCGGCGTAGATATCGTCAATGGCCGTGGCACGATAAATGATGCACACACCGTGCAAGTTGGCGATAAAACCTACACTGCCGAACGCATCATCGTGGCGACCGGCGGCTGGCCTTTTGTGCCGGATGTCATTGGTAAAGAACATGTGATAACTTCAAACGAGATATTCAATTTGACCGAGTTGCCAAGCAAAATGGTCATTGTGGGCGGCGGTTACATTGCCGTGGAGTTTGCAGGTATCTTGCATGGACTAGGCGTAGACGTCACCATTTTTGAGCGTGGCCCAAAAGTGCTGCGTGGCTTTGATGAAGATATACGCGACTTTTTGATTCAGGAAATGACCAAAAAAGGCATCAAATTCATGTTTAACACCAGTGTAGACCGCATTGAGCGAGTAGGTACTGGCTTTACAGTGCACACCACAGCGGGTGACACAGTAGCTACAGATTTAGTGATGTATGCCACAGGCCGCGTGCCCAATACCAGTAGCCTAGGCCTTGATAAATTAAACGTGGCGCTTGATGAGACGGGCGCAATTATTGTCAATGAAGATTACCAAACCAATGTGCCGTCTATTTACGCACTGGGCGATGTCACTAATCGTGTGAATCTAACACCAGTGGCCACGGCTGAAGGCATGTTTTTAGTCAATAAGTTATATGCCAAAAAAGCCGGTATTGTGGATTATGAAAATATCCCTACAGCGGTATTTAGCCAGCCTAGCATTGGTACTGTGGGTTTAACAGAAGCAAAAGCCCGTGAAAAATATACAGACATTGATGTATATAAATCTGAATTCAAAGCCATGAAAAATACTTTATCAGGCAGCACAGAACGTACGTTAATGAAAATGCTAGTAGTGCGTAGCACCGATAAAGTCGTTGGCATGCACATGGTAGGGCCAGATGCCGGTGAGATTATTCAAGGCTTTGCAGTAGCCATGCGAGCTGGCGCTACTAAAGCTATTTTTGATAGTACGATTGGTATACATCCGACTGCGGCTGAAGAGTTTGTGACGATGCGGAAGCCAGTGGGTTAAGTGATAAAACCAGGTGATGAGATGTTGACGTAACACTTGCTAGGTTAATAATTTTTATTGACAGTAGTGTTGGTATTACGACATCTTTGATATTGGAGAATATAATTAACTTATTGATTTATAAGTAAATTTTATTTATTTAGCATTGGCATTCAATTTGCAAATACTAGAATTAGTAATTGAAAATTGAGTGGTGAAAAAAATGTTAAATAAAATCATTAATATATTGTTTGTCGTTGTGATGACAGTGACTCCGGTATTAACTATGGCTAGTGCTAATACAGTTTCAGAAGTTAAAAATACTGGATTGGCAATTGAGAAAAGTGTTTTTAAAACTCACACAGAAATACAGGTGGCAAAAGTTGAGCTAGAAGCAGTGCGTCCCATAAACCCTAAAGTAGCCGATAAAACTCAAACATCAGCACCAATAAATGGCTGGTTGTTGCTTAGTGCGTTATTTGGTTTTGTATTGCTATGTAATCGTTGGACTGTTTAATTTAGATGTTTGATTCTGATGTTTGTGCGCTAAGTAAATAGAGGCTTTCGACGTAACTAACCAAAACGTTTAAGCTGCTTACAGAATGGGTTGTGGAATTGATGCAGCAGTATTCAAAATAGAAACGGGGCATAAGCCCCGTAAATTTAACTACCCTTAGTAGTTTACTAACTCAAAACTACTAGAAGCGGTTATGGAGTCACAACGATATCGTTTTTAACGCCTGTAACACCTTTAGTGTTCTTAGCGATCATGACAGCTTTATCAGCTTCAGTTTGTGATTTAGCTGTACCAGAAAGTTGAACTAAGCCATTACTATCAGTTTCAACTTTAATAGCAGTTGCACTCACTGTTTTATCTTTAGCAAACTCTGCTTTTACTTTAGTCGTAATTACTGCATCACCTAATTTAGTAGAAACAGGATCACCATCAGCAGCAAAAGTAGACAATGGCATCATTAAAGCACCAACAATTAAAAGACTCTTAAGATTCGTTTTCATAATATTTCCTTTTCGTAATAAGACGATTTGTGTAAAAACACAACCACATTTTAAGGATATGAAGAAATTAGCGAATAAGTAGATGGCTGATAATAGTGTAAGAATCTACTTACAGAGAGATTGAGTTATTGGCAATTCAAACGCGTTGAAAACATTAATAAAATGGATTGTAGAGTTTACTGATAGGAATAAGTACAGGGGTGCCTAATGTTAGTATAACTATGTGTAATGTAGTAGTATGCGTCAATCCTCTCAAAATAGCCCTGTTGTAATCATGGGATAGGCACTTGCATTGAATATCATGGCCATCGATGTTAAATGAATTAACTATTTTCCGCAGATATTCATATCTTGCGCTTAGCCTTTTGCTGATATTTGTTTATGTGGTCACGGGCAAGCTGGGCTTAATGTTGGCGCTCCCTCCGGGCTATGCTTCTGCCATATTCCCGCCAGCGGGAATCGCCATCGCAGCATTTTTTGTTGCAGGCAAGAAATCATTACCAGCAATTTTTTTAGGTTCCTTATTTCTTAATATCTGGGTTGGCTATAGTTCAAACCATACTATAAATATTACTGGGCTGGAAGTCGCACTACTTATTGCATTCGCTTCCATGATGCAAGCATGGCTAGGTGGATGGTGGCTCAGACGTAGAATCGGTTATCCAACAGCCCTTGATAGCCCACGCGATGTTGTTAATTTCTTTATATCTTCTCCTTTCATCTGCTTTGTCAGTGCGAGTATTTCGGTTAGCGGATTATTTGCATTCGGCCTGATAGAGGAATATCACTTCTTTTCAAGCTGGGCTTCATGGTGGATTGGGGACTTTCTAGGTCTAATCGTCATGTTGCCGTTGACCTTGGTGGCGATTGGTAGTCCAAGAAAGATATGGAGAAAGCGCCTTGGCACGGTTGCTTTACCTATGGTAATTGCTTTTGCATTGCTCATTGTTACTTTTGTCACAGTAAGCAGATTAGAACATAAAGACTCGCTCATTGAATTTAATGGGCTGTCAAACCAATTGTCCGAACAACTTCAGGTGCGTTTTGATTCACAGGAGTCTGTTCTAATGCAAACTAGCGGATTATTTACTTACCGCAACTTTAATTCCATAACGCGGCAAGATTTCCATAATTTTGTTAAGGAAACCCTCAAAGGGTTTCCCATGATTTATGCAATAGAGTGGGCTCCTAGAATCGGATATTCAAACCGTGCTGCATTTAATGCGGAGCAAGCGCGTGATTTTCCAGACTTTGACATTAAAGAAACTGGTTTGAATAAAGCTTTAGTGCCAGCTTCGGTACGTAATTACTATTACCCCCTCACCTATATAGAACCTATGACCACAGAAGTGCAGTCGATTTTGGGGTTTGATCTGGCTTCTCTACCTGACCGCAAAGCTACCATTCTCAAAGCACTCAAGGAAAATACCGCCGTTGCTACACCTCCAGTAAAGCTGATTATTCAACAAGGTACAGAAACGGGCCTGTTGCTTATATATCCAGTCAACGGCAACGTGCAAGACGGAGTGGTATTGACCGTATTAAAGGCGAGTGATTTCCTGGGTGAGATATTTATGCCCATGCAGCCATCACTGAATAGCCGCCTTGTCGATGTTGAGACGGGATTATCCTTATATGATGGATTCACTGATAATCAGTCTGAAGTGTTGTATATGCGGCAGTTTGTATTTGGGACTAGACATTATCGATTAGAAACCACACCCACAGCGCTTTACTATGAACGGCAACGTAGCTGGCAAAGTTGGAACATGCTTGCAGTCGGCATATTCGGCACAGGTTTGATGGGTGCACTTTTATTGTTGGGCACTGGGTATACCGCACGTGTCGAAGCCTTAGTTGAAGAGAAAACAGCAGCACTCAAAGAGAGTTCTTCACGATTTCAGGAAATCACCTCTACATTGGGTGAAGGTGTATATGTCATGGACAAAGAGGGACTCATTACCTTTATCAATCCTGAAGCTCAACGCTTGTTAGGTTGGACTGAAGCAGAGTTGGTTGGACAGCATGCACATTTATTGATTCACTACAAAAAAATTGATCATTCGCCTTACCATGCAGATGATTGTGAAATGCGCAATGTGATGAAATCAGGGCAGCCGTTTAAATCTACCGAAGAAGTGTTTTGGAGAAAAGATGGCACGCCCATGAATATTAGTGTGACTTCTGTACCGATGTTTAGAAATAATGAGATTGTTGGGGCGGTAGTCGTTTTTGAAGATATTACAGATCGTAAAAAGACTGAACATGCTTTGCGAGCAAGTGAGAAAAGCTTCAGGGAAATTATTGAATATGCCCCGATTGGTATGACAATCGTGTCACTGGAAGGCAAGTTTATCAAGGTGAATCAGAGCCTGAGCAATATTGTTGGTTACGATAGTGAAGAGCTATTAAAACTGACTTTTCAGGAAATCACCCATCCAGATGACTTATCTATCGATCTTGAATATCTGCACCAACTACTAGACGATAAGATCAACTCTTATCAAATGGAAAAGCGATACATTCGTAAAGACAAAAAGATAGTTTGGGTTCAACTCTCTGTCAGTATCTTTAGGGATGAAGACAAAACTCCGCTGTATTTCATTTCTCAGATTGAAGATATTACGGAACGTAAGCTACAGCATGAACAATCGGAACAATATGCTTACTTTGACCCTCTTACCAATTTACCTAATCGCCGAATGTTATTGAATAGGCTAAATCACTCACTCGCTCAGGCTCAGCACCATGAGCACCCAATGGCGCGACTATTCCTGGATTTAGATTACTTTAAAAATATTAATGACTCTCTAGGGCATGATGCGGGCGATGTTATTCTCAAAGAAGTCGCTACACGTCTATCGGCATGTGTGCGTATTGACGATGCCGTTTCAAGACTAGGTGGGGATGAGTTCGTGATTATTCTGACGGAAATCGCACAAGTACCAGATGCACAACTAGTCGCAGAGAAAGTTCTTGATAGTTTCAAACAGCCGATTAAAGTCAATGGTCAAGAGATTACAATTAGCACGAGCATTGGCATTGCTGTTCGTAGTAATGAGATGGAAACTACTGTAGATGAACTGATGAAGCATGCTGATATGGCCATGTATGAAGCCAAAGGTGCTGGCAGGAATAGATACCATTTTTATTCAGATTAACTTTAAATTCGTTTAACTGGGACGAACAAGGTAATCAATGATGATTCATATGCATACAACATAACCGATAGACATACTCTGAATTAGGAGCTGACGTTTATTCTTTCCTTACATTATCAACATAGTGCATAATCCATGTGAGGTGCTTATACACTCACTCTAGCCCCCTTCAGCAGTTAGGGATGCGTCGGACATCAATTATTAGGTGATAACAACTTGAAAAAAAACACTGCAGTACAATCCGTACAACTGCAACAGTTGCTTTCTGCAAGCAATACCGCATTAATTACTAGCACACTACTCGCAACAATTCTTGCCTATAAGCAGTACCAAGTGATCGCGCCTTCTGTAGTTCTTGCTTGGTATTCCCTCATTGTATTAGTCGCACTTTCTCGAATAGTTCTTGTTGCTGCTTATAAACGTTTCCCGTCTGATGACTATTCCATTACACATGCCCGGCTGGTGAGGTTTCGTATTGGCGTTTTGGTGGCTGGTTTAGTGTGGGGTTCGGCCGGTTTTCTGATGTTCCCTTCCTATAATCCGCAGCATCAGATATTTCTAATCTTTATGCTGGCGGGTCTGTCGGCGGGTGGTGTGATTTCATATTCGGCTGACCTTGTCAGTGCAATTGTATTTTCCATATCTGTTGTCATGCCTCTTGTTATTCGCTTATTTATTACAGGAGATAACTTATCTCTGGCAATGAGCATGGCTGGAATACTATACCTGGGCTTCATTATTATGAGTCTGCGTCATATTAATCGAAACCTCTCGGAGAACATCGCTTTAAATATTGAAGTCAGGGCACGCGAGGAAGCAGTGCAGGTAAGTGAGGATCGCTACCGCCTATTGCTTAACCATTCGCCTGTAGGGATTTTCCATTATGATACAAACCTCATTATTACTTATTGCAACAATCGCCTTGCCGATATTTTGCATGATTCAGTGGATAGTATCGTCAATTTAGATATGAAAATTGTCCAAGACCAGTCCCTATTGCCAGCTCTGGATAAAGCCTTA
>DASQFK010000028.1:0-9622 GCA_035633175.1 Methylotenera sp.
TAAATAAGTCGCCGTAAAACCAACGCGCTCAAGCTCACGCACTGCATCAATTACTGCTTTGTGCTCAGTGGCGATGGTAAGAATATGCTTACCTTTACCGCTGTAAAAGTTTGCCGCACCTTTAATGGCGAGGTTGTTTGATTCTGTTGCACCTGACGTCCACACAATTTCACGTGGGTCTGCACCAACTAATTTAGCGACTTCTTCGCGCGCATTTTCAACCGCTTTTTCAGCAGTCCAACCATATGGATGGCTGCGTGATGCTGGGTTACCAAAATGTTCAGTAATGTACGGAATCATTTTTGCGGCCACGCGTGGATCTACCGGCGTAGTGGCAGAGTAGTCCAAATAAATTGGTGGCATGTCTATGCCAGGGCCATGCAACTCACTATGCAAATCTTTAGCGAGACCATTTGCGTTAAATAAATCTTTTTTAACAGGTATTTCTATTGTTGCTGACATCTTTTACTTATCCTTGCATTTTATAAATGGTTACCTTGAGCAGTCTGTGCTGCTTCATACGCTTTTATTCATTGCGGCTCTATGCCGCAATTGCGGTTAATTGTTTTAATCTCAATACTTCATTATTCAATGTGGCTAAAAAGTCGCTGACTTCTGCAGTAGTGTTGCTAATGCCAAAACTTACGCGCACTGCACCACGTGCCATATCCTTATCAACACCCATTGCCAGTAACACATGGCTGGGCTCAGTGCTGTCGCTAGAGCACGCAGAGCCACTGGCAACCGCATAACCTTTACGATCTAACGCCATGACTAAGGTCTCGCCTTCAATACCGTCTATTGCAAAGAAACTGGTATTGGGTAAGCGTGCTACCTTACTGCCAAAAATCGTAACACCTAGTTTTTCAGCAAGTTTGGTAAGTCCCAATTCAAATTGGTCACGCAGTGCTTGTGTATGCGTAGCATATTTGGTTTGATTCGCTACTGCTAATTCACAAGCGACACCAAACCCTACTATCGCCGCCACGTTCTCAGTGCCGCTTCGTAAACCTTTTTCTTGCCCACCACCATGTAGCAGCGGTTGTATATCAACGCGTTTATCTAAGATAAGTGCTGCTGCACCTTGTGGACCATGAATCTTATGGCTCGAAACCGTCATTGCCTGTACGTTTAGGTCTGAAAAACTTAAGGGTAATTTACCCAAACCCTGTACGGCATCTGTATGCATAAAAGCGCCTACTGCTCTTGCCATTTCAGCAATGGTCGCGACTTCTTGAATCACACCCGTTTCGTTATTGGCTAACATCACTGAAACTAAACCAGTAGGTGATGTAAGCTGATGCTGTTGTAACTTCTCTAAATCTACCTTGCCGTTTGCATCTACTGCAATTTGACGGCTTATATAACCCAGTTGTTGCATTGACAATGCAGGACGTGTCACGCATGGGTGCTCAATGGCGCTAGTTAATATTTGCGTAGCAGTCTGATTCAAATCTAATTGACTCAAGACGCTAGGACGATGTCCCGCCATGCCCTTTATTGCAAAATTATTTGCTTCAGTACCATTCGCAGTAAACACTACTTGCGAACTATAAGCCCCACAAGCTTCCGCCACTTGCGCTCTCGCATGTTCCACTGCATCCCGCGCTGATCTTCCATATACATGTCGACTAGTCGGATTGCCACTTTGAGCACTCATCCAAGGCAACATACTTTCCAACACGCGTTTATCTAGCGCGGTTGTTGCATTGTGATCAAAGTACACATTAGCCATAGTGTTAAGCAATAATCTTTTTTAGACTTAAGCGGCCACAACTTCTGCCAAAATAGCGGCAGTTGATGCACCATTTTTATTACTAGGGCTTCCGCAATTGCGCGGCGTGATCACCACTTTTTGACCGCTAGTTTGCGATGCGACCATATCGGCTAGGCTAATGCCATCGAGATAATCTAAAATTTTACTATTGAGTGTCGCCCATAAATCATGGGTCATGCAACGACTTTCATCACGACAGTTTTCATTGCCACCGCATTGTGTAGCGTCAATTTGCTCATCTACCGCGTTAATAATTTCTGCGACTGATATATCCGTATAGTTTTTTGCGAGTTTGTATCCACCGCCAGGCCCACGCACACTACTCACTAAACCTTGGCGACGTAAACGACTGAAAAGCTGTTCTAAATATGATAAAGAAATGCTTTGACGCTCACTAATGCCTGCAAGTGTGACGGGTTTGATGCCGGCGCCATGCTGAGCCTCGCTCATCGCGAGGTCTAGCATCGCAGTGACAGCAAATCTTCCTTTGGTAGTGAGTTTCATGCGTTATGTAGCACCTAAATAATTAACTAAATTTTATAATACCTTACAATTTTAGTCAACTATTGAGCAGGTTTGGTTCCCACGATGAAAACCAGAATAAATGCCTTACTTCATGCATTAAACATTCGAAGGGTATTCGCAATTTATAAGTGAATCAGAGTTTATTGGTTAAGCTGTGTTTAATATTAAAAGCTTCGGCCACTTCAGCATCGCTGCCAGAGTCCGCACCTAACGCTTGTAATTGCAACGTAAGCGCAGCGAGTTTGGCATCTTGTGCTGCGCTGTGTTCTAGCAATTGTTGCAGTGTTTTTGCCATGGCTTCTGGATTAAACTGATCGTTATCGTTGCCCACAGCGTATGCGGTGAAGCTAGTGCTTTTCGCAGATTCAGTCGAATTTGCGTCTTTGGCAGATTTTTCTTCTTCTAAAATACGTGCGGGAATGCCCACGGCCGTTGCATTGGCAGGTACGTCTTTTACTACCACAGCATTAGAGCCGATTTTAGCGCCAGCACCGACAATAATTGGTCCCAACACTTTAGCGCCAGCACCAATTACTACACCATTTTCCAATGTGGGGTGGCGTTTACCTTTATTCCATGAAGTGCCGCCTAGCGTTACGCCGTGATACAGCGTGCAATCGTCGCCAATCACTGCTGTTTCACCAATTACTACGCCCATGCCGTGATCAATAAATACGCGGCGGCCAATCGTCGCCCCAGGGTGAATTTCGATTCCCGTCAGCCAGCGGCCAATATGTGAGTTAAAACGTGCGAACCAATAAAAATGCTGCTGCCATAGCCAGTGAGAAAGACGGTGCATGAGCAATGCGTGGACGCCAGGGTAGGTCGTGAGTACTTCCCAATGCGTTCTTGCAGCGGGATCGCGCTGAAACACAATGGAGATATCTTCTTTAATGTGATTAAACATATAGTGCTCTTTAAACTTAAGGTCTTTAAACTTTAGTATTTATTGTGTTTTCTCGGGGTGACAGTCAATGTCAGTATGCCACGTAACAGGTTCACTTCTTCTTTTTCTAGTCGTATCCTTGCATAGATACGTCGCATACGTTCCATTAATTTCTTAGGTGCAGCGGGATTTAAGTAGCCAATATGCAACAAGGTTTCTTCTAAATGCGTGTAAAAACCTTCTAAGCTATCAATTGTTGCTAACTCATTTGTAATATTGGGGACAATTTGCGCGTCTTCAAGACTGGCAGCCTCCAATACCGCCATCCTGACTTCATAACACATGATTTGCACGGCAGCGGCTAAGTTTAGCGATGTGTATTCGGGATTAGCAGGAATCATGGCCAGCATTTGGCAATGATCAAGCTCACTATTCGATAAACCGCTCATTTCGGTGCCAAAAACTAATGCGACCGGCTGTGAAGAAGCAATTTCTATTGCTTTGTTTGCCGCTGTGCGCACATTCACTAACTCATGCGAAAGGCTGCGTTTACGCGCACTTAAACCAATCGCATAGGCGCAGCCAGTAAGAGCTTCTGCTAAAGTTTCAGTCACAATCGCATTTTCCAGCAAGTCTGCCGCGCCTGTAGAGAGTGCAGTAGCGTGTGCATCTGGAAAGCTCCCAGGCTTAACTAGGTATAAGTGCTGCAAGCCCATCGTTTTCATGGCACGCGCAGCCGAGCCTATGTTACCAGGATGGCTGGTTTGGCAAAGAATCACACGAAAATTCTGTAATGTGGGCAAGTTGGTAGAGTCTAATTCTGTTGTCATATATACAAGTGCCTAAAACTTAAAGCTAATTTTTGAGAAAATTGGATTACAAGTCAATTTTTTGTAATCAAATTTTTTCGTAATCAAATTTTGAAGTGGAGGCAATAACCGTTAAAATGCTATTTTATCAGTTCTTTAACACGGCCTTGATTTAGTTTTCATATGCACGGCTACCGTTCATGCATATAGTTATTCACGTGTTAACGATTGAACACTTATTAGATTCGAGAAAATATGCATCCTATGCTATCAAACGCAGTGAAAGCTGCTCGCCGCGCCGGCAACATTATTACACGTGCTTCTGAGGACATTGGCTCACTCAAAATTCAAACTAAAACCTATAACGATTTTGTCACTGAAGTAGACAAAGCTGCAGAACATGCCATTATCGATACACTAAAAGAGTTATATCCAACGCATGGTTTCTTAGGTGAAGAAAGCGGCGAATCTAATATTGAGGCTGATTTTATTTGGATTATTGATCCGCTTGATGGTACGACTAACTTCTTACACGGTTTGCCACAATATTGTATTTCAATTGCACTGCAAGAACGTGGCGTTTTGACGCATGCGGTCGTATATGACCCTAATAAGAATGATTTATTCACTGCGACCAAAGGTCGCGGCGCATTTTTAAACGATAAACGTATTCGTGTGACGCAACGTACTAAGTTACAAGATGCTTTAGTAGGAACAGGCTTCCCTTTCCGCGATTTTACGCATCTAGATACTTATTTAGACATGTTAAAAGACATGATTAAAAAGACTACTGGCATTCGTCGCCCAGGTTCAGCCGCGCTGGATTTAGCTTACGTTGCTGCAGGTTGGTATGACGGTTTTTGGGAAATTGGTTTGTCAACATGGGATATTGCTGCGGGTGGCTTAATCGTGCAAGAAGCAGGTGGGATTGTCGGAGATTTTGAAGGTAATGAATCTTGGCTGAAAACAGGTAATATCGTGGCAGCCAACCCAAAAATATTCTCTCAGATGCTACAAACCTTGAGCCCACATTTGACTGAGGACCTTAAAGCGCCCAAGTAATTGTTAAGGTAGTTTTAAGCGTTATGGCTTATAAAATAGTGTTTTTATCTTAGTAATTGCATGCTTTAATTGGCTTGTAATTTAAAAAAGTGTAAATAAATGATAGAACATGTGTTTGAACAATATGCAAAAGATGCTTCTAAAGCCAGTGTTAACCAAGTGGATGCTTCTAAAGATGATGCCAAAGGATTGGCGGCCCATCGTGCACCTCATTTAATTGCAGATTTAATTACGCAAATCAGGCCGCCCAAGCCGCAGCAAGTCGATGCTGCTGTTAAAGCCATTCATGCACTTTGTTATGTGCTAAATAGTGATCCAGAAAAAGCCCGTGTGCTGCGCGAAGCGATACTGGTGTTGCTAAGTGAACACAAGCCTATTTCTTTATTTCTATTGGCGCGTCATTCGGTATTTACTGGTTTTTTTACCGAAATGCGTCGCCGTATCGCCCATAAACTCTTACCAGAAGCGATTGATAGCACTTATTTAATTGATTTATTCGCACTCTTTTTCACAAAAGAAAGTGATGAATTGTGGGTTTCGGCAGTACCTAACTCGGTTTGGGAAGAACTCATCATTGCAATACGTTTTGATGAGGCGCCTGTTGAATTAACTGAGCCTTGCCGTCAAAACTTATTGGGGGCTACACAAGTACTTTCATATCGGATTGCAGCGCTAGGTTTAGAGCCAGAGTTATTGCGCAATTATCCCGAGCTGGAGCAACATACTTCCCCATTCATCACGCAACAAGTAGAGTTGGCAGAATTTTTAGCATCGCCAGATTCCGGCACTGATGATTTTAACTCTATTAGTAATGACGCGGATATTAAGCATATCTTGGTGATGCTTGATCAATGTAGTGCCATTATTACTAAAATACGCCGCAACAGTCTGCAAACTGGTACGAGCATTCACCTCACTTATTTGTTGCAACGTATGGCGCAACAAATCGATCGTTTAGAAAAGCTCCTGCAAATTCTTGAATGTCTAGGTAAGAATAGTGATTGTGGAGATGTGGTCGATATTAAAGCTAGTAATGAAGGCGGCAATGGAAATAGTATTGAAAATGCTGAGCTTTCAGCTAATAAAAGTGCAAATCCTGAAATCGTTACGCTGTTCAAAGAGTTGGTTTACAGTGAGTGCCATAAAAATGATGTAAGTGAACACTGGCAGGAAAACGTAGAAGTGATGGCGCTCCGTGTCACAGAAAATGCCAGTCGCACAGGCGAGCACTACATTACCGAAAATCGTACTGAATATTACGCCTTAATGCGCTCGGCCATGGGGGCTGGCATCATTGTAGGCTTCATGGCACTCATTAAACTTATCACAGCTAAAGAGCATTTTGCGCCATTGACCGAGGCGATTTTATTTAGCTTGAATTATGGCTTAGGTTTTATATTGATTCATATTTTGCATTTTACGGTGGCTACTAAACAGCCAGCTATGACTGCCGCCGCTATTGCAGCCAGTATTGATGCTACCGATAGTAAATCTAAAGAAATGGACAACTTGATCGCGATGATTGCCAATACCATGCGTAGCCAAATCATCGCAATATTTGGTAACGTTGTATTAGCTGTTCCCGTGGCGATGTCAATCGCTTGGACTATATTTTACTTTACGGGGCAGCACACCGTAACGCCAGAAAAAGCGCATCACCTACTTTTAGATGTTGACCCTATACACACAGGCGCCTTGTTTTATGCGGCAATTGCAGGGGTTTGTTTGTTCTTGTCGGGTCTGATTGCTGGGTACCATGATAATTTAGCGGTGTATAACAAGATTCCACAACGCTTACGTGCGCTTAAATGGCTGCAAAAGTTGCTGGGTGTAGCACGTTTAGATCGAGTAGCTAACTATGTAGAAAATAACTTAGGTGCGTTGGCGGGTAATTTCTACTTTGGTTGTTTATTAGGTGGCGCGACTTTAATCGGCGTTCTGTTTGGTGTGCCATTTGATGTGCGTCACATTACGCTTTCGTCTGCAGCAGTTGGCTTTGCCGCAGTTGGCTTAGACTTTATGCTCAGTTGGCAAACAGTTGCATATGTAGCGTTGGGTTTAATATTGATAGGCTTTTTGAATCTCACTGTGAGTTTTAGTCTAGCCTTATATGTGGCAATGAAGTCTCGTAAAGTACGCTTTAAGCAATGGCGTTTGTTATTACGTAATTTAGCGAGCAGACTCAATCAGTATCCAGGTGAATTTATTATGCCGCCTAAAAAATCCACGAATATTGCGCTTGATACAATCCAAGCGGATGTTGCACAGCATTAACAGTTTTAAAAACTTTAACCAGAACTTCAGAGTTAACTTCGAAAAATTAAACCCTTACTGCTAAATCTATAGATGAATAACCACACGCCCATGATGCGCCAATATCTTGGCTTAAAAGCACAGCATCCAGATATGTTGTTGTTTTATCGCATGGGCGATTTTTATGAGTTATTTTTTGAGGATGCTGAAAAAGCGTCGAAATTACTTGGTATTACGCTTACTCAAAGAGGCAGCAGTAATGGTCAGCCCATCAAAATGGCCGGTGTGCCTTACCATGCGGCTGAACAGTATTTAGCCAAGCTTGCCAAGTTGGGCGAGGCCGTTGCTATTTGCGAGCAAGTGGGTGATCCCGCTACGAGTAAAGGTCCAGTAGATAGGCAAGTTGCACGCATCTTAACACCAGGAACTTTAACGGATACCGCTCTATTAGATGAGTCGCGCGATAATCAATTGTTAAGTATCTTTCAAATTGATGGCTTGATTGGTTTAGCGCGCTTGAACTTGGCTTCGGGCACATTTATTTTGAGCGAGATTGCCGTAGGGTTATTGGGCCAAGAGATTGAGCGCATCGCCCCGAGTGAGATTCTGCTGGCAGATGATTTTCAGCATACTGCGTTAAATATAAGTAAGATTGCCAAGAAACGTTTAAGTCCTTGGCAGTTTGATTTTGATAGTGCTTTTAGCACACTCACCAAACAGTTCAATACTTATGATTTAAACGGCTTTGGCTGTGCTAGCCTGAATCCTGCCATTTGTGCAGCTGGAGCGCTGCTGGATTATGTGAAACATACTCAGCGCACTGCATTGCCGCACATCAACGCGTTAAGTGTAGAGACTACAAGCGCTTACATTCAGTTAGATGCCGCCACGCGCCGCAATTTAGAAATCGATATGACTTTGCGTGGGGAAACCTCGCCTACCTTATATTCATTGCTCAATACTACACACACAGCAATGGGCGCTCGCTTGTTGCGGCATTGGTTACATCATCCATTGCAAGATAGAAACTTGGTGATGAAACGCCATGAAGCAATCGCAGATCTAATTCAAAGTAATGGCTATTCGCCGATTAACCTATCCCTTAAAGCGATTGGAGATATAGAGCGTATTACAGCACGTATCGCCCTCAGAACGGCGCGACCACGGGATTTATCAGGTTTAACCATCAGTTTGCAGCAACTTCCAATGCTGCAAGCGCACCTGCAAGGGTTAAAAACTAACTTATTGCAAACACTGGGTTCGAGCTTAACTGTGCCCAGTGCCGTGGTTACATTACTTACCTCTGCGATTAAGCCGGAACCGAGTGTCGTATTACGCGAAGGCGGAGTAATTGCCGACGGGTATGACGCAGAGTTGGATGAGTTACGAGCATTACAAAATAATCATGGCGAGTTTTTGCTTCAATTTGAAGCCGCAGAAAAAGTACGTACAGGCATTACCAATCTAAAAGTAGAGTACAACAGCGTACATGGTTTTTATATTGAAATGAGTCGTACGCAAGCTGAAAATGCGCCTGCGGAATATAGGCGCCGTCAAACGCTCAAAAATGTCGAGCGCTTTATCACGCCAGAACTAAAGGCGTTCGAAGATAAAGTCTTGAGTGCGAACGATCGTGCGCTAGCACGTGAAAAAATACTGTATGCAGAAGTGTTGGATAAGTTGGCATCCCACATCATGGCATTACAAACCAACGCAGGCGCAGTCGCAAGTTTAGATGTGTTATGTTGTTTTGCCGAGCGTGCTGTCACGTTGAATTATGTCGCGCCTGATTTTACTACTGAAGCTGGCATTCACATTAAGAGCGGTCGTCATCCAGTGGTTGAGCAGATTTCTGTAGCGACTTCAGGCCAACCATTTATTGCTAACGATGTATCGTTAAATACTTTTCGTCAGCTGCTGTTAATAACCGGTCCTAATATGGGCGGTAAATCTACCTTCATGCGACAAATGGCTTTAATAGTTTTACTGGCGCATTGCGGAGCTTATGTTCCTGCAAATTCAGCTAAGATCGGTGAAATTGACCGTATCATGACGCGAATTGGCGCTTCTGATGACTTGGCAGGCGGCCGTTCTACTTTTATGGTGGAAATGACAGAAACCGCCAATATTCTGCACAATGCGACTGACAAAAGCTTAGTGTTATTAGACGAGATTGGACGCGGTACATCCACCTTTGATGGCTTGAGCTTGGCTTGGGCAGTTGCGAAGCAGCTGCTGGAAAAGAATCGTAGCTATACCTTATTCGCAACCCATTACTTTGAGTTAACGCGCATTGTCGATGAATTCAAG
>DASQFK010000029.1:0-22091 GCA_035633175.1 Methylotenera sp.
ATAGCCCAATCGCAGGTTTCAAGCGTCTGTATCGTGCGATCAAATACGCTGTAATCTTGTAATGGCACGATGTCAATTAGAGGAAAACTAATCGGCGTACCCTCATTTTCGAAGATTAAAGCACTTAACTTTGTGGCTTGCGCTATAGGTCGTGTGATTGCAATGCCGAAACCTTTGAGTAGATTATCCATACTTTAAAGTGGTGTTAAGTTAGGCATAACTGGAAGTCAGTCTAGCAATGCTAAAATTTTATCGGCACCTTTGGCGCGCAGTTTGTCCGCTAATGCTTTGCCTAAAGCTTCAGCGTGGTTTCTGTCACCACTTGCGGTTTCAATTAACATATGTTTGCCATCCACACTCGCTACAAAGCCTGTAATGCGAATAGTGTCAGCTTCACAAGTCGCATAAGCGCCTAGCGGCACAGTGCAGCTGCCAGCCAGTGCGCGGCTCATGCCACGTTCTGCTTCTACACATACCTGGGTGTCAGCATGATTAAGTGGCGCGAGTACCGCAAGTAAATCTGGCCGATTTGCACTGATCTCTATGCCTAGCGCACCTTGCCCAACCGCTGGGATGCTATGTTCCGGGGAAATAACGCTACGAATACGTGCTTCAAGACCGAGTCGAATTAATCCTGCAGCAGCCAGGATAATGGCAGCATATTGACCTTCATCCAATTTACGCAAGCGTGTTTGCAGATTACCGCGCAGCGATTCTATTTTTAGGTGTGGCAATCGCGCTTGTAATTGGCTTTGGCGACGCAAGCTAGAGGTACCAACGATGCTGCCAGCGGGTAATTCTTCTAACGAAGCAAAATCGTTAGAAACAAACGCATCACGTGGATCCTCACGCTCGCCTGTAGCGGCCATCAAGAAGCCTTCGGGTAGATTCATCGGCACGTCTTTCATGCTATGTACGGCTAAATCTGCACGGCCATCCGCTAAAGCCATTTCCAGCTCTTTAACAAATAGACCTTTACCGCCCACTTTAGCCAATGGCGTATCTAAAATTTGGTCGCCTGCAGTAGTCATGCCTAAAATTTCTACCGTGGTGTCTGGATAAAGGGCTTGTAAACGACCTTGTATGTGTAGTGCTTGCCACATGGCCAATGGGCTTTCTCGCGATGCGATCACTAGTCTTTTGGGTGCAGCTGAAATGGTTGTATTGTTCATACTTTAGATTTTATCACAGGGCAACTTTGTAACGGCCATTTGTAAACGGCAGACACAATAGCATTTGTTAAATAGAGTATATTTGGGTTAAGCTTAAATTTGTCACTAAAGATTTAAATTCAGTCATAGGTAATTTCAGTACTATTAGCGTCATATCCTCGCCGTATGCATTAACTTTATCGTTAGGAGATTTTTATGCAATATCAGCTCGATATTTTTATCAATTCAATTAACCAATTCTGGGTGCAGCTGGTTAATTTTGTGCCTAAATTATTAGCAGTCATTGTAATTTTATTTTTTGGCTGGTTGTTAGCCAAGCTGGCTAAAACGGCGATAAAACGCACACTTGAATTAATGCAGTTTGATAAATTCGCGCAAAAATCCGGGCTAGAGTCCTTTATGAACCATGGCAACTTTGATTTGAGTTTAAGTAGCATCATCAGTCATCTTGTTTATTGGCTAGTGATTATTTTATTTATTATCACCGGCTCCAACATGCTGGGGTTGAATGAAGTCGCTCTTTTACTGCAGCAGTTAGCGAGCTATTTACCACGTATTATCGTGGCAATTCTTGTACTCATTTTCGGTACTTTATTGGCGCGCTTTGTTAATCGATTGGTTTTTGCATGGCTGTATAGCATTAAGTTTGAACGCGCTTTGGAAGTGAGCACTTCAGTGGAATATGGCATACAAATATTGGCTATATTTGTGGCGTTAGAGCAATTGGGTATTGGGACGCAGCTTATTCATTCATTATTTGTCATTGTGTTTGGCGCATTCTTCTTAGCGCTTGCGATTGCCTTTGGTCTTGGTGGAAAAGATTGGGCGGCAAAAGTGATTGAAGAGATGAATAAAAGTAAAAAGTAGCCAACAATAAGTGTTAAATATTTCAAGACTTAATGTTGTTTCTAAAAATTAAGTCTTGCGTACAATATGTTGTTGACGGCGGCTAACAGCAATGGTTTCGGGTATGTTTTTTAATAACGCAAACCATTGCTTTTCGCCAGGCTCAGGACTTTCACATGTACTATCACGGTTTTCAACACTGCGTTTTTCATAGCCTAAAATACAAGCATTCGCTACTAAGCAGTTACGATGCAGGCGTACGAAAATCTCGCTAAACTCCTGTTCCAGGTGCGTAAGTGATTCCTCAAGCAAATATTCACGCTCAGCGGTGCGAACGGTAATGTATTTAAGTTCAGCACGTAAATAAATGATTTCATTGATTGGCACTAATAAAACCCTACCCCGCTCACTGATGCTGATATGCGTTCTACGTTGGTTAAGCGGTACTATGGCTTTAAGCTGGCTGGGCAAAAGCGCGCGGGCCTTGCTGATAGCGCTTTGCAGGCGCTCAAAACGGATTGGTTTGAGTAAATAATCTACCGCATGTATATCAAATGCTTGCATGGCGTAACTATCAAAAGCGGTAGTAAAAATAATGGCAGGCGGATTAAGTATTTTTTGCAAATGTTGTGCTGCTTCAATGCCATCCATACTGGGCATGCGGATATCAAGCAAGACAATATCAGGGGTATGCTCATTCGCTAACTGCAATACTTCTTGACCATTTTTCGCTTCGGCAACTACATGAATCGTATTGATATCTGACAATAACTCTCGTAGCCTGTTTCTTGCAGGTGCTTCATCATCGGCAATAATCAGTTTTAATGTAGCGGTCATTTATGCGCAGATGTCATTTAGTCTTGTAGGGCAACTTAATATGTACTTGATAGCGGCCATTAGATTGCGTACTTTTTAACGAGGCTTCCAGGTCAAAATGTAATGTTAACCGCTCTTTAATGTTATTTAGCGCCATTTTATTACCGCTATTGTGATTAATTTTTGCATTATAAGGGTTACTTAATAACAAGTGTACTTCATTGCGTCTAGTGTAAATCTGTATGGTGATTATTCCGCCCATAGTCAGTGGTTCAATGCCGTGATACACCGCATTTTCAACTAAGGGTTGAAGTAGTAATGGCGGTATAAGGGCATCTGGCGGCATGTCGTCAATTTGCCACTGGATGATGAGTCGATCTTCCAGCCGTAATTTTTCTAATGCTAAATACTGGCGGCATAATCCAATTTCCTGCGCCAGCGGTACCAAATCGCGGTTATCTGCCATCAGCACACGAAACAAATCTGCCATGTCTTCTAAAGCCGTTTCCGCCTGCTTGGGCTGGCTACGAATCAGCGACAACACCGCATTGATGCTATTAAACAAAAAGTGCGGGCGAATCCGCGCTTGAAGTGCCTGTAACCTTGCTTCAGCTACTGCGGGTGAATAAGCGCGCAGATGTAAATTGAAATAATATAAAGTGATTGCAGTGAGTATGGAGACGAAAAACAGGGTACGTATGAGGCCAGGCAAATCATTAAATATTAAGAGTTGTGAAATAAGGCCATGTACGCTGCCGCATGCAAATAAAACAATGAGCATAATGGCGACTATGCCATACCAATATTGCAATTTGTTCAACAGTGGGTAGCTCACATATAGCAGTAATAGACTTAATAGTAACATGGGCTGAGCAACCGCAGAAATCGCGGTAATCATAGATAAAAACTCCTGCATCGTATTGCTTAATACCATCGCGGCCAGTAACAGCAATGCGTTGATGATAACGAGTATGCGTAGATTCACCCCCAGGTTATGCATATTGGGCAGGCGGCTATGTTTTCTCATGCTTTAACGTGCATTTTCAGCAACCATCATGTGCGATTCTCATATTTTTAATGCCTGTATTTTGATACGCATAGTTAATTGTAATGATCATGCTATTTTTTGCGTTGAGTTGCATCGTAGCATTTGGGTTTTGCATTATACTAATCATATATAAGTATATTATTATTAAACAATATTTTAAAAAATGCTGTTATAAATTGATAGTACAAGCCTAATAAATGGCTCAAGATAAAGATCAAAAAAGATAAAGTTAAGCGAGAAAGATAAAGTGACACAAAAAGAAAGCCCAAAAACAAGCGCACTCAATAAAAAAGACACCAGTTGGTCAGGCCGTTTTAACGAACCTGTGGCTGAGCTAGTGAAAAAATATACCGCTTCTGTAAATTTTGATCAGCGTTTAGCGGTATTCGATATTCAAGGTTCAGTTGCCCACGCACAAATGTTAGGCGCACAAAAAATCATCAGTATGGAGGATGTGCAGTCCATTGAGGCAGGTCTAGCCGGAATTCTGCAGGAAATTGAAGATGGAAAATTCGAATGGTTATTAGATTTGGAGGATGTACATCTGAATATTGAAAAGCGTCTGACCGATAAAATTGGCGATGCAGGTAAGCGCTTACATACTGGCAGAAGCCGTAACGATCAAGTTGCAACAGATGTGAGACTATGGTTGCGTGCTACAACGGATGATGTGATTGCAGGTTTAAAAAAGCTACAGATTAGTTTGCTGGATTTAGCAGAAGCACATTTTGATACAGTAATGCCAGGCTTTACTCACTTGCAGGTGGCGCAGCCTGTTACATTTGGTCATCACTTAATGGCATATGTCGAAATGATAAAGCGTGATGCAGCGCGTTTTGCAGATTGTCGTAAACGTATTAATAAGTTGCCTTTAGGAGCAGCGGCTTTAGCAGGTACAAGTTACCCGATTGACCGTGAATTAGTTGCAAAAAAGCTAGGTTTTGATGGCGTATGCGAAAATTCTCTAGATGCGGTGTCTGATCGCGATTTTGCCATTGAATTTACCTTTGCCGCATCGCTAGTGATGACGCATCTATCAAGATTATCCGAAGAGCTTATTTTATGGAGTTCCCCAAGATTCGCTTTTGTTGATATTGCTGATAGGTTTTGTACCGGCTCTTCTATTATGCCGCAAAAAAAGAACCCAGATGTACCGGAGCTAGTGCGTGGTAAAACAGGCCGTGTGTATGGGCATTTAACCGCGTTGCTGACTCTGATGAAAGGCCAGCCACTTGCTTATAACAAAGATAATCAGGAAGATAAAGAACCACTTTTTGATACTGCCGATACTCTATTGGTCACATTAGAAATATATACTGACATGATGCGCGGAATTACTGTGAACAAAGAGAACATGCGTCAGGCAGCAAGCGAAGGTTTTGCTACCGCCACTGATTTAGCAGATTATTTAGCCAAGAAAGGCATGCCATTTAGAGATGCACATGAGGTGGTGGCTTTAGCGGTGCGTTATGCCGTCGACAAAAAAGTAGATTTAAGTGATTTGCCATTGGCAACATTACAACAGTTTGCACCTGAAATTAGTGATGATGTATATGCGGTATTAACGCTGGAAGGCTCGCTAAATAGCCGCAATCATATTGGCGGCACAGCACCGGCACAAGTAAGTGCGGCAATTAAGCGTACTCGTAGAGAGCTAATCCTTTAACCACTTGATGAATAATTTGAGCGTATGGCCAAAACTCACAAAAAAATTAAATTAGCATTAATTTTATTTGCAGCCAGCTTTAGCCATTTTTCGCTCGCGCAAATTACGCCTCTTGAAGCGGATAAGGAAATTTCATCCGAAGAAACACCACCATCTTCGCTAGAAAAAAATGCAATGGTTTGGTCATTGATGCCGGGTGAAAGCGTTAATCGGCTAGCGAAATTATTTTATCCAAAAGATAAAAACATGCAGCAGTTATTCGTGGCAAAAACGTTATATTTGAGTCGTAAAATCCAGCCTGACCTTCAAGGCAATACTACTTTTAATCATTTAACTTCTGTGGTTATTCCTAACATCAAGCAGCTTTCGCAGCAAAGCATCAGTTCCGTAGCATCAAAAAATTACCCTGACTCAATCCGTCAAACGCCAACAAAATCGCTGCAGAATAGCCCCATTCAATTAGTAGCGTTTGAACTTAATCCTAAAATACAGTTTATTTATGATGCGTTGGTGAAAAAGAATGAATTTCTGAAACTTGAAATAAATAAAATAAATGCTAAATTGGCATATTTAGAGCAAGTATTCGTTACGCTAAAGGCTGAGATAATTCGTCTGGCAGACAGCAATAGCGCAACAATGGATTCTGGCGTTAACACTCAATTAAAAGCGCAAGCTTTGACTGATACGGCAACAGTGCAACCAATGCAGGCAAGCCAGTTAAATGCTAATGCACTGCAAAATAATGAAGCAAAGATCATCCAATCAAAATCAGAGCCACTATTAATCCCGGCAGCTAGTACGAAATCTATTCCAGTAAAATCCACATTCGATTCCTCTTATTTATTTTTATCTGTGTTTAATTTGTTGTTGGTAATCAGTTGTTTAATCGGTTTTGTTCTATTTAGCCGTCGGCAAGCAAAAAACCAGCCATTCCCAACTACCAGTAAATTTGTGACCACTAAATCTGACGAAATAAGAAAAAAATCCTTGATGATCAAAGATAAGCTAGAGACTCAGAAAAAAAATAGAATACGGAAAGAAAATATGCCCGGAATGTCAGATGCGTTTACACACAGCATGCCAGGGGCGGAGGAAAGGTCTGATACGAGCACCATAAACTCTCAAACAACGCCGGAAACAGTTCCTGAAGTGACTATTAGCCCGGTAAAGCTTGCAATAGCTCCAGAAGTTGAGGCGAACGTGATTGCTAAGGTAACACCGAGTGTAGAGTCTGCCGATCAATCGTATGATAAGGAAGAGGCCGAATTATTATTAGGGCAAGCTAAAATATTTGTGCAAGTCGATCGTGCCGGCTATGCGATTCGCTTGCTGAAAGCGCAAATCCAAGCTGCACCAAAGGCATCATTGCAACATTGGCTATATCTTTTAGATATTTATCGCGAAACCAATCAAAAAGAAGAGTTTTTGCAGTACGCCAAACAATTGCATCAGAATTTTAATGTCATGATGCCTTTATGGGAAAACACGCCACCACAAATGGTAATAGCCTCAAGTCTGGAAGAGTTTTCTCATATCACTGCGAAAGTGACTAAGTTGTGGGCGGATTGTCAAAAAGAGGTCAATAGCCTTATGCAAACAAAAGCTTATCTAGATGAGCTTTTAACAGATAATCGTGATAGCCAGCGCACAGGTTTCAGTATGGAAGTCTTTCAGGAAATTATGACATTACGTGATTTGCTAGACGAGCGCGAAAAATCGACTGAAGAAGAGATGGAAGCTTATTAAACCTAAAGCAAGAAATTAAACTAAAAATAATTCAAGCAACTCGTTCAAAAACCGCTGGCCCAGTAAAGTAGGCTGCATATTGCCGTTTGCAATGATTAATAAGCCTTTGTTTTGTGCTTTTTTAATCGCGGCATCCAATGTATGTAGATTCAACCCCGTGCGCTGCTGAAACAAGGCGAGTGGAACGCCATCCATTAACCGTAGCGCATTCATCATAAACTCAAAACCTAGCTCATCCCGGCTAATTACCCATTCGCGCTCAACTGCTTTGCCTTGTACTGCTTGTTCCATATAAGCTTTGGGATGTTTTGGACGTGTTTCACGCGTAATTTTGTCGTGATAACTCAATTTGCTATGGGCACCCGCACCTATACCTAAATAATCGCCGAATTGCCAATAGTTCAAGTTGTGCTTGGCTTGCTTGCCTTTTTTTGCAAAAGCTGACGTTTCGTAATGTTCATAGCCATGATTCGCTAATAGCCGCTCAATGGCAATTTGCATATCACTACTGGTGTCATCATCGGGCAGGCTGGGCGGTGTGCGATAAAACGGCGTATTCGGCTCTAAGGTTAAATGATAAAAAGACAAATGGGCAGGGTTAAGTGCTATGGCTGTTTCCGCATCTTCAAGCGCATCTGCCAGGCTCTGATTAGGTAAGCCGTACATAATGTCGCAATTCACCTGATCAAAGGTTTTGAGCGCCAGTATCACGGCGTCATAAGCCTGCTGACTATCATGAATGCGACCCAAGGACTTCAAGTACTCATTATTAAAACTTTGTATGCCTAGTGAAAGCCGATTGACGCCCGCTTGTTTATAGCCAGAAAAATGAGCAGAATCTACAGTACCAGGGTTAGCTTCCAGTGTGATTTCAGCATCAAATTCCAAGGGTGTTAACATGCGCACATGGCTTAAAATTTTATCAATGGCATCCGCTGAAAATAAACTGGGCGTACCGCCACCGAAGAATATGCTTCTGATTTTACGACCCCATATCTTGGGTGTAGCAAGCTCCAGGTCTGCAATCAGCGCATCTACATAAGCTGCTTCCGGAATCTCGCCATTTTTATGTCGACTTTCATGGGAATTGAAGTCGCAATAAGGGCACTTTTTTACACACCATGGAATATGAATATATAAAGATAATGGAGGAGAGTCAGTAAGGCCAGAAATAGTGTTGCTTCCCACTAGCGGTGCATGCGAGTGTGGAGTAGTTAAGTTATTGATGGGAATGATAGGAATCATAAGCTACGTAGTGTAGGGATTGTGCAGTATTAATAGCAAGTTTATTTTGTGATGTAACGTGGGGGTATTGCCCTACAAGATTTACTTGTAAGGCATAATGATTTTTTGTTAATTGTTGATATATTCTTTTTTAATCTAAGGCGCTTCGGCTGGTAGCGGTTGACCTTTATGGATTATTGCAACTGCCTGAGCAAAGCGTCTGTGAAAAGTTCCTTCTGTTAAAGTTGTAGCAATATTCATTGCGACCCTACGTTTAGTAACGACAGTAACTTTGGTATTGTTGGTATGAGTTGTAGGCTCAATCCAAGCCCCCATTACGGCGCCATATGAAACCAAGTTCATCCCACTGCTTGTAAGCATATATTTTTGTTCTTTATGCTCTTCAATAGCATCAGAGCCTTCCCAACGAAAAACTGTTTTTGCAATTTCCCATGCTTGAGTTTCATTTACGTTATAAGTTTTAGTAGTGCCTTCTGAACCATTTTGTTTAGCTTTTACCACATCTTGCATCGTCGCACAGCCGGTCATTGTTAGTAATAATAAAGAGAATGAAGCGCCAAGTATTTTTTTTGCTATTGTCATTTTGATCTTTCTTTTTGTAGTTAATGTAGTATTTAATAAAATTAAGTTGTTGTTTTTACCCAACTCTGAGAATTTAACTTAATAATGGTAAAAAAGCTATGACTCGAAAAAGCGGAAGAATTAATTGTTTAATACATTATTATTTAGTTTTGTATGGATTCACCAGCATATCAATGAGTTGATGCAACGCTTCACGCATTTGTGCTTCGCTGACTTCCATTAGCAAGCCATCTTCTAGTGCATCTTGCGCAATTTGACGAATTTCATCAAAGTTTTCACGCATCACCTTAATTTTTTCGGTACAGGCTACGATGGATGCATCGTCGCGTACCCAAATAGGAAGCTGATTATCAGGTTTTTTGCTCATGTGAATAGTTTGGATAAATGGTTATCTAATATCGTTAGATTACATTTAATTTTTCAATTAAATGTAACATTTTACGCAAAGCGTGACCACGATGGCTAATATGATTTTTAGTTTCAGGTGTTAGTTCCGCACCGGTTTTCTCAGTTTTATCGTCTAAAAATAGCGGATCATAGCCAAAACCGAAGGTACCGCGAGGCGCATGTAAAATCTCACCTGTCCATATACCTTCTGCTATTAATGGTTGCGGGTCATCATGGCGACGTACTAATACTAAAGCGCAGTAATAATAAGCACGGCGATTAGTCTGGTCTTTTAGCATTTCTAATAAATGTGCGTTATTCTTAGCGTCGCTTCTAGGCTCGCCGCCAAAATAAGCAGAATGCACACCTGGCGCGCCATCCAATGCTTCAACACAAAGACCAGAATCATCAGCTAAAGCCGGTAATTTGGTTAACTTGCTGACATGACGTGCTTTTGCCAAAGCATTTTCAATAAAAGTGCAGTGAGGCTCTGCGGCTTCAGGTACGTTAAAAGTAGATTGCGAGACAACTTCAATATTAAGCGGCTCAAGCAACGCTTGAATTTCTCGTAACTTTCCACTATTGCCTGTGGCGATCACTAATTTTTTTAACATATGTGCTTATATTTACACAAAATTTACAGTGTAAGTCCTAAAGCAGCATTCTGCTTGCTGATGAGTAAATGGATGCCACTGCTTGCTAAGTCCAGCATCGCATCCATAGCTTTACGATCAAACGGTTCACCTTCAGCGGTACCTTGAATTTCCACAAAGCCACCGTCTGCAGTCATTACCACGTTCATATCAGTGTCGCAATCAGAGTCTTCAATATAATCTAAATCCAATACAGGCTGACCTTTATATACACCGACAGAAATGGCGGCAACTGCTTGTTTAAGCGGGCTTGTCGTGAGTTTTCCACTAGTCAATAAAGTTGCAATCGCATCGTGCAGTGCTACATAAGCGCCGGTGATGCTGGCGGTACGTGTACCACCATCTGCCTGGATGACGTCACAATCGATTTGTATACTACGCTCACCTAGCATTTCTAAATCAATAATGGCGCGTAATGAGCGGCCAATTAAGCGCTGAATCTCTTGAGTGCGGCCAGATTGCTTGCCTTTAGCGGCTTCTCTGTCCATGCGGCTACCTGTAGAGCGTGGCAGCATGCCGTACTCAGCGGTTACCCAACCTTGTCCTTTGCCTTTCAGAAATCCTGGTACTCGTTCTTCTACACTGGCGGTGCATAGCACGTGCGTATCACCAAACTTTACTAGCACAGAGCCTTCAGCGTGTTTAGTGTAATGGCGAATGATTTCGATGTTACGCAGTTGATCATTAGCACGTTGGCTGGGGCGGGTAAAGTTGTTTTGCATGTAGCTAAAATCCTGATTTGAAAGTAATTTGGTTTTAAATCTTAACTTTAAAACACCTAGGCTTAATATCTGGGGTTAATGTCTATGTTTTAAATAGCTGAGTCTTAATACGATAAGTTTAATTATTTAGATTTAAACTAATTGAACGACACTATTCAATTGGAATTAATTGGCTAATTTGGAAAATTGCTTAATTGCGCTTGGTTTTGCGTAAAGCATTTTGTATTTCTGCGATGGTTTTTTCAATTTCATCGGCGGTTAAATCATTGTTAAATGTACCATCTGATTGGTTTTCGTGGTTTGGGTTAGTGACAGGATTGATAATGGTTGTAGTAGATCCCATTGCCATAGTAACTGTAGAAACGGCTAAATTGCTACTGAGTTTATCACCCCACTGCAAGCCGATGGCGCTCATATTATCGCCTTGTTGTTGGCTGACGTACTCAGCTTGATTCAACAATTCGGTGACGCTATCAGTAATGGAGGGGTTATTGAGTATGCGTTTCATGTGGTCATCTGCCACTGCACCCCAAACGCCGTCAGTACATAATAAAATGGTGTCACCCTCGGCTAACTCATGTCTATCGGACAAATCAATTTTAGGTGGAGTATCGCCACCCAGGCAACTATAGACTTTGTGGCGATAAGGATGTGTAGACATATCACCTTTCTCAATCATTCCCTTGTTATACAGCGATTGGACAATCGAATGATCTTCAGTGCGATATAACAAATGCCCATCACGAAAGTGATATAAACGCGAATCGCCTACATGCGCACAATACAACATACCGCGTTGTACTATTGCCGCAACAATGGTAGTACGTGGCGACTCGAGCATTTCGCGTTCTTGCGTGAGTTGATCAAGCATGTCGTGAATTTGCTGGATGTGCTCAATCAGAAATTTGGCAGGGCTAGACAGGGTGGGTACCGCTAACCTCTGGAAAGCTTCGGTCATAGTAGTAACCGCAAGTTGAGCGGCAATTTCACCATTTTTATGCCCGCCCATACCATCAGCAACCACTAGCAATAGTGCATCTTTGCTGTAAGAGTAGGCTAATCTGTCTTGATTATAAGGGCGTGGACCCTGGCGACTATTTTGGAAAATAGTAAATTTCATGATGATTTATTCTTAAGGGTTTAATCAAAGCGGTTTATTTAAAATGCCAACGATTTTATTCACTAAGCTGACTTTTTTCTTTGTCATTGGCTGTGTTTCGAGTAGCGCTTTTTGTAATGAGAATACACTTTGCGGACGTGCTAAATAATCCAGGCTTAAGCATTTGTCGATGAGTGCAAGCAAACTTTGCGAGTACATCTCTTTTCCAAGTTTTGTCGCAGGTATTAATAGGTCTTTTTTAATCCGTTGATTCGCGGCAAGCGGCGAGGTGCGAGTTAAGCAAGAATACATCGTTGCGCCTATGCTATAAATATCGCTCCACGGACCTAATAGTTTTCTATCATAATACTGTTCTGGCGAAGCAAAGCCAGGCGTGTAACTTGGGGCAATTTTTGCTTGGCTTTCGCTTAAAGCTTGGCGTGCAGAACCAAAATCCAACAATACCGGCGATCCATCCAAACGAATATAAATATTAGCGGGCTTAATATCCAAATGTAATAATTTTTGCGTATGTACTTCGCGCAAGCCATTAGACAACTCACCAAATACACGTCTGATAAACTGTTCTGATACTGAATCCGTTTGCCCTAAAATATAGTCCTGTAATGATTTTCCGCGCTCATATTGCATCACCATGTAAACGGTTTCATTCTCACGGAAAAAATTAATCACCCGTACAATATTTTTGTGGTCAATTTTAGCAAGGGCTAAACCTTCGTCAAAAAAGCATTTCAGGCCATGTCTAAATAGCGCTACATCATCAGCATTGGGCAATACGGTCGCACCATCGGCACGCAGGGCAATAGAAGTCGGCAGATATTCTTTAATCGCAACGGTTTTTTTGTTTTTATCACGCGCTAAATAGACGAAGCTGAACCCACCAGAACTCAAGACTTTTCTAATTTCATAGTCCTGTAATTGGTAGCCTGAGGGTAATGCTAAATTTTTAGTTGAAGCCAATTTTTAAAATATTCTATATATACTTTGTTGCATTAAGCCAGAGGCAATTCTTAATTCATAACTGCATTACAGATAATAACCTTAAATATTTGTTTTTAACCAATATTATACCTGTTACACAGTCAGCAATATAACGCGTAATTGTGTAGGCTTAAAGTTATTTGTTGAAGTAATTTTGGCATTAACTCGCAGGTATTTGATAACATGGCTCAATTTCAATACGCCACACTAGGAAACACAGATTATGACGCACAGCATGACGGGCTTTGCCGCTTTAGAACAACCGATAGAAAATGCCACATTGATACTAGAGCTTCGCGCAGTGAATAGCCGCTATTTAGATCTGCATTTTAAGCTGGATGAAAATTTAAGAAGCTTAGAACCTACGATTCGTGAGCTGATTGGTGCGCATTTAAGTCGTGGAAAAATTGAATGTAAGGTTAATCTAATTCAGCGTACACAAGCTAATCAAGCTACACAGCTGGATGAGGCTTTAATGCAGCAGCTGGCGCTTATGCAAACTACAGCACAACTCCATTTTCCACAAAGCCGCGCTTTAAGCATTGCCGATATCTTACGATGGCCAGGCGTGATTTTGAATGATGCTTTAAGTAATGAAACACTTACTGAAGACGTAAAAAAATTAGTGAGCCAAGGTTTACAGGAACTGAATGCCTCCCGTGTACGTGAAGGTGAAAAGCTAAAAGCATTGGTGCTAGATAGGCTTGCACAAATTGAATTGCTGGTTGCAAAAGTAAAACCATTGCTGCCGGCACTCACTAAAGAGTATCAGCTTAAGCTCGAGAACAAACTGCAGGAAACACTAAAAACTATCGATCAAGAACGAATCGCGCAAGAACTGGTTTTATTCGCACAGCGTATTGATGTAGACGAAGAGTTAACCAGATTAACTGCACATATTTCTGAAGTGAAACGTATTTTGAACAGTGATGCACCGGCAGGTAAACGCTTGGACTTTTTGATGCAGGAGCTGAATCGTGAAGCAAATACTTTGGGCTCAAAATCTGTTGCTGTGCAAACAACGCAAGTATCCATGGAACTAAAAGTACTGATTGAACAAATGCGCGAGCAGATTCAGAATATTGAATAATATTCAGTTGTTAAATAGTTAGTAATTCAAAGCAGATGGAAATTCTGCTTTTTTTATGCACTTATATATTTCCTAAATGTAACAATCCAATTTTTATATGCACTTAATAGGGGCATAAAAAAAATTAACAGAAAATAATTATATTAACCTTTTGATTTATATGTAAAAATAAATTGGCATATCCTTTGCATAAGTCTTTTCATAAAAGAAAGGCTCAATTATGCAAAAACTACCCCTTTCGTTTTTTGATGAAATGCATCTCGAAGCTAGCAAGTTGGATGAGCAGTCGGTGCGTGAAATCTACTCAGCTTACAATCATTGGCTGAAAGATGTGCCGCATCAGCAACTTGATAGCAAACGTCAAGAGGCCGAATTACTGTTTCGCCGTGTAGGCATTACTTTTAATGTCTATGGCGACAGTGACGGCGCCGAGCGTTTGATTCCGTTTGATGTGATTCCGCGCTTATTATCCGCTAAGGAATGGGCGAAGCTTTCTGCAGGTGCTATTCAACGTGTGCGTGCACTCAATATGTTTTTGCATGATATTTACCATAAGCAGGAAATCATTCAAGCAGGTATCGTCCACGCGAGTATTTTAGCCAATTCACAATATCGGCCGGAGATGTTTGGCGTAGACGTGCCGCAACAAATATATGCACATATTGCGGGTATTGATTTGGTGCGCACTAGCGAATCACAATTTTATGTGTTGGAAGACAACTTAAGAACGCCGTCCGGCGTGTCGTACATGCTGGAAGACCGCAAAATGATGATGCGATTGTTCCCCGAGCTATTCCGTCGCTATTCTATTGCACCGGTCGATCATTACCCACAGGTGTTACTGAAAAATCTTCGCGCCGTAGCACAGTCTGGTGTGCTGGAACCCACAGTAGTCTTATTATCACCTGGCGCTTATAACAGTGCATATTTTGAGCATGCCTTTATTGCGCAGCAAATGGGCATTGAGCTGGTAGAAGGCCCAGATTTGTTTGTACGCAACAATGCCGTGTATATGCGCACCACGCAAGGTCCGCAACGTGTAGATGTGATTTATAGACGGATAGATGATGATTATCTAGATCCATTAGCCTTTAATGCAGATTCGATGTTGGGCGTACCAGGCTTACTTTCAGTGTATCGAAATGGCGGCGTGACGTTAGCCAACGCGGTGGGCACGGGTGTTGCCGATGATAAAGCGACTTATATTCATGTGCCAGCCATGATTAAGTTCTATCTCGGTGAAGAGCCGTTATTGGAAAACGTACCGACTTATGAGTTAAGTAAAGAAGAAGATTTGCAGTATACGCTTGCACATCTGGATGAATTGGTCGTGAAAGAAGTACAAGGTTCTGGCGGTTATGGCATGCTGGTTGGACCTGCCGCCACTAAACAAGAGCTGGAAGAGTTTAGGCTGCGCATTGTTTCCAGCCCGGCAAGCTATATCGCGCAACCAACGTTAGCGCTTTCAACTTGCCCCACTTTAGTGGAGCAGGGGATTGCGCCGCGGCATGTCGATTTACGGCCGTTCGTACTTTCGGGTAAAACAGTTACGCTAGTGCCGGGCGCACTATGTCGTGTTGCCATGAAGGAAGGCTCGCTAGTGGTCAATTCATCGCAAGGCGGCGGTACCAAAGATACTTGGGTTTTAGAAGCCGAACCAGAAATACCTCAAAAGCCGGAAGTTGCAGTAAATACTGCGTATAAAAACGTTAAAGAGGAGGAGGCAGCATGTTAAGTCGGACTGCTGACCACCTTTATTGGATGGCACGCTTTATCGAGCGTGCCGAGAATATGGCGCGTGTGCTGGATGTGACCTATAACATGTCGCTAGTGCCAAACGCCGCTGAAAGCGAAGCAGCGCTATGGTTACCCGCGCTGGAAATTTCGGGTAATGTTGAAGCGTACGAGCAAGAATACGACGAATATACTGCTGCCAATGTGATTCACTATTTAGCGATGGATTTTAATAATCCATCCAGTATTTATAGCGCGCTGCGTAGTGCGCGTGAGAATGCACGAGCGGTGCGCGTAGCGATGACCTCAGAAACTTGGGAAAATATCAATGCGCTGTGGCTGGAGTTTGGACAATTTACCGGGCAAAATTTAGCCCAAAATGGTTTGCGTGAATTCTGTGATTGGGTAAAAGCGCGTTCTCATTTATTCAGGGGCGTGTGTTTTGGCACCATGTTGCGTGATGATGCTTTTAGCTTTGTACGACTAGGCACATTTATCGAACGCGCTGACAACACGGCACGTCTATTAGATGTGAAATATCATTTATTGCTACCTTCAGAAGAAGAGGTAGGCGGCGCGGTAGATTATTATGAATGGAGTGCGGTGCTACGGTCAGTATCCGCTTTTCAAGCCTATCAAAAAATATTCAGTGACACCATAGAACCATGGCGTGTGGCCGAATTATTAGTACTAAGACGAGACATGCCACGCTCTCTGCATGCATGTTTTGATGAAATCACGCCTATTTTAGATCAGCTTTCCGGTTCGCGTAACACTGAGTGCAGAAGGCTCGCAGGTGAGTTACATGCAAAGTTGCGTTATGGCAAAATGCAGTATATTTTCCAAAATGGGCTACACGAATTTTTGAGTGACTTTATCAAGTCAAACAATAAACTCGGCACAGAAGTATATAAAACTTTTTTAAGTATCTCTTAATGAAAACTACTAGTGAAGACTTTGCTAATGAAAATCGTGGCGTCATAACATGCTGTTAAATATTGAGCACCATACGCGTTATGTGTATAGCGAGCCTGTTAATTACACCATACAGCAATTGCGTCTAACGCCGCAAAGCGGTTTCGGGCAGCATGTGAAACGCTGGGATATCAAAGTGAACGGCGAATCACATGCGGTTGAGGATTCGTATGGCAATACTACGCATACGCTAGTGGTGGATAAGCCACACTCAGAAATTGTCATTATTGCATCAGGCGAGGTGGAAACGGGATTAACTAGTATTACACAACAATCAGACGTATCGAAAAAACAGACCTTGCCATTGCCGATTTATTTACGCAATACGCCACTCACCGCGAGTGATGGTGCGATACGTGCATTTGCTAAGCACTTTCAGGCATTACCTTCAGCGCAGAATGCAGCACTGGAAGACATGATGCATGCACTAATGGCGCGCGTAAGTTATATACCAGGTGTCACTCAGGTAACAACTTCAGCAATCGAGGCTTTTCAACTTGGCCAAGGTGTTTGCCAAGATCATGCGCATGTATTCATTGCCTGTTGTCGTAGCATAGGTTTGCCCGCGCGTTATGTAAGCGGTTATTTATTTACTGAAGACGGTAGTTTGATGCAAACGCATGCATGGGCAGACGTGTGGTTGCAAAATGAAGGCTGGCAAAGTTTTGATGTATCGAATGGTTGCCGGACTTATGACGTGCATGTAAGATTGGCTTCAGGTTTGGATTATCGTACGGCAAGCCCGGTAAGCGGCATGCGCGCTGGTGGTGGTATGGAAGGCATGGCATCCAGTGTGGTGGTCAATCAATCCAATATGCCGAATAATCAACAATATCACATCAACCAGATTGAGTTGGTTAAGCAAGCCGAGTTACTCAGGCAAGCGCAACAAGCGCAGCAACAATAATTGCTCCATAATAAGGTTTATGTCAAAACTTCTGCCGATGAACTCATTAAAATTTGATCGCCATGGCGATAAAGAAAATTCAACTTTCTTTGAGGAAAACCTCGTTCGTTTATTGAAAGAACGAGATGCGCTTGGCTTGACAGAGATAATTCATGAAATAGACGCACTGATGATTACCGTTGATCCGGGGCATTCTATTCAATATGTTGCTGAACTGGCCTTGATGACGCCGTATCATTATCTAGTGACATTAGAAACTGAACAGCACTGGTCGCACGTACTGCGTATAGATTTAAATTCGCCAGATATTTTATTACGTGAAGTAAAAGACCCTAATATGCGGGGTATTTTTAGAAGCTTGAACGAAGTGTACCCAATAGGCGCTAACAAGCCGAATAGCCGCTACATGGGTGAAATTATTCGTGTAACAGATTTACATAGCGTGGTTGAAATGCAGCAACAACGTGAATTTAGATTTTTTAATCAAGATGAGCTACGTAAACTTGAACTGCCAGGCAATTTAGCCGTAAGTAAGCCTTCACCTTATACGCATAATATTGTCGCTTATCTGGAGCGCGGGCCAAATGAGCCCAGAGTGTATGCTTTAGGGGTCAGTGTCATTAAACCAGAGGTACAAGCTGCTTACGTTGAAGCAAAAACATTGCAAAACAAACTGGGGATTAACGATTTATTATTACCATTGGATCATCTTGCAACACGCGTATATAGCCAAAATCGTGAGGTGGCGATTTTAGAATATCTATCTTGGTCAAGTTACTATTTTTGGGGCGCTTACAACATTAAGGACCAAAACTCATCCACCAATGTCACCAAAAGCGCACATCAGCTTCCAGAATCAAAAAGTCCGGCTAAGGTTTTTACCGCGAATAACACCCCCTATTTTATTAACCATTTAGAACACTTACCTTCGCCTACCGAGACTTTTGTACGCAATTACGGCCCAAGATTGCACCATATGGCATTCTCAGTTAAAGACGGAGAGCGTGATGGTAAAGAGCATATAGATATCGTGGTGGATGCGATTGCAGAAAACGGCAAAGGCTTTTTACTCGACGTGATAGGCTCGAAAGAAGAGGGGCTCAAACAAATTTTCTCTAACGCTTCTGAGCACTCCTCGCTCATCATTGAATATGTACAGCGTTATGGCAGCTTTGATGGATTTTTTACAAAACAAAATGTCGCCAAACTGACTGAGGCAGCAGGAGTCATGTAAATTTACTGAAAACGCGTTAGTTTTTTCCATCAGCAATTATCCCCATAATGGTATTATTCAATACATACCAAATTCCGAACAACTTTCATGACTTATTGTATAGGCGTATTGCTTGAAGAAGGCTTAGTGTTGGCCTCTGATACCCGCACTAATGCGGGTGTGGATCAAGTGGCTATTAGTCCGAAAATGCACACGTTTGAAGTCAGAAACGAACGTGTGATTGTATTGCTCACTTCTGGTAATTTAGCGATTACACAAGCGGTCGTTAATCAATTAAGAGCAGCAGTAGAAAGACGCGAGCAAGAGAGTAAGCACTTACATAATATCGATAGTCTGTTTGATGCAGCAGGCTTGGTAGGCGCTGAGTTACGTGCAGTCTTTGAACGGGATGGTGACCATTTTAAAAATCACGACATTGATTTCAATGCCAGCATTTTAGTGTGCGGCCAGATCAAAGGTGAGAAGCCGCGTTTATTTCACGTGTATGCAGCAGGCAATTTTATTGAAACTTGTGCAGAGACACCTTATTTTCAGATTGGTGAAACCAAATATGGCAAGCCGATCGTTGACCGCGTGGTGAAACATGATAGCGACATGATGGACGTGGTTAAATGCGTACTTATTTCGTTTGATTCTACCATTCGTAGTAATGTTTCAGTGGCCGCGCCTATCGATTTGTTACTTTACAGAACAGATAGTTTCCATTCGGATTGCCATCAGCGTATTACTGAAAATGACCCCTACTATGCAACCGTGAGAAAAGGTTGGGCCGAGGGATTAAAATCAGTATTCAGCGCTTTGCCGAATCCCGATTGGTGTAGATTTTAAGTGCCAGTAGTTTAAATACCAGTAGTTAATATACTGGTGTGATTAAGTACAAATTTATTTGATTAGATAGGTATTAGGAATTTTATTAAAGCATGTTAGGTAACCTTTTTATTATTACAGCTGCATCCGGCGCAGGCAAAACCAGCTTAGTCAGAGCTTTGCTTGCCAAAGATGCGCATTTGAAGCTCTCTATTTCTCACACTACACGCAAACCTAGGCCTGGTGAAGTGAATGGTGTGGATTATCATTTTGTCGATGATGCGAGTTTTTTACAGATGTTAGGCGAAGCCCAATTTTTAGAAAGCGCTGAAGTGCATGAAGCACGTTATGGCACTTCACAGGCTGCGGTGGATGCACCTTTAAAAGCAGGCTTTGATATCATTCTGGAAATTGATTGGCAAGGTGCAGAACAAGTACGCAGGTTATATCCAAAAGCAATCAGCATTTTTGTATTGCCGCCCTCGGTGGAAACATTGGCGCATAGGCTCAATATGCGTGGGCAAGACAGTAGCGAGACGATTGCTAAGCGAGTAGCCGCAGCGCGGGAAGAAATGCGCCACGTGAGTGAGTTCGATTATGTTACAATCAATGATGATTTTGAAGTTGCGCTGCAAGATGTCAGCGCAATCATACGGACACAACGGCTAGCAGGTGCAGTACAGCTGCAACGCTATGCTAGCTTAATTCAAACACTCACATAAGTTAATAGCTTTAACCTAACACATTGGAAACACCATCATGGCACGTATTACAGTAGATGATTGCTTAGAAAATATCCCAAATCGCTTTCAATTGACATTAGTGGCAGCCTATCGTGCGCGTCAGCTGCACAATGGTGCAGAGCCACAAGTGAATACACAAGGTTTGCGTGATAAACCAACGGTTCTTGCATTGCGCGAAATCGCTGCAGGTAAAATCGGCGTGGAAATTTTAGCGAATGTTAAGCCTTAATATCGCGAATATTAATTTTTTAGCTGAATAACATTTTATTTAGTTTGCTAGCCTCGTAGTGAAAACGCCATGCCAAAAACCGCAACACTCCATCAAGCGGATGCTCTAAAGTTAAATTCAGCCCCCTTGCTGCCTGCGGACAGCGAGGACTCAGCCCTCAGTTTACGTCTTAAACAGTACCTCAAACCACAAGATATTGCCCTGATTTGGGAGGGCTATCGCTTTGCGTTTAAAGCGCACGATGGTGTGATACGTAAAACTGGCGAGCCGTATATTACGCATCCTGTTTCGGTCGCTTGTATCTTGGCCGATTTGCACATGGATGTGCCAACTATTTTAGCGGCGCTGTTGCACGACGTGGTGGAAGATACACCCGTTACTACCGCTGAAATCAATGCAATATTTGGTCAGCAAGTAGCTGAGTTGGTCGATGGTTTAACCAAGCTCGATAAAATTGAATTTCAAAGTGCTAGTGAAGCCCAAGCGGAAAATTTCCGTAAAATGCTACTGGCCATGTCGCAAGATGTGCGGGTAATTTTAGTGAAACTGGCGGATAGACTGCACAATATGCAGACGCTGGAGGCGATGAAGCCCGATAAGCAAAAACGCATCGCTAAAGAAACGCTTGATATTTATGCACCCATTGCTAATCGGCTAGGATTAAATGCAATCTATCAAGAGCTCGAAGATTTAAGCTTTAAATATATGTATCCCATGCGCTTCCGGGCGATTTCGCAGGCAATTAAAGCCGCGCGTGGTAACCGTAAAGAAGTGGTCAGTAAGATACTGGAGTCAATTAGGCAGCAGTTGAGTAATCTCCATATCGACGCTGAAATTTCCGGTCGGGAAAAACATCTTTACAGTATTTACAAGAAGATGGCGGGTAAAACCACTGCTTTTTCGCAAATTTATGATATTTATGGTTTTAGAGTGGTTGTTAAAGATTTGCCCAGTTGCTATCTTGCCTTAGGCGCGTTGCATGCACTTTATAAGCCAATTCCGAGTAAATTTAAAGATTACATTGCCATTCCAAAGGCCAATGGTTATCAATCGCTGCATACCACTTTATTCGGCCCCTTTGGGACGCCGATTGAAGTGCAGATCCGTAATGTAGAAATGCACAACATTGCAGATGCTGGAGTAGCGGCTCATTGGCGTTATAAGGCGAGTGATGCACAGCTCACGGCATTACAGCAGCAAACCCATCAATGGTTGCAGCGTTTATTGGATATTCAAAGTGAAAGTAGCGATTCACTGGATTTCCTTGAGCATCTCAAAATTGATTTGTTTCCAGATGAAGTGTATGTATTTACTCCCAAAGGTAAAATTTTTGCCTTGCCGAAAGGCGCTACCGCAGTGGATTTTGCTTATGCTGTGCATTCCGATGT
>DASQFK010000030.1:0-5011 GCA_035633175.1 Methylotenera sp.
GTGTTGAGTGACTTATAATAGTTATTATGTGTTGCAAATTTTAACATGATTAGCATGCAAATTAGTAGTTTTAAGCTTGATTTCCAAGCTCAAGCTACGCCTTTGAATACTAGCTAATGCCTAGCAGAAATACTTGAGTCGGTCCTTCTAACTGGCTAAAAAAGCCAAGTCAGTTTTAAGGTCTTCAATATGCTCTAAACCTACGGCAATTCTAACTAAGCCATCATTAATTCCAGCAGCAGCGCGTGCCTCAGGCGTTACCCTACTGTGAGTAGTGGTTGCTGGGTGCGTGATGGTACTTTTAGCATCTCCCAAATTTGCAGTGATTGAAATCATTTGTGTTGCGTCAATCAATGCCCAAGCTGCTTCTTGTTGGGTTTGACCAACTTTTGGCCTCACTTCAAAGCTGACGATGCCACCGCCATTGCTTTGCTGGCGCATCGCAAGTGCATGCTGCGGATGTGAAACTAATCCCGGATAATGTACTCTAGCGACTTGCGGTTGCTTTTCTAGCCAGGTTGCGAGTGCTAATGCATTTTTTGCATGTGCGTCCATGCGTACAAAAAGGGTTTCCAAACCTTTTAAAAATACCCAGGCATTAAATGCACTCATCGTGACGCCAGCTGTGCGTAAAAAGCCATACACAGGCTCCATTAAAGCCTTAGTGCCAAGCACAGCGCCACCGAGGCACCTACCTTGTCCATCAATATATTTAGTAGCGGAATGAATAATGATATCCGCCCCCAACTCTAGTGGCCTTTGAATCGCGGGTGTGCAGAAACAATTATCCACTGCCAAGTATGCGCCAGCTTTATGTGCTATATCTGCCAGCACCCTGATATCACACACTTCTGTGAGTGGATTAGATGGCGTTTCCACAAAGAATAATTTAGTTTTTGGCGTGACTGCCGCTTGCCAGTCTTCGGGATTAGTCAGCGATACAAACGTTACTTCCAAACCCCAACGCTTTAAGATATTGCTAAACAATTGCACGCTAGTACCAAAAATACTACGTGACGCTATCACATGGTCGCCTGCACTGCATAAACCCATCACACACGCTAAAATTGCTGACATGCCGCTTGAAGTCGCCACACACTGCTCTGCCCCCTCTAAAGCCGCCAGTTTATTTTGGAACATAGTGACAGTAGGGTTAGTGAAGCGCGAATAAATATTACCGGGCTCAGTGCCGCCAAATCGAGCAGCAGCTTGTGCAGCATTTTTAAACCTAAAACTGGAGTTCAGGAATAGCGCTTCTGAATTTTCACCAAATTCAGTAACTTCGCTACCTGCACGCACGCTAAGGGTTTCAGGATGATATATTTGTTTGTCTGACAGTTCTTTATTCATAGCAACTCTTTATCCATAACATTCACAAAATGTGGGCCATAAAAAACCCGCTCAAGCATTATGCCAAAACGGGTTCTTTGTTAACTCGCTTTAGCAGTATTTATAATGCGCTCGCAAGCTGAGTAAGACCTTATTTAGTTTAAGTCACTCAAATCAGCGCAATTCCATACTAGTCTTAACAAAATAATCCGTCAAGCTTCAACAACTTCATCTTCTTCATTGGCGTTGATCAAATTCAAATCCATTTGCGTACTCGAATTTGCTGGCTTTTGCTTGCTATTTAGATCACCACGCGCCGTTTCTATGCGCGACAAATAAGCGGCATCAATATCGCCAGTGACATATTTACCGTCAAAACAAGAACAGTCAAAGTCGTTGATTTTAGGATTACTTAATTTTACATCTCTCACCAATTCATCTAAATCTTGATAGATCAGCGCATCAGCACCGATCTCCTTACAAATCTCTTCATCGGTACGACCTGTTGCCAGCAATTCATCGCGGCTGGGCATATCAATACCGTAGACATTCGGAAAGCGTACAGGCGGTGCAGCTGAAGCAAAATACACTTTATTCGCGCCTGCATCGCGCGCCATTTGGACGATCTGTTGCGACGTAGTGCCGCGAACAATTGAATCATCCACCAACAATACGTTTTTACCTTTAAATTCTATGCCAATAGGATTTAGCTTTTGACGTACTGATTTTTTACGAAGTGCCTGGCCTGGCATAATAAAAGTACGGCCAATATAGCGATTTTTAATGAAACCCTCACGATAATCCAAGCCTAAGGTGATGCCAAGTTGCAAAGCGCTCGGACGGCTGGTGTCAGGGATGGGGATCACAACATCAATGTGTTTATCAGACCACTCGCGCTTAATTTTTTTGGCAAGACTAGCACCCATGTCTAAACGGGTTTGATAGACAGAAACACCATCGATCACAGAATCTGGACGGGCTAGATATACATACTCAAAAATACAAGGATTAAGTTTTGGATTTTCAGCACATTGACGTGAATATAGATTACCTTCCATATCAATAAATACCGCCTCGCCTGGCTCAACGTCACGCAACATCTTGAACCCTAACACATCCAGTGCAACGCTTTCCGATGCTACGATATATTCCGTGCCATGCTCAGTTTCAGCTTTACCGATCACTAAAGGACGAATACCAAATGGGTCGCGGAACGCAAGCAAGCCAAAGTTTGCAATCATTGCCACTACGGCATAGGCGCCTTTGCAACGTCTATGAACGCCAGCAACAGCATCAAACGCCATATCAGTATTAAGCACCGCGTTGTGTGAGGTTTTCTCAATTTCATGCGCGAGCACATTTAAAAGCACTTCTGAATCTGAGGTGGTATTGATATGACGTAAGTCTTGCCTAAACATTTCCTGTTTAAGCTGTTCTGAATTAGTGAGATTGCCATTGTGGCCTAGCACGATGCCAAATGGGGAATTGACATAAAAAGGCTGCGCTTCAGCGGCGCTAGAAGAACCTGCCGTTGGATAACGCACGTGAGCGATACCCACATTGCCTATCAAACTACGCATATGCCGTGTTTGGAATACATCTTTCACCAAACCATTGTTTTTATGCATAAAAAACGTGTTGCCATCGCAGGTTACAATACCTGCAGCATCTTGCCCCCGATGCTGTAATACTAGCAAGCCATCATACAACTGCTGGTTAACTGGAGCTTTACCTACAATACCTAAAATTCCGCACATGAATGAAGCCTTAAATAATTAATTCTGTAATACAAAGATTCTATGTTCTAAAGATGCTGGCTGATACGCCACTATTCAAGTACGCTCTTGTAATTTACTAAAAGTAAATTTGCGTATGTTGATTTAGTCATATTTAACATGCTTAGCAATGCTAACAGGCACCCAAGGCAACATGCTTGCTACCAGCGCCTCTAACGGCGAACTAAACATCGCATTACGCCAACGCGCATCTTTGGGCATATTTGTCAGCCCAGCTAAAAATACCAATATACACACAATCAAGAGTCCACGCACCATACCAAAAGCAGCGCCTAATAAACGATTGAGCCAACCTAAACCTATTTTCTTAAAAATTGCAGAAAGCGCAATTGCTAATAAACTAGCGACTAATAACGTGGCTAAAAACAATACTAAAAATGCGGCTAAAATTCGTAAAGATTCGGTGGGAATATCTGTTGGCATCATCGGCACAAGCTGATTAGTGTATGTTTTAGCCACATAAAAAGCCGCCACCCAACCTAATATTGCCAAGACTTCTCTTAGCAACCCACGCATCACACTTAATATGACTGAGAGTGCAACAATAATCAGCACTGCATAATCAAAGCTGGTCATGTATTTTCATATGAGACAATTATCATGGTCAGATTTAAAAACAATCGCCTATTAGTCATTGCTCATCACCATACCCGGTAAACCAGCAGCTTGAAGCTTAGCAAGCGCATCTGCAGCACTTTGACGAGATACAAAACTGCTAGTTCTTAACCGATATTTTTCACCCTTAGGTGTTTTGATTGTTTCAATATTAGATTTATATCCTGCTTGCTTCGATTTTTCTTGCAATTGCTTAACATTTGCCAGTTCTGAATAAACACCAATTTGCACGATAAAACTGCTCGGTGTTTTTACCTCTGTTGTAGTAGGTTTTGCTGCTTTTAATTGAGCCGCTTTTTCTTCGGCTTTAGCTTTTAATGAGGCTTCTTGTTTAATGGCTACTTTATTTTTCTCTGTAGTTTTATCAATACTTTCTGAATTTATTGGTTCGTCTTCTGCTGATTGAATATCTGGCTCAATAATAGCTGTTTGTGCAGCTTCAACAGGTGGTAAATCTGGCACAGGAACCACTGACTTCTCATCTTGCTGATTCAAGTTCGACTCGGGCATGGTAATTTTAATAGACTCTTGCTCAACTAAAGCAGCACGATCTTTCAATATCATCGGCAAAACAATGATCATCATCAGCACAAGCGCAACAGCACCCACTAAACGGCGACGCGCACGTTTTTTGAGAGCTAATTCTAGTTCATTAGGTAAATCAGGTGGCATTAGTGCTTCCTCGTAGATTAATTTTTTTGGCAATCCACTTTGGTTAAGTCATCACTTAATAATTGCATCACGTTTGAAACTGTGAAAAATGAACCAAACACAACTATTTTATCATTTTCATTACCATCAATACAGGCTTCTATATCAATAGACGCTTGCAGATAGGCATCTGCTGCCGCTTCGAATGTTTTATAAATTGCAGCAGGTACTGTCTTTATGAGAATACTCGCCAATTCTGCAGCCGATATACCCCGTACATTATCAATGCCCGCAAGATACCAAACATCGATTTCGTCCTTAAGAGCAGTTATTACGCCTTGAATATCTTTATCTGCCAGCATGGCAAAAACTGCAAAAGTTCGACCATCCTGCCTTTTAAAAACCTTTAAGTTTTCCGCTAGCGCGTTTGCCGCATGTGGATTATGCGCGACATCTAGAATCACTTTTACTGAATTTTTATTAAAGACTGTTTGAAAACGTCCAGCGAGTGTAACTTCTCGCATTGCCTTAGCAACTGCGTCATTTGAGACAGGTAATTTGAATCGCAATGAATCTACTGCTGTTACTGCACAGGCTGCATTATTAAGCTGATAACTGCC
>DASQFK010000031.1:0-33599 GCA_035633175.1 Methylotenera sp.
TGATTTTAGAACAAAAACTGGAGGAATCGCGCGATCAACAGGAAGTGTTACAGACCTTATATGACCAATTGGCAGAAAATCGTGAAGCAACGGCCCTGGCTGAAGTAGAGCAATTATTAACCATTGCCAATCAACAATTACAACTGGCAGGCAATGTAAAATCTGCACTATTAGCCCTGCAAGCGGCAGATAAACGCCTGGAGCCACTGGATTTACCCCGCGCTACGCAACTGCGTGAAACACTTGCCATTGAAATTGAAACTTTACGCAAATTACCGTACGTAGACGTGATGAATATCAGTGCACAACTCGAAACTCTGGGAGATTTATGCGCCAAGCTACCGTTAATCAGCGAACGACAGCCGACATTAAATTTAGTAGCCTCTCAACAAAATATGCCGCCAGCCCGGGATTCGGTGACTATACAAAAATTGAGTACGTTGCAAAAATTCGGTTTTTCAGTATGGGAAGATATTAAAAACCTCGTGACTGTGGAGCGTATCGAAAAACCTGAGCCACCCCTGCTCTCTGTCGATCATGCCTTTTACCTGCGTGAAAACTTGAAACTACGGTTACTCACTGCGCGCATTGCTTTGCTCCAACATGATGAAGCCAGTTATAACGCTGATATTAACTCGGTGAACAATTGGTTAAATCAATATTTTGATACTAAACATCCCGATACCATCAAAGCACTCAAACTACTTGAAAAACTTTCTGGCAGCAATGTGGGAATTGAATTACCACAACTCACAGAAAGCCTGGCCGCTGTCAGCCGCTACAAACAAAGCCTTGAAAAAAGTGATTAGACCTTATGTTTAATACTAATGAACCTGGCATCAAGTCAGCCCCTTTAAAATCAATGCGTCTAATGCACTTCATCAAACGCAAGTTTTTTTGGTCTATGTTCATGCTCTTGTTGCTTGTAAGCATCATTTGGCTGGCAAGCAATAATCATGGCTATGTACTGATTGTGCGCGCACCTTATCGCTTTCAATTTTCATTCAATTTTCTACTGATTTTAATCGTGCTAGGCTTTTTAGCGATTCATTTTTTCTTAAGATTTGTACTTTTTTTACGGCGCATACCCGCAAACAGACTTAGAAAAAAAGAAGCACTTTGGTTAAAAGCAGGCAACGCTGCGTTGATTGAAGGCATGCAGGCCCTTACTGAAGGCGATATTGCAAAAGCAGAAGCAGCCACAAAACGTGCACATGAATTAATACAGAATGCGGAGCTTGAAAAACTCACTCATACGCTTGCCGAGCAAAAAAAGGCTAGTGAAACTAAGCAATCTATTTTATTTAAATAACATTCTTTGACTTGTTGTGATATGAACGCTCTTACGCCAAAAGAAGTCACACAAGCTAAACTGTAAACTTCCAACTTAAACCAGTTCGTTTAAAATAGATTTAATAATGTTTTGTCTCAATCTTAATATTTCAACAATGAGGTTGTTGATCAACACAACCAAAACCAACGATGAATTCCATATGCAGCATTAAATCTTGATCACTAAATAATCTGTGGTCCTCAGAACTCAAATTTAAACTAGGGAACAAATATGTTGAGATTGATCAATAAAAATATTCTGACCGGCTTAATCACCATATTGCCAGTGATACTGACGCTTTATCTGCTTTACTGGTTTGTTGTGACAACAGAGTCATTTCTTGGGAGTGTAATCCGAGCCGTGATATCTGAGGAGTTTTACCGGCCTGGGATGGGGGTAGTTGCTGGTCTGGTAGTTGCCTTTTTAGTAGGGCTACTTATGCAAACCATTATTGCGCAGCAATTACTTTCCTTTGTTGAACGGATTGTGAAGCGGCTCCCGTTAATTAAATCGGTGTATCTGTCGATTCGTGATCTACTGGATTACTTTTCCTCCGAAAAAAAGAAAGATTTTGAACAGGTCGTAGCAATCACTGTCGGGGAAACTGACATGCAGCTGATTGGACTTGTCACCCAGGCTGACATGAACCAAATGCCTGCAGGATTCAATCAGCAAGACAGTTTGCTGGTTTATATTCCAATGAGTTACGGTATTGGTGGTTTTACTGTACTTGTTCCACGTAAAGCTACACGACCTCTTAACATGAGCATGGAAGATGCCATGCGCTTCAGTCTCACAGCTGGCATTACTGGCGCTCCGAAGTCAGAAAGTAATGAAGCATAGTCGCCAATCGACTAAACATTAAACTTTCAATTATGGACTTCCACTAACGTTTGTTGGTTGATATTACCTACATACCTACGCATGAGGGATGGGGTTTCTTGACAGCCATTCTGGATGTATATTCTAGCGCAGTTGTCGACTAGGACACGAGCAAGTTTGTTCGAGTATATGAGTGTTTTACAAGAGAATTTGCGACATACTCTGCCGTTGAATATTCTCTCTTATCTACTCCATCATTTACGCATATCAGCATCTAACAACATCAAAACTGATTGGATCTCACAAAATAAAGGTCGTGTTTTACCCTCTAGTTGAGCGCAGCGCGATTGCAAGGTACGCATCTCATCGAAGACATCTTGCGATTCTGGCGGTGCATCACAACGATCCAGCAACTCTTCTAGCAAATAAGAAAATGCACGTACTTCTATGCGCTGGATACTTGCAGCAAGTTGCACATTGTGTAGCGGGACGAAAGAGGCTGCACCGAAATCGCCTAGCAAACAATCACTTTGTTCATTCCACAGAATGTTGTGTGCGTACAGGTCACCGTGCACCACGCCTTTTGAGTGGAGATGTTCTGCTACTAATGCAATACTTCGTGCGATATTCAAAACAGCTGCTAAGGTGAACCGGCGTTCTGCTGAATAATGATCGCGTGTACAAGATTCTAAGCTTGGCGGTTCTGCGAGGTTAACAAAGTTCGGTGCAATCAGTGTCATTATTAACCCTGATGCATTTTGTGGATGCCCGCTGATTTCGCCGATGACTGGAATCAATCCTGAATGCGCACCAACGGCGATGCTGGCGGCTTTCTCGCTACGTGGTAAACCATCGCTGGTTACAGATCCTTTGAATACCTTGACCGCTACAGGCGAACTGACGCCATTCAATAAATGGTTTGCCTTATATATCACGCCAGATGCCCCTTCACCTAAAGCTTGTTGCAATTCCAGGCTGGACCAATCGATTTGTGTAATAGTCAGTTCGGTAGTTGCTGCTAGTTCATCCGCGTCGCTAAATGGATTGCCTGCATAAGCCAGCCATGCGAGTCTGGGCAACGACAACAGCCAGTGGGGTAATTGTGTCAAACAATTCGCTGAGATGCGCAGCAATTCTAATCGGCTGCAGGCGGCCATCTGTGTGGGTAGACTTTGTAATTGATTGCCACTCAGCATGAGCTTTTGCAGGTGCTCGCATGACCCAAGCTCGCTCGGTAATTCTGTGATTTGATTATCTGTCAGGATTAGCCAGCGAAGTTTTTTAGGTAAAGAGGCTGCCGGTACTTTATTGATTTGATTGGCTTTAAAGCCAATCATCTCTAAATGGAGGCATTGCCCCAGCATTTCCGGCAATTCGGTAAACAGGTTATCCGAGCAAAAAATCACACGCAGCTTGTGTAATCTCTGCAGGTCATTTGGCAGGCTAGATAACGCGTTGCCCGATAGATTAAGAATCTCTAGTGAGTCTGCAAGATCAAAGATTTCATTGGGGAAATCGGTCAGGCCACAGGAAAGATCAAGACGTTTAGTACCAGCTAATTTACCAGCGCGTAATTGTGAAAGCGTATGCATGGTGCCACTATACCAAACCTAGCCCCTTTACTCAGCAAACACTAGTCAGTAAACACTAGTCAGTAAACAATGGCAATAACGCAATTACTAAACGTTAGCAATTGTATTCACTGCTGGACTCGCTACTGGTTTTGCATAATTAAACGCATCTGAGAAAAACGCATCTTCGGCGAGTCCTGCTTGTAAAAAGCTGGCATGTGCCACTTCTACCATGCCTGGTGCACCGCAGCAGTAAACTTCGTATTCGGATAAACCAATATCAGCAAAATCATCTAACACGGCTTGATGCACAAAGCCTGTACGGCCTTGCCAGTGGTCTTCAATTGTTGCATCTGATAACACAGGAATAAACGTGATATGCGGATGTGCCGCTGCCCATGCTTTAGGCAAGGCAGGCATGTAAAGGTCCTGCAAAGTTCTTGCGCCCCAATACAACATAATTTTACGGTTCATATTGTGATGCAACATATGCTCTATGATGCCTTTAATGGGCGCAAAACCTGTCCCTCCTGCCACCATAATGATGGGCTTCTCCGAATCATCTCGCAGGTAAAAACTACCGAACGGTGCTTCAATGCGCATAATGGCTTTGTCTGGCATTTCATTGAACACGTAATGGGTAAACTGCCCGCCCGGAATCAAGCGCAAATGAAGTTCTAGTAAACTATCTATATGCGGCGGATTGGCTAGTGAAAAAGCACGGCGTTTGCCATCACGCAATAAGAACTCTATGTATTGCCCTGCTTTGAATTGCAACGATTGGCTACTAGGCAGTTTTAGAAACAAAGCCATCACATCATGTGAAAGTTGCTCTTTACGCTCTACGCGCGCCGGAATAATACGCGCTGGGGTAAAATCCACATCCATTTCACGGCACTCTACGGTAAGGTCTGACAGTGGCCGTGCACAACAAAACAGCGCTTTACCGGTGGCTATTTCTGCTTCGCTTAACGCACACTCGGCATAGTCACCATAATCGACCTCACCGTTCAAAACCGTACCCTTGCAACTTCCGCATGTACCATTGCGGCAACCATAAGGGATATTAAAGCCAGCGTTAATCGCTGATTCCAATATAGTTTCATAAGCTTTAGCGCTATAGCTGTTGCCACTCGGTTGGAGGGTTATCTGATGCGTCATACTTGTGGTCTTAAATAGTTTTTAACTTGTAATCGTACTTATTAGTCTTACTCATTATGGGAAACTTACTCACTGTTTAGCCTATAAATTCCTGACGCTAATCTTCACGGCGGAACTCGCCTTCAATCACATCATCGTTCGCAGCTTTTTGAGTTGGGTGTTTTGAGGCGCTTTGCCCATCTTTGTTCACTGGCAGCAATAACAAAACAACTGCTATCAGATCAGTGATCACACCAGGAATAATCAGCAGTACGCCGGCAATAATATTGCGCGCGCTACCGAAAATAGCTTTTACCGGATTACCGCCTTGCGTGAGACTTTGCATCATTCGGCCTGAAAACAATAGCTTTTCATCACGAATCAGTTGTAAGCCGAGTACTGTAATTACGACTAAGTATAGCAATACCCACCAGCCATACTCGTCCGCCAGGCTGATTAAAAGCCAGATTTCGGCAATAGGAAATGCCAGTAAAGCGAGTGTTAATATTAACCGCATGTAATAGAATTCCTTAATTCATTGAACGTATGATACCAATTACCTATCTAGATAATTGGTAATCAATTTAATTACTTAATTTATAATGTATGGTGCATTTATAAAAAAATACAAGTGAAAATTTAGTAGCTAAGCAATTTCTTTAAGAATCATGCAGCTGATTAGCCAACTACAATAGCTTAAATTATTAAAATGGAACGTGATGGAACATAAACGCGTAAAAAATTTACTTTTCAAAAAACTGTTCGCTAGCTTGTTAACGCTAGCCAGCATTTTAATTATGTCAGCCGGCGGTTTACAGTCCAGTTATGCTAATGAAACAAATAAAAGTTCGATTACTAACTCGCTTTTCAATAATAACGACGAAGATGAGTTTTTATCGCCCGATGTAGCATTTAAACTCAATTTAAGTGCTACAGATGCGAATAGCATTCAAGCTGCGTTTACTGTGGCACCTGGTTATTATCTGTATCGCGAAAGAATCAAATTCATCATCCAGCCCGCCACTGACGGCGCAATATCTGGGGTAACACTGCCTGCTGGTGAAATCAAAAACGATCCTAATTTTGGTAAGCAAGAAGTCTATCATCATGATTTTAAAGCTAATATCAAGCTCGCTTCTGTTAAGAATAACTCTGTCACACTAGCGGCAACTTACCAAGGTTGTAGCGAAAAAGGTTTATGTTATCCGCCTATTAAAAAAACATTCACCGTAGATCTTCCCACCGTTAGCAACGAGGCAAACAGCGCGAATACTACATCAGTTAATGAGAACGATACCGACATTACCAAAGTTTTGAAATCAGGCAATTTATGGTTAGTGATTGCTGGCTTTTTTGTCGCTGGTTTGCTGCTATCTCTTACTCCATGTGTATTACCAATGATCCCGATTTTATCCAGCATCATCGTTGGCAGTCAAAGTAAGCAAGTCAAACCTTCCAAATTACATGCATTTGGCTTGTCTGTAGCTTATGTATTGGGCATGGCATTAAGCTATACATTAGCAGGTATTGCAGCGGGATTATCAGGCAGCCTGCTTAGCCAATCACTACAAAACCCTTGGGTGTTAGGTGTCACTGCGATGTTGTTTGTGGCTTTTGCGCTTTCTATGTATGGATTTTATGAGCTAAGACTACCCGTTAACTTCGAAAGTAAATTGATGAATTCCAGCAATAAACTCAAGGGCGGTGAGTTTGTAGGGGTATTTACAATGGGCATACTTTCCGCCTTAATTGTAAGTCCTTGCGTAGCTGCGCCACTTGCGGGGGCACTCATTTACATTGGCCAAACACATAATGTATTGCTCGGAGGTGTAGGTTTATTTGCGCTGGCAATTGGCATGGGTATGCCGTTGTTGCTCATAGGCGCCTCCGCCGGCAGCCTGTTGCCTAAAACTGGTAATTGGATGAATACTGTGCGCAATTTTTTTGGCACCCTAATGCTGGGCATGGCAATTTGGTTAATCTCACCAGTTATTCCTACCAGCATTCAATTGGGATTATGGGCGGCATTGTTTATTGTCAATGCGATTTATCTCAATGCGCTAGATAGCCTACCAACACACTTATCAACGCGTGCCAATAATTTTGCAAAATTTTGGAAAGGGATCGCTGTTATTCTTTTGCTTGTTGGCGTGGCATTACTGATTGGTGCGCTTTCTGGTGCAAAATCAATACGGCAGCCTTTTAGTGGTTTTAACAACAGCATTTTAAGTACTAATAACAATCAGCAAAAAAACGAATCTTCCCTAGCCTTTAATCGAATCACTAGCATTGCTGAATTAGACAAAAGACTGGCCGATACTAAAGGCCAGCCCGTCATGCTGGATTTTTATGCAGATTGGTGTGTCGCTTGCAAAGAACTTGAAGAATATACTTTTAGTGATCCTAAAGTTCAGCAATCACTCAAAAATACTTTGTTGTTGCAAGTAGACGTGACCGCTAACACTGAAGAAGACAAGGCATTATTAAAACGTTTTGCTTTATATGGTCCGCCCGGTATCGTTTTCTTTAATGGAAACGGTGAAGAAATATCCACTATCAAAACAGTGGGGTTTCAAGACGCTGATCATTTTATGAAAACTTTGGCTAAACGCGATAGTTGTCTCTTGCCAATGAATAAGGATTTAACCATTAAATGTTAAAAAGATTATGTTAAAAAAATTACTTACAGGTTTAGGCTACCTAGCCGTTATGTTAACGCTGGGCTTTGCTATTTATTACTATTTTTTAAGTCCCAATAAACTTAATACTGACGCAAAAGATGAAAATAAATCTCTCTCTACCCAAGCTTTTTTTACTGTTAACTTACCCAACGAAAATGGCGTAAGCCAAGCGTTAAGCCAATATAAAGGCAAAATAATTGTACTCAATTTTTGGGCAACGTGGTGTCCGCCATGCCGTGAAGAAATGCCCGAACTCTCACAATTACATCAAGAATATGTCAATAAAAACGTCGTGGTATTAGGCGTAGCGATTGATGAAATTGGTCTTGTAAAAGAATTTGCCAAAGCCACGCCGGTAAGCTACCCATTATTTGCAGCAGAAGATGAAGGCATGGCGCTAGGTAACGCATTAGGTAACAACAAAGGCGTCTTACCGTATACCATCATTATTGATACCAAAGGCAATGTCGTTAAAACCTACTTTGGTCGCGTTAGCAAACCACTTTTAGAGCCCACGCTCAACAATTTGCTGGCTGGTAAGCGCAATTAAGATGCACATTAAGTTTACAATTTTTTGACAATGCCATATGTTAATAATATCAACCACTTAAATAATCAATCTTAGCTAATTTCGTTTAATTACACTAATGTAGCTGGACAAACGCGGCTAACTTCGGCAAACTTGCGTTTATGAATTACAGCAAATTACGCAATAAAGCACTTAAAAAAGCAAAATGCCATGGCAACTAAATCTATTTTAGTGTTGCATGGCCCTAACCTCAATTTATTGGGTTTACGTGAGCCTGAACATTACGGCAACACCACACTAGCTTCTATTAATCAAACGCTTGCAGGTATTGCAAAGCAGGCTAACGTTAATTTAGAAGCTTTTCAAAGTAACGCTGAAGCTGAACTTGTCACTAAAATTCAGACCATTGCGACTAAACCAATAGATTTTGTCATTATCAATCCCGCGGCCTTCACGCATACTTCTGTTGCTATACGTGATGCACTTTCTGCCGTTAAAGTGCCTTTTATTGAAGTGCATTTATCTAATATATATGCACGAGAAACGTTTCGTCATCATTCTTACTTTACTGATATTGCAGTTGGCGTCATCAGCGGCCTAGGCGCACATGGTTACGCGCTAGCCCTAGATTACGCTATTCGGCATATCAATCATTCTTAAGTTATTCAGCAGTATCAAACACTCATTTAACAAGATTATTATTTAACTAGATTTTTAGAGGTTATTATGGATTTACGCAAACTTAAAAAATTAATTGATCTGGTCGAAGAATCAGGCATCTCTGAGCTTGAGCTCACTGAAGACGGCGAAAAAGTACGTATTAGTCGTAACTTCACCTCTAATGGACCAGCAGCGCCTTATCAAAACTACGCCAATTATGCACCTATGCAATACGCACCAGCAGGACAAGCGCCAGCAGTAGCTGTTGAGGCGGTAGCGCCTGTAGTGTTGGATGAAGGCCATGCTGTTAAATCACCAATGGTCGGTACGTTCTACCGCTCGCCTTCGCCTGATGCAAAATCTTTTGTTGAAGTAGGCGATACGGTTGCGGTAGGCGACACCCTATGTATTATCGAAGCGATGAAGCTACTTAATGAAATCGAGTCAGACAAAGCAGGTGTGGTTAAAAAAATCTTATTAGATAACGGCGTAGCAGTTGAATACGGCGAACCTCTCTTTATTATTGCTTAAAATATAGGATTTTTATTACATGGCTATGTTTGACAAAATCTTAATCGCTAACCGCGGCGAAATTGCCTTGCGCGTACAGCGCGCCTGTCGCGAACTCGGTATCAGAACGGTTGCAGTGCATTCTGAAGCTGACCGTGAAGCTAAATACGTAAAATTAGCAGATGAATCTGTTTGTATCGGGCCTGCATCTTCAAGTCAAAGTTACTTAAACGTACCTGCTGTGATTAGCGCTGCTGAAGTGACTGACGCGCAAGCGATTCACCCAGGCTATGGGTTTCTATCTGAAAATGCTGACTTTGCCGAGCGAGTCGAGCAAAGCGGTTTCGTATTCATAGGTCCTAAAGCTGAAACCATCCGCTTAATGGGCGATAAAGTATCGGCTAAAGACGCCATGAAAAAAGCTGGTGTGCCTTGCGTACCGGGCTCAGATGGCGCGCTTTCGGATGATCCGGCGGAAATTCTTAAAACGGCCAAACAAGTAGGCTACCCAGTCATTATTAAAGCAGCTGGCGGTGGCGGCGGGCGCGGTATGCGTGTGGTGCACACTGAGGCAGCACTATTAACTTCAGTAAATATGACCAAAGCTGAAGCCCAGGCGGCTTTTGGTAATCCAGTGGTTTACATGGAGAAATACCTAGAAAAACCACGCCATATCGAAATTCAAGTACTCGCTGACCAACATGGTAATGCAGTATTTTTGGGTGAACGCGATTGCTCTATGCAACGCCGTCACCAAAAAATTCTTGAAGAAGCGCCAGCGCCGTTACTAAATACGAGACTGCGTGACAGGATTGGCGAGCGTTGTGCTGAAGCCTGCCGTAAAATCAAATATCGCGGTGTCGGTACATTTGAATTCTTATATGAAAATAACGAGTTCTATTTCATTGAAATGAATACGCGCTTGCAAGTTGAACATACTGTGACAGAGATGATTACAGGTATAGACTTAGTACAACAGCAAATTTTTGTCGCTGCCGGTGAAAAGCTGGCATTCCGCCAAAAAGACATTGTGCTTAAAGGCCATGCCATTGAATGCCGTATCAATGCTGAAGATCCTTATACCTTTGTGCCCTCGCCCGGCAAAATCAATAAGTTCCATATGCCTGGCGGCCCAGGTGTGCGGATCGATACACACGCTTACTCCGGTTATACTGTGCCGCCGCATTATGACTCCATGATTGGCAAACTCATTACTTATGGTGACACGCGCGAACAAGCTATCGCCCGTATGCGTATTGCCCTGTCCGAAATGATGATTGACGGCATTAGCACGAATGTCGCACTACATGCGGATTTAATGGCTGATGCAGCGTTTCATTTAGGTGGTACAAGCATTCACTACCTTGAGCAAAAACTTGGCATCTATAATAATCACAAGTAATTAGTGTAATTCAGCACAATAAATAAACGTAAGTAGGTTGAGCATGGCTTGGGTATCGCTAAAAATTGAAGCACAGGATAATACCGCTGATTTAATTAGCGATACACTCATGGAACTTGGCGCACTTTCGGCCATTATTGAAGATGCCAACGCAGACACGCTGGATGAGCAACCCATATTCGGCGAGCCTGGTGATCCGCCTCCAGGTATTTGGCAGCAGAATCTAGTCAGCGCCTTGTTCGATGAAGGCATTGATGTCGATAAAATAATGACTGATTTGCATCATCAAACCAAACTGGTTAACCTGCAATATTCCATAGAACATATTCAAGAGCAGGACTGGGTACGTGCAACCCAATCGCAATTTGACCCAATCAAAATCACAGATGATCTATGGATAGTGCCAACCTGGCACAGCGCCCCTAATACCGATGCGATTAATATCATTTTAGATCCTGGCTTGGCTTTTGGAACAGGTAGCCACCCTACCACCCACTTATGTCTTAGCTGGCTGACACAAACTGTTACCGCACAACATAGCGTTCTGGATTACGGTTGCGGCTCCGGTATTTTAGCCATTGCGGCTAAAAAACTAGGTGCGAGTCACGTTGTAGGTACAGATATTGACCCGCAAGCTATTCAATCAAGCTTATATAATGCTGAGCAGAATAATGTAGTGGCTGAGTTTTACCATGCGACTAAATATCAAACGCAGGAGTTTGATATCGTGGTCGCGAATATTCTCTCCAGCGCATTAAGTGTTTTAGCGCCTGCATTGGCAAAATCTTGCAAAGCTGGCGGGAAAATTGCACTTTCTGGCATTCTAAAGGAACAGGCAGCTGATGTTTCTGCCATATACGATGAATGGTTTACGATGAATGAACCGCAATATATGGATGCCTGGGTGTTACTTACAGGCACTAAAAAATGAGTTCCATCACCAATTGCCCGGCCTGCCAAACGCAGTTCGTTGTGACGGAGGAACAACTCCTGCAACACAACGGTAAAGTACGCTGTGGTAATTGCCTAAATGTTTTTGATGCAACACAGCATATTGTCCAGTTAAATGATCAAGTTGAGACTGCGTTAGAAACTCATAACTCCATAGGCGATGTTGAGTTAAATGAGCTTTCATCAAACGAAGCATCTGAATTAGGTAAATTGGAACCTACGCTTGCCAGTAAAGAAGCTATCGAGGATGTACCCAAACCTGAGATATTGATTTATAACACTGAGAATGAACCTACACCCTCCATCAATGATACTCAACCTAGTATTTTTGATGATCTCGCCGGAAAATCTAAACTTAACGCTAAAAAACAGACTAAAAAATTGCCTAGATGGTTAATGCTGTTATTGGTGCTTGCATTATTGATGGCAGCCATTGCACAAAGCATCTATTTCTTACGCAATGACATTGCAATTTATTATCCCAATCTTAAGCCGTCTCTTGTCGAGGCTTGTAAGCAGCTTGGCTGTACTATTGATCTACCTAAGAAAATCGAGTTAATCGTCATTGATGATTCTGATATTCAAGAAGATGCAGACCATATCGGCTTAATTAGATTATCTTGTACCATAATCAATCAGGCTGGCTTTAATCAGACTTATCCCAACTTAGAGCTTACACTCACCGATGTGGAAGATAAGCCAAAATTAAGGCGCATTTTCAAACCTAGTGAATACTTAGCCGCCAATACCAATATAGCAAATGGCTTACCCGCAGGTGGGGAAGTTAAAGTCAAACTAGCTATTGCCACATATGGTGAAGCAGTTGCAGGCTATCGAGTACTGGTTACCTACTAGTCCGCACCAATACTAATGAAAATCATGATGGCTATTTAATCACTTTACATAGCTTGCTTTAGCAACAGTTCTGTAATATTCAAGTCATAGATTGTGTAATACTTAATCAGACAACATTTAGGAGAATTATTATGTGGACAACACCAGCTGCTACTGAAATGCGTTTCGGTTTCGAAGTGACAATGTACGTAATGAATAAATAAGTTTTATTCTGCTATAAAAAAAGGACGCTTAGGCGTCCTTTTTGTTTTTCTACTATTTAACTAATACTAAACATTCCGACTTCATCTCTTTAATCGCATCCGCCAAACAATTCACCGCCAGCTCTCTAGCATAGCTTTTTCGCCATGCCAAAGCTATTCTGCGCACTGGAACTGGGGCAGCAAACGGTATCACCTTTACTAGTGGATTTACATGGCGTTCAGTTGCCGCACTACACGGCAGCACGGTAATGCCTAAGTTGGAAGACACCATATTCCGAATAGTTTCCAGTGAATTACCTTGCAGCACTTGGCCCTTACGCGATAAATCTGGGCAGGCTTGTAATACTTGATGGCTATAACAATGACCACTGTTAAGTAATAGTACGTTTTCGTCGGACAAATCCTCAGCTTTAATCGATGTTCGATTGGCCCAAGGATGATCAATAGGTACCATCACCACATATTTTTCATCGTACAAAGGCATGGTTTTAATGCCGGCCGCTTCAAATGGTAGCGCTACAATTGCGGCGTCAATCACACCACTTTTAAGTTGCACTTCTAATTGCGCCGTTAGATTTTCTTCAATATCTAGCGGCATATCAGGCGCCGAAACGCGTAATATTGGGATAATTTCTGGCAATAAATAAGGGCCGACTGAGTAAATCAACCCCAATCTGAACGCCCCACCCAGTTGATTAGCGCCCTGCTTAGCAATTTCACGAATGTGTGCCACTTCTTCTATCGCACGAATTGCTTGCTCGATTATTTGCTCGCCAATCGGGGTTGCGCTTACATCGGTGCGGCTACGCTCGAAAATTAAAACGCCCAAGTCTTCTTCTAGCTTTTTTATGGCCAAACTCAAGGCAGGTTGGCTGACAAAGCACTTTTCTGCCGCACGTCTAAAATTGCGCTCTTTTGCAACAGCCACCACAAAACGCAGCTCACTTAATGTCATGTTTAAATTTCCTAATTAGCTTATACATATTTCATTATGATAAGTTTAGCATATCAATAAGTTTTGAACATTCAATTATACATATCAATAATAATTACTTATTATTCATTTTTCAGCAATTAATTAAATTTATTAGGAGGCAACATGATGAATGAGTTTATCAACGCAATTTTGAATAAAACAAAGCTTTCAAACCACAACGCAATAGCACAACTTTTAGCCTCGGAGGTACTGGCCACTTATGCGCTAACACATTAATTTGTACCTAAACTTATTAATGACGATCAGCACTACATGCATATTAAATACAGGAGAGCAGTATGAGCAACACAACATTAACTACCTCAGCAGGCGCACCAGTTGCTGATGACAATAACAGTATTTCTGTGGGCGCCCGCGGGCCATTAACTTACGATAACCATTATTTATTTGAAAAATTAGCCCACTTTAACCGTGAGCGTATTCCAGAACGCATCGTGCACGCACGCGGCACCGCGGCTTACGGTACATTTACCGTCACTAAAAGCTTAAAAGATTTCACTATCGCAAACTTTTTACGGGAAATAGGTCAGCAAACTGATGTGTTTTTACGCTTTTCAACCGTGGGTGGTGGTCAAGACTCGAGTGATTATGCACGTGATCCACGTGGTTTTTCGGTCAAGTTTTATACCAAAGAAGGTAATTGGGATATGGTGGGCAATAATACGCCTGTATTCTTTTTAAATGACCCCATCAAATTTCCTGACTTTATCCACAGTCAAAAGAAAGATGCGCGTACCAATTTACCAAATCCAGCCAATGCATTTGAATTTTGGGCGAATCATCCGCAATCATTGCATCAGATGACTATTTTGATGTCTGACCGTGGTATCCCATTGTCATATCGTCATGTGCATGGGTTTAGTAGCCATACATTAAGCTTCTATAACGCCAAGGGTGAGCGTGTTTGGTGCAAATGGCACTTCAAAACTAATCAGGGTATCAAAACTTTGACTAATGAAGAAGCCGCCAAAATGCCAGCGTACGGTGCACAAAAAGACTTGGTTGATGCAATTGATCGCGGTGATTTTCCATCATGGCGGGTTGAAGTACAAATCATGACGGAAGCACAAGCTAAAACTTACCATATCAACCCGTTTGATTTAACGAAAGTCTGGCCATACGCAGACTTCCCAGTGATGGAAATTGGTAAATTAGAATTAAACAAAAATGTGAATAACTACTTTTCTGAGACTGAACAAGTCGCGTTTGCACCAAGCAACTTTGTACCGGGCATCAATGCATCGCCAGATAAAATGTTACAAGGTCGTTTATTAGCATACCAAGATGCACATCGCTACAGGATTGGTGCGAACGCAAACCAGATTCCAGTGAACGCCGCCAGGTGCCCAGTGAATCACTACCAGCGCGATGGCGCGTTCGCCGGTATAGGATGTCCTGTTGGTCATGGCAGCGGTGAAGCGAGCTATACCAACGCAACGAGCACCGTGAGCGCTTCAAACTTCTATCCTAATAACAGGGCTGAGCAAGGTGCGCCAGTACCCGCACCCCACGTTGCAGCGCCGCCTATGCCAGTGTTAGGGGATGCCTGGATTGGTTACCATGACCAAAGTAATGAAGATTACTATTCACAAGCAGGTAATTTGTTTCGCATTATGAACGATCACCAGAAAGCGCAATTGTTTGGCAACATTGCAGGTGGTTTGTCTACAGCTAGTAAAAGTATACAAGACCGTATGTTGGCTCAGTTTGCCAAGGCTGATCCAGCTTATGCAGAGGGGGTTAGAAAAGCATTGACACACCCGGTGGTACCTGCTGACTTGCAAAAAGTATTGTAATTAAATAATAATTTTGTAGGGTAATAAGCCCCCTCTAAGCGGGTTTATTACCTTGTATGAACAAAACAATTATTCTATTTGGTTTGATAGATGTAAGCTTTTAAACTTATTCACGACAAAAGTGAGTAAACTATTCTTTTAAAATTAATTTTAACAATGTTGCTGGAAAAATTATGAAAATGTGGCAATGCTTAGTATGCGGCTTCATCTACGAGGAAGAAAAAGGCTGGCCTGAAGATGGCATAGCCCCCGGCACACGCTGGGAAGATGTCCCAGAAGATTGGGTGTGTCCAGATTGTGGCGCGGTAAAAGACGACTTCGAAATGGTAGAGTTTTAAACCGAGCTTTAACTCATATCGCTTATTTCTAAGACGGCAGCCCGTTGTGTTGATATGACTGCCGTTATCACTTGTAATTTACGTCTTGAATTACAGCTATTGCTGAATCTGCTCACTCCGCCATAATAGCAGTATGATTGAAATAACTTTATCAATCTTACTATGATTTAAGTAAGGTGAGGTAATCCTGAATTAATGTATCTTTAAGCCGTTAAGAAGCGATTAATATTCATGAAATTCAAAGACTACTACAAAATTCTAGGCGTTGCTCGAACGGCGACCATTGATGAGATCAAAAAGGCGTATCGTAAACTCGCGCATCAATACCATCCTGACGTTTCTAAAGATCCGGTAGGCGAAGAAAGATTCAAAGAAATAGGTGAGGCATATGCCACGTTAAAGGATAAAGAAAAGCGTGCAGCATACGATGCCTTAGGTCGTCATCCCTCAGGAGAGGAGTTTAGACCACCGCCAAATTGGGCAAGAAATCAATATAGTGATAGTTCAGCCAACCCCGAATACACCTTTGATGACATTGACCTAGCAGATCTATTTGCAAGTTTTTCCAGTGGTGGTAAACATCACGCTCACCAAGACCATATTCGACCCATCCCTGGGCAAGATTACGAATTGGCGACACAGATTTCACTTGAAGACGCGCATCGTGGCATCACGCTGGATCTCAATTTCACTGTGCCGGAATATGATACGCAAGGTCAATTAAAGCAGGTGCCGCATAACTTTAAAGCCCGCATTCCGAAAGGGGTCACGCATGGTCAAAAAATGTTACTTCGCGGTAAAGGCGGTAAAGGCTTTCACGGCGCACCAGATGGTAACCTGTATTTAAATATAAGCTTTATTCCTCACCGATTATTTCGTGTGATTGATCATGACCTGTTTATTGATTTACCTCTTGCCCCATGGGAAGCGGCATTAGGGGCCACGGTTAAAGTACCTACCTTGGAAGGCTCGGTCAATCTCAAAGTACCTGCCGGCGTCCGTAGCAGTCAAAAACTTCGTATCGGCAAACGCGGCATGCCTAAACAGAATCAAGAACATGGCGACCTTTTTGCAGTGATACAAATCGTCATCCCAACTGATCCCAGTCATCGAGAACGCGAACTGTTTAAAGAGTTGGCTGGCACTTCTACCTTTAACCCCCGTGCCCATTTCGAATAGGAGTGACATGATGACACTTAACCAGACAGAATTAATATGGCTTGATGAACATCATGAAGTCAGTTTACAAGAGCTCATCACACTATCCGGGCTTTCACAAGCTGAACTAAATTTATTAGTAGAAAGTGGTGCCCTCGTACCCAACAATGCAAATACAAGCAACCTTAGGTCAGATGCGTGGCAGTTCAGCAGCCAGTGTCTCGTCTCTATACGCACCCTCTCCCGACTTAAACATGACTTTGAACTAGAGCCCAATGCATTAAGTTTAACGCTAGTGTTTTTGGAACGAATCCGAATACTTGAGTTTCAATTACATCACTTGGAGCATACAAAAACTTAATCTTACTGAGTGAATGAATAATAATATTTCCATTTGAATCTCGGTTCCATCGCACTCTTGTCATAAAAAATTCATAATTCATGTAATGCTTGCCATGATAATAAGGGGATATTGATACCTACTAAAACAAGGAAAGTAAGTGTTTATGAAAAAATCCGTTAATCCAGAATATCTAGAAAAAGCAAAAGTGTTGTCTGCAGCGGAAGCCGAACGAATACTCTCAAGAATGAATGGCAAGCTACCGCGCCGATTAGAAAAAGAAAAATTAAGCAAGGAAGAAGCGCTAGCATTGCAGCTTGAGTTGGAAGATGATCAATTAGATGAATGGCGTGAAAAAATGGCGAAAATTAAAGAAAAGCATAAGGATTAATCAAAGAGTTTATTTGTGATATTTATCTAGAACTTTTTAACATGCTGATATCTAAGGAGCCTCCACTTTGACAGCTGTTCGCTTAGACCAAATTTCCAATAATGCACTAGTCACGGTTAATGTTACTGGGCCTAAAATAAGACCTGCTGGGCCAAATAGAATCAAACCGCCAATTACAGACATAAAAACAAGAATAGTATGGAGATGAAGTCGATTCCCAACAAAAATCGGTCTGAGCAAGTTATCAATTGTGCCTACTATCAGTACACCCCATAACGCAAGAATCAGAGCGCTACCCCAGTTACCTTCTAATATCAGAAAAATAGTAGCTGGCCCCCAAATAATAAAAGTACCTAGTATTGGTACAATGGCCAGCAAACCCATCACCAATCCCCATAGCAATGGCGCTGGTAACTCTAACCACCAAAACATTAAACCACCGAGAAACCCTTGCATAGCAGCAATCGCGAACGTGCCGTAAACCATTGCATGAATAGTATCTCCTACTCTGGTCAATACTTTTTCCATCTCTATTTCTGAGAGCGGCGATAATGACTTAAGCGATTTAAGCGCTAAATGACGATCGCGAAGAAAAAAGAACAGTACATAAAAAACTAAGAACAAACCTACTATCTGATATACAGAGCCCTTGAGAATAGCGCCTGCTTTAGCACCTAACCATGTGGTAGATGTTTTTAAGGCGCCAGGCAGGTCAACATGTTGCTCAATTTTATTTACGATAGGCGCCAGCTGTGGCTGTGCTTCAAGAACGCGACGCCACTCACCAGAACTAACTTTAGTTTCAATTAACTGTGACCCTTTTACCGCTTGTTGAATCAGCTGCTGGCCGACAAACATCACTGGAACGACTACAATCACACCTATTAACAGTATGGAAACTAGTCCTGCCAAACTAGGGCGCTTAAACCTAGATTCAAGTCGCCGTTGTAAAGGCGCGAATAAAACTGCGAGCGTCAGCGCCCAAGCCAACACAGGGATAAATGGCACAGTCATTTTATAGCACAGGTAAATGCCTATCACCGTCGCCATCATTAATACAAGTGTCTGTACGTGATTTAACGATCCCCAATCACTTTCAACTGGAACAATCAATTGCTTGGTTTTCATTTCTTTCATGCTTTGCCGCCCAAGGTTATGCTTTTAAACAACGCTAGTTTTTACCTGCCTGAAATGTAAAGCTATTTGCATTATTAAAAATCCAAATCAAAAATTGGTTAGGCTATAATCCATCTTAATCAAAATCATCTAAATCTGACGATGCCGGCTTTATAGATGACCCTACTGCCTCATATCCTGCTTTTTCCAACTTTATCCTATATTCACACGATGGAAGATGGCCTTCTAATTTTCCATTAATAGTTGTTGTCTCTTGTTGACAGTAAACACAACGATATCTGTGCATTTGACCTTCAAAAGATTCTTGGGGGAAATCTATATAGTAAGGTTTTTTCATTACTTCTACTCCTACGTAATGATTGATATGGGTTTCAATTCTGTGTGTCTAAAATTGCAGGTCATTTAAAAGCGATAGTGCTAATCTTGGTGCAAAAATAAAATATGACTTTATTTATATTTTTTATTCTACTAAAAGCGTTATGATTGATTATAAAGATTATGCTTGCCCATGCAATCTCTAAGTTGAATATATAATTTCAGCTTCGCGTTAAATACAAAATCAATTCTTCTTAAAATTCCACTTAAGATTAAATAAATTAAATTCAATAATCGTTCTAACCAATTGCTAGACTAATGCTCGCTCAGAAACAAATAAACCAGAATCAACAAAGACATTTTTTAAGAGCCGTTATAAGGTTTCTTAGCTATGTATGTGCATTTTTCCTAGCGAGCATTGCTTATTGGGTCAGTTCAAACTTTGGTAACTCATCGCTAGAGCAAATACTCTATCATGCACAGTTTGGTATGGAAGGCTTGGTTAGTACTGATACCAGCCTTGTAAAGAGTTTTATTGGTTTGTGTTTAGTCTTGCCTGTCACTATTTCGCTGTTATTAGTGCTAGTTGAATACTCCATCGCTTTATATCTTATCCATGCTTCAAAGCATTGGTTTGCAAAGCCAATGAAACACTTTAATTTACATGGCTTAAAGGTGTTTTATTGGTTCATCGGTCATCGAGCACCTTTGTATGCCCTTATTATCTGCTCGATTTATTTTGCCTTGCAATTTTCCATTAGCGCGTTCCTACATAATCAATTCGGTAAAGATTACTTTGGCGAGCATTATATTTATCCGGAAGCGATCAAAGTTGAACTGATAAAGCCTAAAAATTTAGTGCTTATTTATGTTGAGTCTTTGGAAGATACATACAGAGACCAGGCAATCTTTGGCAAAAATCTATTAGCAAGTTTAGATAATCTCAAAGGTGTCAGTTTTAGGGGGTTTAAACAGGCACCGGGAACAAATTGGACCATTGCGGGCATCACCTCAACACAGTGTGGGTTACCGCTCAAAAATGTAAGTTTGTATGATGGCAACAATCAGGGAGAAAACATTAAATCCTTTTTACCTAGCGCTGTTTGTTTAGGGGATGTTTTACATCATGCTGGTTACTACAACGTCTACATGGGCGGTGACGCCTTGGCCTTTTCAGGTAAAGGTAAATTCTTTCAGGATCATCATTATGATGAGGTATATGGGAGAGATGAACTGAAACAAAATCTTACCAATAATGAGATGAATTATTGGGGTCTTTATGATGATGATTTGTTTGCACTAGTTAAAACCAAACTTAAAGAACTACATGCCAACAAGTCAAAACCTTTTAATTTAACTGTTACCACCATAGATACACATGGTCCAGATGGTCATTTTTCAAAATACTGTAAAAGTCATGGGGTAACAGAATTCAAAGGCATTGTAGAATGTACCTCAAATCAAGTTGCAAATTTTATACAGTTTATGAAAAAAAACGGTTACCTTAAAGATACCAATGTTGTTATTTTAGGTGACCATTTAGCGATGTATAACCCTGTGCACCAAGAGCTGGATAGCGCTAAGGAGCGTTATATTTACAATCGTTTCATTTCAAATCAATTAATCACAAAAAATCGGGAAAATATTCTGCATTTTGATATGTTTCCTACTATTTTGGAATTCATTGGATTTAGAATTAAAGGGGGTAAGTTAGGGTTAGGCTTTAGCGCTATGTCTCAAAACACTGCCCTACCCCCTGCCACCATTTATGAGGATATGAATGAAGACTTACTTAATCAATCCGAAGAATATTTAAATCTGTGGAAAGAACATTAAGGTTTAACGCTGGACATAGACTTAGCTAAATCTGCGCTTGCATTGTGTGGTTCTGTTGTTTGCGCAAGTATCTGACATATTAAAGCACTGACATAAGGTAACGATTGCAACGCTAATAAAGCCACCCAAAGTTGCGCGTCAAAGTTTTCTATTCCTCTAGTAACTGTCATTGCTACGGCACAACTCACTAAAGCTAATAATAAAAATACTTCTTCTAAGATTGGGCTTAAGATTGCCAATTGCTTCGTGGTAACTTTACCCTTGGATGTCACCTTAAACACACCATTTTTTTGAATGATGCCCATGATGATGCCGCGCGCAATCGCGTGAGATAGCCCTAAGCTTGCTAATGAGGCGCCAAAAATATCCTTCCATTCGCAATTCATCGTTTTACGATACAAGATAGGCCCTAACGCTGCCTTGATGAATAAAAAGCATAGAATTGGCGCGATCATAATGCTGACCGGTAAAGAAAATTCTTTAGGGAATGCAATCATTGCGATGCTCCAGCCGATGGAGCCAATCGTAAAAATGAGCTGCAATGCATCACCCAGCCAACTAAACCAACCCGTTAAAAAGTGGTAACGCTGACCAAAAGTTAAATTTGATTTGCCCAATAACTTGGGTAGATGGTGCTTTAAAATCTGCATGGCACCAAAAGCCCACCTAGAGCGTTGTGACTTAAGCGCTTTAAAATCTGAAGGCGTCAGTCCGCGCCCGAAAGTATCATCTACGTAACGAAGTTCATAGCCATTCTCTAGTAGACGCAAGCCTAGTTCAGTGTCTTCGCAGATACACCATTCAGACCATGCTCCACTTTGAACTAATGGCTCACGGCGAATTAATGTCATGGTGCCGTGCTGAATTAAGGCGTTACGTTCATGCCGATGATGCATACCAATACGAAAAAAACCTTCAAACTCCCAATTGCACATTCGGCGGAAAAAATTATTCTCCCATTCCCGATGTGCTTGCGGCGCTTGTACCACTGCCACATTTTTATCTTTAAAATGAGGCACCAGATCTGAAAGCCAGTCTGGTGTGACTACATAATCAGCATCCACCACGCCAATGACTTCTGCCCCAGGATTGGTTTTATTAAGGGCGAAGTTTAAAGCGCCTGCCTTGAACCCTGGCCATTGCGGCAAGTGATAAAAGTGGAAATGATCTGGCATTGTGGACATATACTGTTCTATCGGCTTCCACTTAGCCTCATCTTTAGTGTTGTTGTCCACAACAATCACTTCAAAGTTTGTGTAATTTAACTTAGCCAAGCTTTCAATGGTTTGAATCACCATCTCTGGCGGCTCGTTGTAACAGGCAAGATGAATCGAAACAAACAACTCTTGATCGCCAGGTAATAACTTTGCGCGCTGATAAGTGCGCCACCAGCCTTTTTTAAACATCACCTCGCTAAATTCCACACCGTATATCATTAATACCACCGATGTTAGGACCATCCCCAGGATCAACGCAATTAATATATTGAAATCTCTTAACGAATAGTAATAATCCCCAGGCAAATTCCAAGCAATCACTAAAATAGTTACGCAGGCTTGTAACAAAACTGAGAGAGAAATTCTTCCGCCTAATCCCCAGTTTCTAAAGCGGTACGCAATAAATAAAATTGGTAAAAAAGCGAGAAACGTCGCCCAAGTAGCCTTATTTATCCAACGAACATCTTTAGGTACAGCGCCTTGAAGGGTATATTTTAGCGTCCGGTCTGCGCCAAACATACCCCAGTAAGAACCAGCCCAGCCTTCAAGATTTTTCTTCCAAGGTTGATCGAAAGCCTCCATCAAGTAATAGTCATAGTTTTTATAGGCTGTTTTTGCGATGAACTCTCGAACAAAATGTGCCTGATTGATTTTCGAGGCTATTGAAGACCCGATGGCGGGGCCTTCGCTGGGCCAGCCTACTTCAGAAATGACTATTTTTTTCCTGGGAAAGGCTGCCATGAGTTCTTCATATTTTAATAAAGAATAGTCCACCGCTTTTTCTACTGGCAATCCTTCATGATATGGCAATAAATGAACCGCAATATAATCCACATGTTTTACCAGTTCAGGATTCTTTAACCAGATATGCCAAGGCTCCGCAGTAGAAATCGGAACATTCGAATTAGCCCTGACATCGTCAAGATAGGTAAACAACGCTTGTTTACTCATATCTTTACGCAGAAGAACCTCATTACCGACTATTGCACGCTTAATGTGGGGATAAAATTTAATTTGCTCTTTTAAAGCATTGATCTCACGAACATTTGATTTTTTATCGCGCCCAAGCCATGCGCCAGCTGTAATATTAAATCCCAAATTGGAGGCAAGTGGCGTCACTTCACTATTTTCCAGCGCGCTGTATATGCGAATATGATTGGTATAAGGTTTGAGCAATCTCAAGTCCGCTAATAATTCAGCAGTACTGGGAAAATCCTTTTCCAGAGGACTCTGGCTTTCTTGAAAACCACTATAGGCAAATCCATTTACCACTTGTGGGGCGTTGATTAATGGCAGGGTACGGTTAAACAAAGCCCACGCACTAAAATGAATTGCGCCTACAATGAGGGTAAATATTAAAGGTGTGATAATTCGTTTATTAAATAAAATCATTCTATTAGGCTAGGTATTTTCAAAAATAACGTGCTCTTTCTTTGGAGCAGATAGGATGTATTTTAAAGTTAAATAGTAAACAGGTTGTTTCTAAAATCTTCAACACCAAGTTACAATCCAAGTTCAGGTAAACTTTAAAATTGATATGAATAATACATTTTTCGCATTCGTAATAATTGTCGCAACTACTTTTCTATGCGCGACCAATGCTATGGCTGCTTCCAAAAAATTCACTGGCATAGATTATAGTGGAGTCTACTCATGCAATGGAAGCAATGCAAAAATAGGAAGTTATAAATTAGTGGCTACTTTTTTAATTAATAAATCGAATAGCCATGGCAATATCGGTAATTATGATTTGACTATAGAAACTGAAAACTCCACTTTCTATAGCGGACAAGCAATCACTAACGGCAAAGAAATGGCTTTAACCATTGAAATTACTGATGGCGATAGTCTAGCCTTCAGTACCGGCATTGCTCATTTAACGCCACTTAAAAATCAGCGTTATCGATATACCAATCGATATTACGAATCTACTCACAGTTCAAACAGAGTAGGAAGCAACACAGGTAATTATGGCTCGGAAAATTGCATCATGCAAAAATAGAAAATATCTGCAATAGGATTTTCATAGCCAAAAATCCTTGGCTAGATTATATCAGCCTTTCTCCCTCTCCTATTTTCTTAACACTTCGTCAGTGTTTTCTTACAGATATTTAAGAATATTTCTTATTCTCTTGATAGCTGAAATTTAGTTTAATTAACTAAGTTAACTGTATTCGTGGAGAAAATTATGGAATGGAACCAAATTAAGTCTAATTGGATTGATTACAAAAATAAAATAAAAAGTAACTGGATAGAATTAAAAAATCGTCAAATTGATGACATCAATGGCAACCGCGAATTACTCGCTCAAAAACTACAAGAGACCTATGGATTTGATAGTGCAGAAACCGAACTTCAAATTTCTGCTTGGGAAAATAACTTGTTAAATATAGATGGTGACGCTCAAGTGCGTGATAAGACAAATTTAAATCAAAAGCTAAAAGAGAATCAGTTTACCAATGAGACAGTGAAGGAAAGAGACACCATTATTGACTCACCCTATCACAAAGGTTATTAACTAGATCAAGATAAAACTTTGTAACTATTCTAATTTAATGAGGAGAACATCATGCCCGCAAAATCTAAAGCCCAACAAATGGCTGCAGGTGCAGCTTTATCCGCAAAACGAGGCAAAACCAGTAAAAGCAAACTTAAAGGCGCATCAAAATCGATGGTAGATTCCATGAGTGAAAAACAGCTTGAAGAAATGGCATCGACTAAGCGAAAAGGAAAGCCAGAACATAACTCAAAATGAGTTCATTTGCACTGTACGCCGGATGGCACTGCTTTCTCTAAACTGACGATCCACGGCGAACGGTTGCCCGACGAGATGGCCGCTGCTTGACCGCTAAATCTGAAACGGGGCTGTACCGTCGGCCTGAACTAATTAAACGGGAGAAATGCCATGACAATGAAGGTATTGAGCTATGCCGCGCAATCGGCAATGGACGCACTTGCCCCCTTCCGCTTCGAGCGCCGCGACCCGCGTGCCGATGATGTGGTAATCGATATCTTGTATTGCGGGGTTTGCCACTCCGACTTGCATACGGCACGCAATGACTGGAATAACAGCATTTATCCCGTGGTGCCTGGGCATGAAATCATTGGCTGCGTCATCAATGTTGGGCCAGATGTTACCCGATTCAAGCCAGGTGATATTGTCGGCGTTGGTTGCATGGTTGATTCATGTCAGCACTGCGAGCCTTGCCAGCATGGGCTAGAACAGTATTGCGATGAGTTTCCGATCGTGACCTACAACGCCTATGACCGTCACGACCATAGCCCCACATATGGCGGATATTCGGAAAAAATCGTCGTCTCCGATAAATTTGTGCTGAACGTTCCCGAGGGCTTGGACCTGGCAGGCGCCGCGCCTCTACTGTGCGCCGGCATTACGACCTGGTCTCCATTGCGCCATTGGAAAGTAGGGAAAGGCAGCCGAGTCGCAGTGGTCGGCCTCGGTGGCCTAGGCCACATGGCGCTAAAACTCGCCAACGCGCTAGGAGCGGACGTCACGCTATTTACCCGTTCACCGGGCAAGGAAGAGAGTGCGCGCCAACTGGGAGCTCACCGCGTTGTGCTGTCGGGCGAGGCCGAGCAGATGGCATCCGTCAAGGGCCATTTCGACCTGATTATTGACACCGTCCCCTATGTGCATGACATCAACCCATACATGCCTGCCCTGAACATCAGCGGCACACTGGTACTTGTCGGCTATCTCGGCCCTCTGGATCCATTCCTGAATTCCACGTCTATGGTGATGGGACGGAAGTCGGTGGCCGGCTCCTTGATTGGCGGCATTGCCGAAACACAGGAGATGCTCGATTTCTGTGGTGCACATGGCATTACTTCAAATGATTAATATTCAGGATATCAACAACGCCTATGAGCGGATGCTCAAGAGCGATGTGAAGTATCGCTTCGTAATCGACATGACCTCGCTTAAGGCCACACATCAAGGAAGTGCCGCATGACCAAGGTCTTAGTCTTGGGCGCCAACGGGCAGATTGCGCGCGTTGCGACAGACGTGTTCCTGCAGCCGGCGGAATCTACCTGACGCTATTCTGCGGCGAGCGCAGAGATTGCCGGGCTCCGCGAATCGTGTACGGGTAATCGAGGCGATGTTCTGGACAATACGGTGGCAGAGCCAAGTTCCGGTGGATGCCGTTGAGAATGGAGAGATCTCGTATCGTTATGATCTACGCGAGGTAGTTTCCAGATGATTAATGCGCTTGCCTCGAATAGCTTTTAAACCAGCTTTCGAATTCCTGGGGCGGTAAGGCTTGGCTAAATAAAAATCCTTGTCCCTCGTCGCAATTGTGGTCGCACAAGTATTCCATAGCCTCTTGCGACTCTATGCCTTCGCCGACTACCTTCAGGTTCATGTTGTGTCCAAGCCCGATAATGGCTTCGATAATAGATTGTTTAGGCAGATCGGTATCAATGCGGTGAATAAAAGACCGGTCTATCTTGAGTTTGTCGATAGGAAGCCGCTGCAGCAGGCTCAGGCTTGAGTAGCCCGTACCAAAATCATCAAGTGCAATCTGGACGCCTAGTGCTTTCATTTCTTTAAGCGTGATAATGGATTCCTCGATATTGTCCATGACCATGGTTTCCGTGATCTCGATCAGCAGGCAGGCAGGATTGATGTGAGAATTCTTGATCGCGTTGAGCAAATTGGCAGCAAATTCGCGTTGGCGAAATTCCAGGGCCGATACATTGATGGAGATATTGATAGACGGCAGCCCAGCCTTAATCCAAGTTTCGTGCTGGCGGCAAGCTTCGTTTACCACCCACTTGCCCACACGCTCGATGAGGCCGGCAGCTTCGGCAATCGGAATAAATTCTTCCGGGCTCAGCAGCTGACCATCTTCGCCGAAGATGCGGAGCAAGGCCTCAACGCCAACCACATGACCATCTTTAATATCGATGATGGGTTGGTAATAAAGCATCAGGCCTTGCTCATCCATCACGTGTTTTAAATGAAGTTCCAGCAGTAGCAGGTCATTGGCGCGCTCATTGTGGCCCGGTGTATAAACTTTGAAATTGTTGCGGCCTTCTTTCTTGGCTGAATACATGGCCAGATCGGCGCAGCGGATCAGCGTTTCCAGATCCTTGGCGTGCCTATCGTAAAAGCTAATGCCAATGGAAGGCGTGATGTTTATCGTCAGGCCATCGATGTCGAAAGGTTGTGCCACTTTGTTGAGTATATGCTGGGCCACTGTCTCAGGCTCGATGTCGGTTTGGATGCGCGGCAGCATGATGATGAATTCATCGCCGCCAAGCCGGCAGGCGATGTCTTCTTTTCTGATACAACTGAGCAGGCGCCGAGCAACTTCCTGCAATACTTTATCGCCGACTTTATGGCCATAAAGGTCGTTAATCGGTTTGAATCGGTCGAGGTCAATGAACAATATCGCACTTTCTATTCCCGCCCGTTGTGCCATGGCAAATAAATGCTCGCAGTATTCATACAGCAACGCCCGGTTGGGTAGGCCGGTCAGTATGTCGTGCTGAGCCGCCTCGCGTAACAATTTTTCGGTGTGCTTACGTTCCGAGATGTCCATGGTCGTGCCAATGAGCCGGCAAGCCCGCCCCTGCTTATTGTAGAAAGTCTGGCCTTTGGCTGATATCCAACGTTCTATGCCATCTTCCAGCCCTATGGTGCGGTATTCCGCCTGATAGTGGCCTTTGTTTTCTCCGGCCAGAATGTCTTCGATCATCTTTCTGACCCCTGCCCTGTCATCGGGATGTATTCCGCTGAAAAAAGTAACCAGCGTAATATTGGCATCAGGCGACAAGCCGAAGTGATGTTTGGTCCTGGCGTCCCACATGATTTCGTCGGTTTCAACGTTGTGGTCGAATAAGCCGATTTCGGCTCCTTCGGTGGCTAACATGAGTTTTTCGTTGGTTTTGCGCAGCTCTTCCGCCGCTTCATCACGCTGCTGCGTTGCCAGCACTTTTTCCGTGGTCTCATGGCAGGCGCAGAACAAACCGCCTACCTGGCCGCTCTCATCGCGAAGCGGGCTAAAGGAAAAAGTGAAATAAGTTTGCTCGGCATAGCCGTTGCGATGGAGGGTAAAAGGTAAATCGTCAGCCCAAAAAGAGTAGCCCGACAACGCTGAATCAACCAAGGGCTCAAGCTCAGGCCAGATGTCGGCCCAAAGTTCAGAAAAAGGCTTGCCTAAGGCCTGCATCGGATCAGAGCCTTTTGCACCCAATATAGGCAGGTAGGCATCGTTGAACAGGAATGTCAGGGACGGGCCCCAGGCCAGAAACATGGGGTGCCCGCAATTGAGCATCATGCTTAGTGCACAGCATAAGGGCTGCGGCCAGTGCTCAATTCGCCCTAAAGGCGTCTTGGACCAGTCCATTTCATGAAGCAAAACACCGATTTTTCCGCCGCCAATTAAAAAACGCATGGAGATGAGCGGAAGGGCTTGGTCCTCCTTCGGCGGGGTGATGTGCTGCATAATGAGCGGCAGGGTGCGATACGCTCCATATAGTTATAAGGAATTGGCATAACTCACCTAAGCCTTTGTAATGAGACAATCTCGAAAATCTTTAATTCACTAATTCACTTTTTATATTCACTAATAAGAAAAAGGTATTTAATAACGATTTGTAATTAGATAAGCTTGCTATATTTCTTAAGTCTCAGCTTTAATTTGAATTCATTAATCGAAGCAATGAGGTGAGTGAGAGTCCTTTTGATCATTAATAATTAATAGGCTATTCGAATGTTCAATATGAATGTCCGTAACAGTCGCTCATAGTCAATCGGCCCTTGGCTGACAATCAACATCCGACTAATAAAGGTATTTCTTTCGAAGTTACTGATAAAAAATATGTGTTATAACGAACATATAAATTTTTTAAGTAAACTGTAAAATAACTCTTTTTGGAAGGATTAATCTTGAAAAGCCGTACTGATTTAATACGAGAGGCTAATGTCAAAAGAGGTATTCAAATGGCTCGTGATCAAGGTTATTTAGCTGCTACCGGCATGATGATGAAAGCAGGTCTATCATATACTACGATTATAAGAGTCTTATACAGTGCTAGTAGAAGGCATACTGATTTAGATATGTAACATAAAGACTGCCCAGTAACGATTATGTTAATCAAGATTCGGTGGAAGCTGGAGTCAATTCAGGCAACGATTTTTATGTCTTGATAGAAGTTGAACATCAGCAAATCTGATTATCTGGGCAACAATTGAAATAATTTTGTTGTTCTTTTTCGAAAAGATTTACCGTCCAATCGATAAAAGCTCTTACATTTGCCGAAAGATGTCGATTTTGCAAATAGACCACATAAGCAGTAGCTAATTCACCAGGGTAGTCAGCTAATAACCGAACCAAGCTGCCAGATTGTAAGTGATCCCTTACGCTAAAAAATGGTAATTGCGCAATGCCGATATCAGCCAGCGTGGCACTTACGCAAGAATCTATATCATTTACTGCGATACGTCTACGCCCGTATACTTCAACTTTTTTACCTTTATTTGAGTAATTAAACCCTACCACTTTCCCAGTTCTTGGCGATAGAAAATTGACCACCATATGTTGTTTCAAATCTTCAAGTGTGTTTGGCGTACCGTGTTGCTCTAAATAAGTTGGTGTCGCGCAGGTCACTAACCTTGTCTCGACAAGTTTTCTAGCAACTAAAGATTCATCAATCGGCATACCACCGCGTATAGCGCAGTCAATACCTTCTTGAAGTAGGTCAACAGTTCTATCTGTACAACCAAGTTCTAGTTCTATCTCAGGATATCGTCTAAAAAAATCATTTAATGCAGGTAAGATTATCTGGCGACCTAAAGTACCGGATGTATCAACCCTCAACCTTCCACGATAAGTAAGATTAGATTGAGTTACTACAGATTCAGTTTCTTCTAAGTCGCTCAACAGGCGTATTGCCCGTTCATAATAAACAGCCCCATCTGTAGTGACACTGACATGCCTGGTTGTGCGATGGAAGAGTTTCACGTTCAATCGTTTTTCTAAATTAGCTACTTGAGCAGATAGTGTTGCTTTAGGAATATTCAAAGACAGAGCCGCCTTGGTAAAACTGTTAAGTTCAACCACGCGAGTAAACGCCAACATCGTATCGAATCTATCCATTTAACTCCCAATCTATTGTCTCTTTTTTATATACAGTTTATCTATTTTTACCTTATTTATCTTGTTAATTAATAGCAATATACTCGTTTCAACGTTGGTAATTAAGCAAGTCGTTCAATTTTACGAAACACATTTAATCAGGAGAGTTATCATGAGTCAAAAATTAACAGGCAAAGTAGCGGTAGTAACGGGCGCATCGAAAGGTATTGGCGCTTCAATTGCCAAGCATCTCGCGGCAGAAGGAGCTTCAGTTGTAGTGAATTACGCTTCTAGCCAAAATGCTGCGGAACAAGTGGTTGCTGAAATAGTACGCAGCGGTGGCAACGCTGTGGCTGTTAAAGCTGATGTATCTAAAAAAACTGATATTGAGCGTTTATTTACCGCCGCCAAAAATGCTTATGGACCAATCGACATTTTGGTGAATAACGCAGGCATTTACACACCTTCGCCTCTTGAAGAAATCTCTGAAGAGCATTTTCATAAACAATTTGATCTTAACGTTCTGGGCTTATTATTGACCACACAAGAAGCCGTCAAACATTTCAATACAGCAGGTGGAAGTATTGTCAATATCAGCTCTGTCGTGAGTTCATTAGGGCTAGCTGGCTTATCTGTTTATAGCTCCACTAAGGGCGCTGTAGACTCAGTTACGCGTTCATTAGCTAAGGAACTGGCACCACGTAAAATTCGCGTAAACTCAGTGAATCCTGGCATGGTTGAAACCGAAGGATTGCATGCAACCGGCTTTATTGAGGGACGCAAAGAGATGGAAGCTATCACACCATTAGGCCGTATTGGACAGCCAGATGACATTGCACCTGCAGCGGTATTCTTTGCCTCACAGGATTCTTCTTGGATTACTGGTGAAACTCTTTATATAACTGGTGGTTTACGTTAAAGATAATACTTTCAAGTTTTTTGTTCCTGATAATTCAAAATCATATCAAGAGGTTCTATCCGCTAGACCTCTTGAAGTGAAGATTAGTTAGTCGAGCATGGTGTCGTGGATTGTTTGAGAATGCATTAAGCACAACATTGCATTTCAGTTGGTAGCGTATTATTTATACTAGATTTTCAAGGAGACAATATGGAAGCAGATTATTGGCATCAGAAATGGGAACGAGGGGATATTAGATTCCATGAAAGTGAAGCCAACCAGTTTCTAATCAAGCATTTTGATAAATTAAATCTGGCAGAGGGCAGTCGTGTATTCTTGCCTTTATGTGGCAAGACACGTAATTTTGCATGGTTACTTGCGCAAGGCTATCGAGTGGTTGGCGCAGAATTGAGCGAACTTGCAATTAACGAGTTGTTTAAAGAACTTGGCGTAAAACCAGAAATTTCTAAAGTAGGCACATTACTCCACTACAGTGCTAAAGATATCGACATATTTGTGGGTGATATTTTTAATGTCTCCGTTGAAAATATTGGACCCGTAAACGCGATTTACGATCGCGCAGCGCTAGTCGCTCTGCCTCTAAGCATACGGGAACAATATACTTTACATCTCATAAATATAACCAACGCTGCACCGCAGTTACTTATCACTTATGAATACAATCAAGAACTAATGGATGGCCCGCCATTTTCAGTGAGTGAAAACGAAGTAAAACAACATTATGGCGCTACCTATCAATTGAAATCTGTTGAAAGAAAGAGCGTCGCTGACGGATTGAAGGGAAAAATTGCGTCAACAGAGACTGCTTGGCTACTCCAAAAAATCGAATAGAGATTTAGATTAGTTACGATGGCGCAAGGTTAAGCCTTGATAAGCAGAATGTCTGTTTCTAGGATCATTGCTCTAATTCCTAAACTTTGTGAAGAACCCTTCATCAAAGAGTTTGCGGGTACTTTGTTTGATTTTCTAGAAATAAAATTTTTTAGGGTATCGTATGGTCTTCCTGATAATGGTGTTGAATTGATTTTTCCACAATCATGAAGAGATATCCATTTACAAACAGCAAAATCAGTTACTGGATCGATGGAATCCAAGAATATCCCGTCTTCTTATCGCTCATTGTTTCACGCATTATGAAACTGAAGCTTTAACCAACTTTAATTAGGGCGTTTTCATTCACTGCGCTTACTAATTGAATTACTTTTTTAGCGCTTGTATCGTCAAATACACCTATCAAACCGTCTTGGTGGATATTGGTAAACGGCGGCTCAAATAGCATGGCTTTATCAATCATGCCGTTTTTGGTGAGGTAGCTGATAATGTTATTGATAAACGTCATTTGGTCCGCTTTGAGGTTACCCGCTTGAACAAACTCAGCAAATACTTCTTGAGCCGCACTTACATCTAAACCAACAATGTTGCGGATAAACACGCCCAAAGGTTTATCCCCATATGTCTCAATATATTCTTGCTTGGTGCCAACCGTAGCACCATCAAATAAGATCGTTTCCAGCGCATTAACTTCTGTTTCAGTAATAGGTTTATTGGTCTTGAGTTTTTGTATCACCAAGTGATGACTATGCTCGCGCACATACGACTCCACGCGATCCTTGTAGCTTTTCAAGCGACCATAAGCAGGTATCAAATCATGTTGTTTCACACCTTTAAAATCCAACTCGTCTTCAAAGTTGGTTTCCACAATCGGTTGCGTTTCTTTATCCAGATATTTAATCAAATCACGTAACGCCACACGTAGAATTTCCAAACGGCTGATGTTGATGGTTTTCCAAAATTGCTCTACCTGCAGCTCATTTAATAAATGCACTTGCTTGGCCACGGCGGGGATATTCTGCTTTTTCAATAATGCTTTTGCGGTACCGCTAATTTGAGAAATAAAACGGTCGGTACTGTAAGCGGCAGTAAGTAACGCTAGCTGATAATTCAATATCAAAATATCAAAGCGTTTGGCAAGTTCATCATCTTCTTTCGCGGGCAAGGCCAAGGCTGATAGATGCGTATTAATGTCCAGCAGGTCGCCTTTAGAAATATTCTGCCAGCGCGTTTTTTCTGAGTATTCCACCACATAACGCAGCTTGGCTTTCACCACAAAGCGCGACCTTTCCAGCGTGGCAATGGTTTGGTGTAAATCGGCAATATAGGCCTCCGCCAGCGCACGCTCATCCTCGCTACTTTCCGCACCTTCACGCACCAGTAGCGCGACTTCTAGCTTGGCCTCAAAAATCAATTGTGTCAGGCTTTTTATCGCCTTGGTTTTTACGCCGTCAGGCTGTACATCAAAAAACTCAAAGTTTTGGCAATAATCAAAAATCACAAACTCGGTTTTATGATGGCCGATGCCAAACAAATCCGAACAAAGCCGTGTACCACGCCCT